>JBBEBO010000188.1:0-61155 GCA_040882265.1 Brumimicrobium sp. | reverse complement strand
AGCCATAACGGTAAGCATCAGTTTGATGAGATCTCCCTGGCATTTGCATTCCAAAGGGGTAGTAATCACTATAACTTACCACATCCGCAAGATAATAAGCTACTCCTCCCGTGCCGTCGTGTTCAGGGAGTTTTCTATCTGTCACTACTGTTAATACATTTCCTAAATGGTTAGATAACTCATATCGTTTGTCTCCCTTTTCATTCTCTGCCACGTAATTTAAAGGACCAGAATTAGGAATTCCAGTTCCCAGAATATCTCCTGGACCTTGAATGTTAAGGTTGGATAATACAATTTGTGAATAACCACTATCAGGGGAACCATTAAACCACTTTAATCGAGTTTTGGCTGAAGTCGCAGTGAAATCAACACTGTAACCTCCTGTCGCTAATACCACAATATTCGCATTTGTTGCACTGTTTGAACAGTCAAATACTCCAAAACCAGTTATTTCAGTGCTGATATCTAACACTTCAAAATAAATTGAATAATGTTCTCCTGGTTCTGTATTTATTGTCATTTGAGCAGAAAAAGATGTGGTTTTACCCGAAGCATTCAATAAATCGGGATCAGTAGATGGAGTTGCATTATTAGTGACAGTTAAATCTGCATTTCCATCTCCGTCATAATCACTGATTGAATAATCGAATACATAAACTGGTGTAGCTGGTTCAATAATGGATAAAACACCTCCTGTACTACAAAGTCCAGCATTTGTATTATCTATAGTAAGGGCATCAAAACCTACATTTCCATAACCTATTTCAGAATCATAAGCCATGACCTGACTGAGCTGTTCCTGGCCAACTCGTTCTGAACCATAGATGTTGCGCTCAGAAAGGAGTACATCTATGCTATTGTCGGTATTTCTTTCATACATACTCATTTGGTTGCCTTGTGCATCCAAGATATAAAACGTTGAAGTGGTGTCATTATTGCCTATCATGTGCTTTGCAATTCTATTGCCCATGGGGTCGTAATCAAAGTGAATTACTTTTCCTGAAGCATATACAATTTCTTCTACTTTATTATTGACTTTCCATTTAATTGTATCAATGCCTTCATCGGTGTCTTTAATGAGTTGGCCGATGGGATCGTATTCATAATTTGTTGAGGTTATAGAATTATCTATGTCTATATCACTAAATTGTGATGATCCCGCGTGATCTGTAAGGCCTGATAATTGGTTATTGAACCCGTTATTTATAGTTTCATTGTAATGGTATTCAAAATCATCCATAAGTTCTGATGTCCTAGAACCATCTGCGTGTATTTTTAAAGCGTACCTTCTTAAGCTATCTAAGTTTCCATTTTCATCGAAGGAATAACTAGAAGAGTACTCCGAAAGTTGATCCATGTTACCAAGTTCTTGATAATATCCAACCATGGACTTTATTCTGTTGAGCTGATCATATTGATAATTGGTTTGATGAGTTTTTAGTTTATTTTCACTTACATCAGAAAGGGCAGTTGCCATACTACGGATATTTCCGTTAAACAAACTCTGTCCTGTAGTGGTAGATGTAGGTGTATAGTTCAGCATTGCGGTATTGGCTGCATCGTAATCGTCATCAAAATAGCTCAGGCTATAGCCATACACATCGCGTGCACCTAAGGCATTAATTTGAGCTGTTTTTCCATCTTGTCCCATCATGGTGGTTTCGTCTATTTCTTCGCCGTTTACAGATTTAATCCAACCTTGCAGGGTGTAGGCAAAATCGTTGGCTTGTACTTTGTCTTCACCAAGTTCTGTTCGGGCAAGAGGACCGTGTTCATAATAAAAATATTTGGCATCTTTTTCATAAACAAAATCATCTTTTGAAGTTTCTGCAATGGTAATGCGGTTGTCGCCATCATAGGAATAGCGATGAATGAACTGATCCTCTTTTCCGTTTTGATAGATCACTTTGTTTACGTTTCCACTTACTAAATCGTATTCATATTCAATATGTTTGATATGCTGGTTTAATGCTTGTAATTCTGATTTATTATAAATTTGAATTAAGTGTTTTACGTTTCCGTGTACATCGTAATCATAAAAAATACCGCTTTCATAAATATTGATATTGGGATCGTAATCTTCTTGATAAACTGTCCCAACAATTCGGTTACGGGTATTGTCATGGGCATAATCTACACCAAATAATGACCTTACGAGTATTTGAGAAAGTGATCCTGTGATTGGATTTTCTACAAAAGGTGCTTTGATCCCTGCTAGTTCATCATATATAGTACGAGTGACTTCTTCTCTTGCGATAATTTCAGATGTAGACGCATTATTTACCCAGTCTAAAGTATTTACATCAAAATCGGTATGCGGTAAAGTGGCATATACCAACTTCCCTTCGGCAGTAATTGTTAATAAAACCTCTGAAGTAGTCATTTCACCTACTTCTACTACACGTCCTAATCCATCGTAAACAGTATAACTATATTGATCGTTATCGTCTTGCATTGCATTCTGGCTCGCTACTAAACGACCTAAATCGTCATAAGCAAACTTACTTTCACCTCCATCAGGTGTTTTTTGATAAACCAACTGATTCAATGAGTTATAACGGTACCTGGTTTTGTGGGTATGATCGGGTGCTTTTCGGTCACTGGACGTTCCCAAGTCAGTTTGTTCGGGAAAATTAGCTCTGAGGTCATTAATTGCACTATGTGTTTGAGACTTATCCCCGTTTTCTCCTACTATAGGGGTTCCACTAGCATCAAATTCAAAGCGTTTCACTCCTTTAGGCGGAACGGTTTGAATTAGATTTCCAGCTTTATCGTAATAATAAAGCGTGTAGTGATATTCTTTGTCTAAATGATTTTCAGTAAATGTTTCCACAACGCTTTCCATTGCTCCCTGAATATAAGCCTGAATAAAAGCTTCTTCGGCTTGTCCCATATAAATATCATGCTGATTTGAAGCATTCACCTGATCAATATTATCTTCCCAAAGATCACATGGTGCAATGTTTAAGTCCAATTCTGGGATAAATGGATCGGGCATCATTGCTGGACAGATATCCTCATTGGCTTCAAAATAAGTGGTGCTCATATACGTGCTCCAATCTTGATAGGTAGATAGATCAGAAGTATCAGAAGCAACATCAAGTACATAATCATCTACAGCATCCATCAGTAAATCGTTGGAATAACCCAAGTATGTATTTCCAAAATCGCCGATAGTGATGTAGTTCATTTGCTCTGGACTTGTAATATTAAACTGTCCTAGATAATAGATGTATGCTTCTGTAATGTATGAGTAAGAGGAAGGACAAAAGAAAGTGTCCGGAACTAATATCTCATTACGAAAAACTTCTAACTCTTCAGGTGATGAACTACCTGTAATATTATAAAGGCTTTCCATTTCAGTTTCATAATCATCAAAAGCGTCTGTGCAGCTAATTGGTTGTTGTACTGCTGCCTGTGGGTCACAATCTTGACAAGCAGGGAAGCCTTCTTTACATCTATAAAAAGCTTCACCATCATATATTTCACCATTACTTAGTTTTGCTAAAAGTGTAAATCTATACCCTTCAGTAATGAGCTCTAAGTTATAAATATACTCAATGGTTTCGTTCCCATTTAAAGTAGGGTCACATATTTCTAATTGAAGGCATCTATCGTGTTCAGGCTTACAAAAAAGACAACTACTATCTGCTAGATCCATGCCCATATCAAATTCCAAACATTCATTTGCAGGTTCAAAGTTATATCCCCCATTTCCTAGAACTTCTAATTCAACACCTCCATGTAATATATCAGAGATATTGGATAACGAAGGAGGTTGCATTCCTTCGGAATCATCATATACTGGAAGGATTGTATTGAATAAAGATTCAAAATTACTAGCTATTTCCTTTTTTATATCCTCTTTACATGAGCAACTGACATCTATTCCAATTAGTTCCATTCCACTAGATCCGTTTTGTTCTAATTCATAATTTCCTGACAGTTCTACGGGGGTACCTGTGTCATCGATGGCATTGATATAAAATTCACCTTCAAAACTCACAGAATTATTGATGATTAAATCCAGTGAAGTGATCATAAAACTCCCTGTTGGGAAACTTTGCCCAGCATCAAGTGTAAAAGTAAACTTTCTCCCAAAATTTTCAATATTAAAAGTAGTTCCACCACTAGCATTTGGTCCATTCCAATCCACAGGAGTTGAAAGACCTAAAACATCATTCAATATAGAACCCTGATAATAACTTTCATTTTCAATATTTATCCCTGTTGAGTTAAATGTATTATTCTGCACCTGCGCCTGTATCAAAGCAATTAGATCATCCTCGAGTTCTTCTTCTTTTTTACAATTAGGATCGTTGTTAGGATCTTGGAGGTCTACACAAGAAGCTATTTCAGTAGTCGCAGCATTAATAACAGTGTAAGAAGCTGTGTACTCTGCGGTTATTTGCGTTGCAGTTTCAACTACTGTTAAAAGCACTTCTGTTTCGTTATTAGCTCCACCATTAGGGTAGCTCCCCTCAATGGAGGTCACTTCCCAAACTGATTCATAATCATCCCAATCCAATGTAGTTGAAGCATTTGTAGGTGCTGATAAAATAATTTGTGCATCATCAAGTGTATTGTTAAAATTGAGTTCCAAAGAGGTAGGATAAGAGGGAGGATTAGAAGTCCCTGTAATGGTAACATTGTTAAATGTTGCAGACGGATTTCCATTATATTGATTAAAAAGATTAATGCCCATAAAAGCTTCATAAAGATCAGGGACAAATTCTGGCACATCAGCCTGTGAAGTATTAGTAGTAGTGAGCAAGTCATCTTCCGCCAAGGCATTGAGTAAGCGTTCAATATCTACAGTGAGCGGGCAGAGTCCAGTTTGCTGTAATTGACCGTAATCTGCATCTGTTGAAGTTTGTGTTAAAATCTGATCATCACTACTTCCAGAATTATAGAGTGCATCGTAACGAATAATTCGAATTTCTTTATCGTCAAATTCACTATCGCAAAGATCATCAGGGAAATTATCGAATGGGTTTGAGCTTGTCCACAGATTAAAGGCATGAAGCATTATGCTAGCATAAATGGAAGGAGGAGCCGTTACAAAACTATTTAGCACGTCTACTCCAAAAGAACCTGAACCGATACATCCGTTAAAGATTCCTGCTTCAAACCCATAATAATCCATTAAGAGTTGATTGATTTGTCCTTTGTAGGATAAATAATAGAACTTGTATTTTTCCCAAACCAGCGTTTGTTTCTCCGAAGGCAGTGCAGCTACATCATTCCAGTCTACCGCAGGTTCTCCAACAGAGAGGTCATTTCCATGAAGCGCTGTTTTATAAGCATACCTTAGCATTGACATCCCTGTGTTTTTATACTCATTTATGGCCTCCTCCATTAGACCTTTTTTTAAAATTGTCAAGTCTAATAAACTCGGATCTGAACTGTTAGCCGGATGTACACTATAAGTCTGTTGAAAAAACGGATCCCTATCGTAAATAGGTCTTGCAGTTTGAAAATCGATCGCATGTTGATTATTATTAGGATCGGTTAAGTCATAATCTGTGATTTGTTCTCTTACAATAAAATCAAAGTTATCACTCGAAAGCGATATAGTACCACTAGGTTCTGTTTGTACATCATCTTCCTCGTTACAAATTGCCGTAGCATATTCATAAAGTGGATATTCGGGATGATACTCAATGAGTGCTTCTGCCCAACTTGGTTGGAAGTATGTGATAAAATCAGCTTCTATTAACTGCCAAGGTTCCACCATTTCAGAAGGCTCTCCATTTGCAGACATTTGATAGCCGCTACCACTTATTATAGGATAAGCTTGTACCATTGCTGCGTTTCCATATTCGTCTACATATTGGTTTGCTGGGCTTGTACCTTGAAAGTCAGAGCCTTTCCATACCCCTGAAGAAAAAATACTCACATTGTTGGGAGTTCCAGTTACTAAACTAGCATATTGTCCGTTGGGGCTAACATCATTCATTAGCATTGGTTTATAAGCTTCACAGCTGGTTGTTGGTTCACATTTTTCCTCACACTCATTTTCAAGCGTATTGTAAATATTCTGATAATACTGAGCCGATCCACCTAGATCTTGAATTGCAGCATACTCTCCTAATGAATCTACAGCCCAGCGCAATTTAAAATCATCAAGGGATCCGAGCTCATCTAAACAATCATCACAGGAATAAGCGCAGGGGTCATCATCAGCAGCAGGGATAAAGTCTTCAAAAGGCAATAAACAAGCATTGTTTTCACTTAAATAATCCGCCGTGTAGATTTCTAATGCTTCCTTATTTACACTCAGTTTTTTATAAACAGTATAAGAACCTTTAGATAAGTCGACCGTTTCTGATATCGGACCTGTTAAAAAACTATTTACTGCTCCCCCGATTTCTTCTTCTCCAACTGTTACTAGCTCAAAATCTTCCTGAAATAAATCTTCACCACAATCATCCCTTAATGTAAGTGTTAAATCGTACACGTAAGGATAAGAAACATTTGCAACACCTTCACACGATTCGGTGTAGACCTCAGGAAATGCATTATATTCAAATGTATAAGGAATTTGGTCTTCTGTAACACCAAGCGGTGTAACTAATTTTAAGGCATCCTTATTGGAGCCAAAGTTCCCAGTAGAATATAGCGTATTATCGTCCTGATTAGTATCTGGATCATTTGCATTTAGTTTATTAAGTAAATCGGTATTTGTTTGATCGTGATATGTAGGATCTGATTCACTGTCCAATGCTTTAAAATCTGTGCTGTTATTTCCTGCCATTGCTGTAGCAACAACATTTCCCTGTGGATCAAGATAAGATACACTTACTTGACCATTAGCATCGATCACCATGTTTTTCTTGTAATGGGACTTGTTTCCTACTTTGTAACCAAACAATCGGTTGAGCTCTTCCTGTGAAGGTTGCAAGTAAAAATATTCTGTTTCATGTCCAGAACCTATTTTATGGGTGCTTCCGACCCCACTTTCCCTGCGCACTCTACCCGTATTATCGGGAGTATACTCTTTTTGAGTAAATGCATATCCTTCCGATTCTGGGACATATTGTTGCCACTCTTGATCTGAGTTCGGGTCGTAACCGTTTACAGAATAATATGAGGCTGCTCCAGAAGCATCAGAAAGAGGTGTTGCTGAATCTGGTGCGCATGTTGAAGCTGAAGCGTCTTCCCAATCAAAATCGTGGTGGCTATAAGTTGTTCCTGCGCTATTTTTATTGATTGAAGAATAATATTTAATTGCTGGATTATCCTGTGGCACAGGTAAAATACTAATCGCTTCTCTTCCTTCGTTATCATAGATGGTTTCTCCTACAATCGAGTGACCATCACTATTGATACGTGTTACGGTTTGGCGACCTCTTAAGCTTCCGTCAAAATATTGTGTAACTTCTTTCTTTTTACCGTTTTCAGCATAAGTAGACTGATATTGCCAGTTTTTTTCACCTTCGTGTTCTTCAGTGATAGTGATATAATCCCAATCGGATACTGTTGAAGCATTTACACCACTACTCCATGTTCCATAAAGGTCTTTTTCTGGTTCATCAAGCCATTTTCCAACTCCACGTACTCTGAAAATCAAATATCCTTTAGCAAAAACGTGTGGAATCGTATAGTGTTGATCAGTAGTTCGAATTCTTGAACTGTTGTGTTCAAACTCCTTTTCAGATAAATCTATACTTGTTGCAGAATTAGCACTTGAAAGACTAGTTTCAGAATAACTATCCACCCAAGTCCATTCCAGATCATAATATTCTGAACCGTCGATGTAATCCCAATGGAGTAAAATTTCATCCGTTGAAGCTGTAGTTGCACTAGCAGTTGTCTCAGTAGCTCCCCCCTGATTATCGTATGTAATTATTTTGCTATTGATATCTGGAGCACTTATCAAGTCTAATTGATAATAACGTTCAGCATAAAAACCTGCTTCCAGATATATATAGTTTTTTAATGCCCCTGATGGGGTACTACCGTCAATAGTAATAGAAGTCACATTTACATCAAATTTATGCACCCCTTCCATTCTAAAATCAGAAGCGTCAAGTACTTGTGCCGAACCGTTATAATATTCAATAGTAAGGCTTTCCTGAATAGTGGGCTGTGGAGTGTAATTATCATCATAAGGGGTTACATCAAAGTTTACAACAATCGTTTTCTCGTTGGGGGTTCCCTCAAAATCCATATTCTCCCGATCATTTAAGCCAAATCTTACGTAGCCAAATGAGCGTACATCTGTAAATGTAGGTGTTGGAAACGATAATTCTGCATAGTCTCCATCCTCGATTTCCATTGTTGCACCGTCAATAGAGTTTCCTTCTACTCGGGAAGACCATTGAACCTCTGAAGCATAGCATGCAAAAGCGAATAAAATTATTAATGTTGTTAGTAAACTTTTCATATCTTATTGTTTATTGCGGTAATCTATGAGTTCATAGCCCTCATATTTACCGGTAGTTGTTAGAACTGAATTTGTCGTTGTTAAATAACTAGACTGTTGTAATAGCTCATCCTTTTTATTAGGATTAAAGTTAATATCACTAAATTTTATCTGTAAATGAGGTTGTTTTAAATCTCTCATTTCAAATTTTTTAGAAAAGTCTTCCTGAGCGGAATAATATAAGTCCAGTTGTAATAATGTATAGTTTGATTGATCAATTTTTAGTGTCAATGTTGTAAACGGTACAAGACTTGTTGCATTCATGTGGAAAATTATATGGTATTCTCCTTCTTTTTCAATAATCTTCTTGCTTCTACACTCCTTCATAGCCATTTCAAAATCAACATTTCCAAACAAAACCTCCTGAGCATTGCTGATCACCATTGCCTTTTCATCATGACTGATTTTTAAGGTAAATTCTTTGCCGTAGATAAACTCTGTATTTTCAATTCTTTGATAAGTTCCTTCCTCATCTTTATATACCTTTCCTGTATATGAAGAATGTATCTCATTGTTAAAGTGTCCTTTGAATAATGAATAAGTAGAATTAAAACTGAGCGTCTTTGATTTATAAACAGTACGCATTTTTTCCATCACCTCCGAAATGTCAGAAGCATTTGCCAAACTAAGTGAAAAAATAAGTGCTATGGAAAAAATGGTTTTCATAAATTAGTCTTCTTTTACATTACTTGACCTTGACTCCTGAATGGTAACTACCCCTCGAGACGTTTCTTTTTTAATTCTGATCAGTTTACCTTCTTTATCATATTCATAAAAAGTAGCGTAATTATTATCATCGAGTTCGGCAGTAAGCAACAGTGTCTCTGGATCGTACACATAGGATTTTGCACTTGCATTAAAGGGATGAATCCGAATGTCGTCAAAATAGGCATCCTGTGCATCTGCACTGTTTAAATTTATTTTTATATCCGTTGTAGCATTCGGAATCGTAAAAGACCCTACTATTCGTTGCCAGCCTTCAATAATATCTCCCGTAGGATAAAATGTAAACAAACCATTATTTCCGATGAAATCAATAGTAATATGAGCATCTTCGTATTTTTTTACCTGACTGGAATAATCTTCTTTCACCCAGGCACTAATCCAATAACGTTTTCCAATTTCAGGAGTAAACCCATTGCAAATCTCACATTCTTCAGATCCTCCACCAGACCCGCCACCAGGACCTCCACAATCATCTACATTAACTACTATGGCATCAGCAACAGAACAACTGTCTTCCCCTGTACCATTTATGTAAACCAGCTCTATAAGATGATCACCTGGGGGTAATGTATTTTGAAAAAGAGCACCTGAAGGTAATCCACTTCCTGATTCAACAGACTGTCCATCAATAAAAAGTTCATAGCTCCAATTACTTGTACTTTGGTTATACACTCCCCCAGCATCATTAACAGAAATATTATCATCTGCACAATACGATCCTGAAGAAACATAAATATTAGGTTCTGCATAGGGTGGATCGACTTCAATATAAGAGGTTCCTGAAACTGTAAAAGGAGTTCCAGGAATGACACTATCTCCTAATGCACATGGGTTATCATTTGCCGCACTTGAATATTGAATAGGAGTAGAACAAGATTCACCATTTACACCCGTAAAATAGGCTATTCCAGTAACTGTTACTGTAGAGGAGGAACCAAAACTAATGATTATATTATCTAAACCGTTTGAAGTATAAGACTGTCCATCGCTAGTGTTCCATTCCACATGATCAGCAGTCCAATAGTTATCACCAACACCATCATAATCATAATCTTCATTACAAAAGTCCCATGCAAATTCTAATTCCCCAGCATCACACGAATTAGAAGTACTTACAGGAAGAAACAATGCTGCTGGACAAGTAGGTAAAATAATACCTTCAGTATTAAAAACCACATCATCTAAAGTATTAACACATTCATTAGCACTCGCATCAAGTCCTGTAAGTGTTACTGAAACAGTAAATTGAGTGAATGGATCGTCATATTGATGGGAGTTGGTTATACTTGTAGGGCTTCCGGTTGGATATGTTGTTTCAGTCGTACCATCCCCAAAATCCCAGATTACACTATACAACCCATAACTAGTTCCAGAATAATCTATATCATATGTAAAAGAATAAGTACCATCAGGCTGACCATTAATTTCAGTATTCGTTCCGTCAGGGCATGCAAACAATCCAATGCTGAGGGAATGTATAAGAATTAAAATAAGTATGTTTTTCATATATTCTTTAATTTGTTTTTAAAATGTCATAACTAGTTGTATCACTTATTTGTTATGATTTACATCTCGATACCCTATGGTTCAGTTGGGCAATCAATTTGTTTCAATAATGTTATTTGCGAACCTGCAACTACTTGAACACTGTACTTCCCTGTATGTGCTTCTTCACCTGTAATTTGAGCCGAAGTTGTAACGTCTTTAAAATTAAAATGTGCATTTTCATCACATCCATCAAAGCCATAGTCTTCAAAACCATCATACCCAATTTCTGAATATTTTGTATTGGCACCAACAGCCATGGGGAAAGTATTATTATATCCATATTGCGCTGCTGAATAGCGCTCTAATGCATCACTATTTTCAAGTTCATATCCATATGGACTATATGTAGTTACCTCAGAAACATAAGTCCAATCTGTAAAATCTTTCATTAAGTTACCATTTGGTGTGTATTTATACATTGGTGAAAACTTCTTGTAGAAACCTTCCTGACGAGGGGTTGTTTCCGCTTGATGATTTCTCCCAGCAAGATAAGTTCTGGAAGATTTTGTTCTCCATACACCACGTTCGTTCATCACATAAGGATTTGAGCTACCGCTTTCATTGATTTCACATTCACAAGGAGCCTCCCATTTATCAGAATAATCAACAGCATCAGCACTAATAATTCGCCAATCGTCCCATGATCCTGAAGGTGCATTAAGAAAGTCTGGATCTAATTTGTCAACTAAATCTCCAGTGCTTTCATCTATAAGAGGGTTTCTCATTAGCGTAACATTCATAATTCCGGCAGATTGGAGGTTTCTCTTTCCAGAGCGAATCACTTTTAATGATCCTGGTGAAATTCCAGTAAAGTCATTGCCATTTTCATCCATCAAATGAAACTGATCTCCTCCAACATGACTCACCCATGCAATTTCTCCATTGTCTAATAACAACTCGTCTCCAGGTGTAAGATAATGAGATGAAAGATGTCCTGAAGGCAGGTTCAGTTCATACACCCCCGTTGAAGTTTCAGTAAATGAGCGTTCAAAAAGGATGTTGTCAGCCGCTTGTCCCATACCTTCATAATACCAATGTGCAGGATAGTTTAGCGTATAATATTTATCATCATACTCATCAACTGTTTCCGTTAATAAAACCTCACCAGTTTTAGCATCCCATGCTAAATTCCTAGTTTTCACTTTAGAGCCAGCATCATAAGCAATCGTTTCTTTTAAAATTCCAAAAGTATTGATCACTTTTGTTGTAGTTGCTATTCGCATTTTATCTTCAGAACTACTAAAGTCAGGCAGTGGTATCGGAACAATTCCAGGTATGACTCCAGCAAGAAATGTTGCAAGGTTAGCGTTCATACCACTGACAGTGGTTTCTGTAGCGTTTTCACGAAAATCATTAACTACGTCTGTTTCTACTCCAACAGTACTTTTTGTAACATATCCATTGGGATGAATAACTGCCACCTTGTTGTTTAACTTCCCTTTATTTAAACCAGGAAGTGCAGATGCTGTAAATGCATTTGAAATGGAGTGATTGTCATAAATATACTCAACTGAAGAAATTTTTCCATCCTGACCTTCAGCAAAAACCTCTTTTTTCTTCTCTTTCCCATTCATATCATTAAGATGGATAGTATACCCCTGTGTAGCAGTAAAGTGTTGTTTTACATTTAATTTTAAAATGTTACCTAAAAGCTCTTGCTTATCTTCTTTTGCAACCATGAGCGTTTGATCCACAATTGTAGGATAGTCCTTACTGGTGTAAAAATAGGTAACCACCTTTCCTGTACGGTGAAGCTGTTTAACTTGTGCATTTGAAAGGCCACTCGGAGCATCACCCCCAACTAGGTTTGAAACTGTAACCTTTGAGTAAGTTACTTGTGGAGCAGGAAAAAATGACTCTCCAAATGGTTTTTCAACATAATTATTTTCATCGGGAGCCAACAGTTTTTTAACCGAAGTAAAAACAGGTTGAACAAATGGGTTTTCTTTATTACCTACAGGTTCATAGGTAGCTACTCCACTCGAAGTGCCATCGTCAAGTGTATAGTCATATTCTTGTCCATAATTCATTGTTTGGTAATCTCCTTGTCCAGGGTTCATTTCTTCCCAAACATCACTCATCTCAACTTTTGTAACTCTAGACCCTCCTCCCAACTTATTTGGTGAAGGGTTATTAAGCCGAATCCATGATTTCTTTTTTATAAATCTTCGTGCAATACTTTTGTTTTCTAATGTTGCGTTAGGTCCTGTAAAGGCTTCCATCAGATTGCTGATTACATTGGGATTAAATAAATCAGCAGCAATTTCTTCAATATCGTCGCTGTCTCCATTTGACTGATTACTGAAAACATGCTTATTAAGGTATTTTCTACCAAAATGCCAACCTGCTTTAGAAATTGGATGAACCTTATTTGTTAACCCTGTAGAGCCTATCAAGCCCCCTTCTTTTTCCACAATTCTAACAGGAATACTTAAATATCTCTTTCCGTTTGCTGAAAATATCTGACTATCACCATCATAACCATCACCAGAATTAACTTCCTCATATTCAAAATAGCCTGAAACATATTCAAATTTTGCATCAGCAGGAACAGGTTCGTTTTTTCCAGCTTTTGTCATATTCATTAAAAACCTAAAATAAATCGGTTCATTCATCACATCTTCCAGATACCTTTCTTTTATTTGACTAAAATTCAGTGAAGTGGGTACAGTATCGTGAACTTGAACATATAAATAGGTTCTGGGGTCATTCATTAATTGTCCATCAAATAAGACCTCGGATTCATCTGAGTTAATTGAAGCCCCCCCACTACTATTCCCTGTGCCAGCAACTTTAAACATTTTCATTGGACGTTTATTTTGTACAAACTGATAATCATCCGATTCATAATCAACTATTATTTTTCCACCAGAAGGCAATTCTATCTCTTTCAAAGACCAAGCTTCAGCATAAACATCTTGAGTGGCTTTATCTTCTTCAATATAAGGAAACTCGCTTGCTACAGGTTCTCCTGTATTTGAACACGAACCAGTATTAGGTTTGTAGTTTCCCCAGCTATCATAACCTTTTATGTTATAATCCGGGTTTGAAGTACTATATGTAAAATCATAAGCCGTATACTTACCCATTTTAGAATCTCTATAGGTGAAATATACCTTCTTCAATGTTAGCTTCCCCACTACAGGTCCATCTACAGGATCATAATTAGAATTATTTGGTACTCCTTTGCATAATTCATAGTCATATTTTAAGTGTACTGTTTTTATGGGGATTGGAGTCCCAGATTGATTATATTCTTCAATAGAAAATAATTGAATGCTGTCTAATTTGTATGAGTCAGCACTTGGATCAATTCCTCCGCTTTCACCCAAAACCCCATGTCCATCATCTCTCGCAGAAGTATAAAAAACAGCAACATGCGTCTTTGTTTCTATTTTTTTGATGTAATATTGCTCTTTTTCACCATATACGTAATTCCCTCTTTCATCTCCCTCATCAGATTTTAATCCTTCACTGTAAGTAGCCTCATTTGCTTGATAAGGAACTCTCCATTTATAACTCTCGTTTTTCAGGTCATATTCAAACTTTGTATAGGAGCCAAAATCTTCTTTACTTGGGCCATAATCCCCTCTGTCTTGATAATCAGCAGACAGTACTGAGGTTAATAGGTGTGTATGTACATATTCTGGGGTTGTTGTTCTATCTAAAAACTGGTCTCCAGGCAGATTGCCCGGACTTTCAACGTCAGAAGATTCATAAGACACTAGACCAGTTAAACAATCACCATTATTTTCAACTGCGAAAGTAGTTTCTCTTTTCTTGGTATTATAAGCAGGAGTTCCGTAAACATAACGAGCTCCATCATTTCTTATTATTTGTACTTCAGCAGTATGATGAGATTTTGCAAAGCCTGGTTTATGTGAAGTGCCACCTCTTTTTACATTCGGTCCGTACCCAACACCATTATCGAGGTCTTCCCATGTTAAATTAACAATTGCCTGATTTCTAGATTGACGGTTGTTTCGATGGAGTTTATTATTAATGGATATTGTTTCTTCTGCTCCAGTAGGATGATATTTCTTTTTGAAAATGCTTTTTGCTTTTCTATTAAATTTCGGCCCGTCATGGTTCCAGTCTACACGAGTAGCGTCATATTTCCCCGAAGGGTTAAACATGCCTAAAAAATCGGTCGATGCACTTAAATCTCCTACATTTGCATAATGGACATCTTCATAGTCAGGCTTATATTCTGATTGAGCTCCTTTTTCAAGATAAGGAAGCATTAAGTTATCATCGTCCCACAAACCAGAATAGCTGAATACATCAGTCACTTCGTAATCAAAACCTAAGTGTGCCGAATTGCCACTACCTAGCTCCCCACCTACTTCAGCAGAGGTAGAACCGTCTTGAACATATGGATCTGTAACATATCCAATCTGATTTCTATACGGTCTATATGTTCCAGCTACTCCTTGTCCTTGTACAGAATATATGTCATAAGTGTAATTTGTTAAGGCTAAATTCGTAGTGTTTTTACTTACACCTCCATCTTTCTCCCTGTTGAAATCCAGAATTGCATCAATACCTGCTTCGTGCGTATGGGAATATCCATAACCAGGTAAAGTTTTGTCTTCTTCTTCTTTACTTACCGACATTTTACTTCCGAAAGCCCTTGCTTGTCCCTGTCCTTCTCCACCAAATAACTCTGCTCCTAAAGCCACATTTACTGAGAAATTCTCTGTCGTCATTCCAACTCTTTTAGTAGGAGTGTATAGTTGATCAGTAAAGTTAATGCTGGTAGATCCATTTACATGACGAGAAGTGTTTTTAATTCTATTCGTACCTGTTCCTAGGTTTAGTGACATTGTACTTAACCCTTGTCTCGAGTTAAATGCTACACCAACCCCTGAATTTAAGTTGTTAATTTTTCCCTTTTCAGAAGCTACTCTTCCGTGAAAAGATAAGTTTGGAGAAATGGAAAGACCTTCAGGTCCAGACTCGACATTTGCATTAAATCCTACAGAAGAGTTTTCTTGTGATCCTAAAGCCCCACCTAAACTTGCTCCTACAGATGGCGCCACTGAAAATCCTTCATAACTGTTATATTGTAGTGATAAACCAAATGAAACTTCAACACCTGGATCTTCTTCACTTGAACCTCCCTCTCCGCTTAATAATTCAACACCAAATAATGCTGGGGTAAATTTAAAGCTTCCTCCAACAGTGGTGTTGGGTTTCATATAGTTTTCATATTGCATTTCATCCCCTTTAAAATCATCGGGTAAACCACGTACATTACGGTTAATTTGTCCAACGGATAAATCCCATCCTAATCCTACCCATGAGGCTTCTTGATCCATTCCAACCCCGCTATTGTAAGCTAGGTTTAATGGGTAACCACCGACATCCACCAAGGGTATGTTATAAGTAAAGTCTCCGCTTGAGAGGTTAACCATATCAGAAGTTCCAACGGGTGTAAATGAGTTGAATTCTGGCTGTGAAGGACCGCCCGTTAATGCCAAAGCACTGGTCGGCGCAAAAATCTCAGAAAGAAAACTAATGGCTAAAAGCAAAGCCAACCCTTTTGAATATCTACTATTTCTTATTTTACGTATCATATTGTGCCTTAATTACTTTATACTGGTTTATTTTGTTCAAAAATGAAGTTGAGTTCCTGAGCTCCAAACAATCGATCTATATATATAAACTCAAATGATTTATTCAGACTCAAATCTTTAAAAAAGAATACAACTCTCAATCTGTCACTCACCCCAAAATCCCTTTCAAAATGAGATCCTGTAGGTTGAAATATTTTAGCACCCTGTTTAACTTGAACTTCTTTTTCAAGGTTAAATGCAAAGTGCTCAATAGCAGTTTCTTTATCTAAAGTACATTGCTCTAAAGAAAAAGGAGTTCTTTTTGATGTACTTAGTGATGAAATATCTAAAATAAAAACAGATTCTTTTTTTAACTGCTCAATATCATCGGGAGCTATAGATTCACCTTTTCTTTCTAGAAAGTCTATTGCAGAAATAGGTTTTACTTCATACCCAACTTCTTTATATATTTTTCGCTTATTATATTTACTTTCTTTTCCCTTAATAAACTCTATTTCTCTTTTTTTCTGTAAATCTCCTTTATCAGCAACTGATTTTAACTTTTCAGGCGATTTATCAGGTTCTTGACAACTTCCAAGAAAAAAGCAACTGATTATTATTACATAAATAAATGTATTCTCCCTATAGTAAGGAGTGAAAAGATTATATTTTATAACTTTTTCCAACTGCATTTTAATCAATTATAAAGCGTAAATAAAAAAGTTCTTTTTTATCATTTTGAACCTCTAATAAATATGACCCTGTTGCTAAACTTGCAACATCGATTGAACACCGATTATCACCATACATATCTATAAGATTTTGACTTGAACCATCAATCACGTCTGTACGGTCTTCGTCCACAACTCTATAGTTCAAATCTCCGTCATCATCAAGATATTCTTCACCATAATAAAAATAGACCTTTTTGTTAATAGGCTTGTATTTCACTCCCCTTAGCTTACGTTCTACCTTTGCATAAATTGGGGTCTTTTCACAGTCCATGTTAGTATATACATCATAGATACTTTCATCTAAATTATCTAAGAAAACATTCAACCTTTTATAATCTGTAGGTGTAGCAGAAAAACCTGTAATTATTACTCTGTTTCTTGAAACAGTTATATAACTCCCATCATATTCAATTCTAAACCGGTCATGCGATGGTGAAAAGGATGTAATTGGATCCAATGAATTATTTGTAGCAATACTTAAAGAGCCTCCAAAACAGGCAAATAAAACTGCATTGCTCGAAAACTGATTTATCGGAGATAAAGCCCATTCATAATATTGCCAAAAACTATTTGTTTCATAATTTATTTTGAAATCAACCCAACTTGTACCACTATCTAAAATATTATTATTCGTTGCAGCATATCCAAGCGGGTTAACTAAAATATTTCCGACCCTAGTTAAACTTTCATCGGTGTCGTCATAGTCTGTATCAATTTTATTTACCCACTCTATGGGGTAACCAATTACAAAATATTCGTCTATAACTTTAGGTTGAGGATTTGGAAAAAATTGATGGTTTGAAGTAAAGTAAACATTTCCAGTAACCCAGTATATACCTGGCGATAAATTTTGAAGATTTGTAGGGTTCTGTCCACCAATGATATTATCACTTTCGTCCTTCACTTCATATTCAACATAATCAAACTCGAATAAAAAGCTGTTGTAAGCCCCAAAGCTTATGTCTACAGAACCTGTCTCTTCCAAGCAATCAATTGGATTTACGTCTATGTCTAAAGAGTAATAAAGAGGGTTATATTCATAAATATAAAACGGTCTTGAATATTTTCCAACCCTAGCAATCTCGTGTTTTAAGTTTAACTCCATATCATACTCAACCATATCATCAATTAAATTACCTGAAATTTCAATTGAATTAATGATGTTATCATTTATATAGTAGTTAAATATTCCATCGTTGTATTGTAAAATTAGTTCATCATTTTCTTGAACTGAAACACCCTCTACAGCAAGGTTTCCATTTGTTATTAAAAAAACTTCTTGATCTTTAACCTGAAACCCGTATAAAATATCTTGGACACCAGACATGATTATTGAGTCTATTCCGAAACCAAAATTTTGTTCACTTACTACATCAAATAATTCTACACCATAAGTAGCTGATGATTGTTCATCTGTTGTTAAAATAATTGGAAAGTCTGAATAAGCGCTATTAGCACCAGCGACGAATAAATCACCCTCTTTGACAAAATCTGAGTTGCTTAAAGGTTCTATTTTTGGATTGATAAACACTTTCTGTTTATCAATCTCTTGTAGGTTATCATCCAATACCGAAACATAATATTCTCCTATCCTTAAATTTTCAAAAAGATAATTATCATTGTTGTTGGTTGCATCGAAAAATGAACTTTGTAACTCAATGCCTGCAGAATCTATATAAGCCTGATGGATTTCGTTTAAATCAACATAATCCTCTTTGCCAAGGAGGTAGTGGTAAGGTCCAGAAGGTGCATTGTATGGTAAATTTACTTGAATACTTCCTTTGGTTGTTAACGTATCATATTCTGCTACAAATACCTCCTGATGACCAGTTGAAAAAGTCATTCTGTTAAACTTCGTATTTTCTTTGAGCATTGCCATAAAATTATACGAATTATAATTGTCGAAACCTTCAGAGAAAACTGTGTTTCCATTTATCTTCATATAAATATAACCTCCTATTTTTTCAATTTTTAAAACATTATTAGCTGTAGGGTCAACCTCTAATTCATAAACAGTTTCCCCCTGAAAAAACACAGTGATAATTCCTTCTGTTTGGGATGAAATATGAAATCCTAATTCCATATTTGCAAGAGAAATCGATGTTGCAGGGGCTATAATTCCCCAAACCTTTGAGTCGCCATGAAATGAAACAGGATATTCCGCTACCCAATCATATCTATTATAAATTGTATTTTGTGATTCTGCAGTTCCGAATATATTCCTTCCAGTAGTAAACACCAATTGTTCATGAATAGAAGTTGTTTGAACAAAATCCGTCCAATAAATATGCTGACCAACAGAAAAGTTTGTTCCAAAAAAGATGAAAAACATCCATAAAAATGGTTTGATCAACTGTGGTTGATTAAGTTTCATTTTATTCATAATCGTTAAAAATTAATTCTTCTTCTAAAACACCTGACTTTGTCAGAACCCTTACATATATTACAAAGGGAATAATACTACCTTTTTCGAGAGACAAAAGCGTTTTACCTGTTTGATGTCTAAAATTAATGTAATCAAAAGCTAATACATTAGGATTATGATAGTAAAACGTGTCTTGAAATACAATTGTAGAGTCTAGGTTATTAAAATTATACTGTATTACTTCGTATTTTAGTGAATCACTTGGAGAATCGTCAATGATGATTTGCGTTTGAAAGGTACTATCAGATAAGGTGAGTGTATCAATACTAACAGTATAAGATTGCGAAAAGCAAATTGCATTAAAAATGAAGAGTATAGGCAGTATTATAACGATTTTTCCTGTTAGTTTCATAAAACATTAAGTGTTAAATAGACGACAAACCTAGGTGATATATTTTGATTCTCCACAAAATTATAAAGTTAAAAAATGTTAAAATTTATTTAATTTAACGATAAATACCGGCTATTTTCAAATATAGTAGTCTGAAGCATTATTTTCTGATAGTGATGAAGAAAATTAAAAAAATGTGTTTTTATACAGATCTATTCGTTTTTGTTAAATACATTTAGTTCAAACAACTGTAAACAGTGTTGTTACAACTTTTTCATAAAACTGTATAATATCACTAGAATTCTAAATTGAAACTGTTATTTTTAGAATGATCAACAAATCAGTCTTTCAAAACTATGAGCCCACTATACTTAATTTACGAATTTTTGATCCATATAAAGCTTTTATATATAAACTGAATACTTATACTAAGAATTGATTTTTGGTCATCTAATAATGATAGGGTTTGCATTTAAATTAATGAAATCCAATGATAATACCTGAAAATTAAAATGATTACCGTCTATTATACATCGACTTACGAACATTACAACCAACAGAAGTAAAATTCTTATGAATATTTAGTTTAGTGATAATTTTATAGACATTAATTATGACTATTTAATAGCATCCTAATCATTACACTCATTGCGCTATATTGATTTCTAACGAACAACAAATATCCAAATAGAGTAATGATATTTTTTAATTATAACGCTTAAAATTTTTAATTTCCAATTAATCACATAATTTTGCCTACATTCTTTATAATAAAAGTACTGCTTATGATCTGTCCTAAAACACTATTTAAGAAAAGGGAACAAAGTGGAAGGTTAAAAGCTTTCTCATTGGCTGAAATCCTAATCGTTTTGGCGGTTATAGGGATCTTAATAATGTTGGTTGTTCCCAATCAGACAGCAGTAGCGTCGAGAGCAAAATCTATCGAAGCGCAAACGGCTTTGAACAATATCTATTCACTTCAATATGCACACTTCCTTCAGTATTCAAAGTATTCATCCGATTTAGATGAAATTGACTATGTCCCAAATAAATTAGTAACAGAGGGTGGTCGTGCAAATTATAAAATTGAAATTATTGATGCTTCTACCACAGGTTTTAAAGCAAAAGCTACTGCGGTTGTTGATTTTAATGGAGATGGTAAGTTTAATACTTGGGAGGTAGATCAAACTGGAGAGGTAAAAGAAATACAAAAAGATTAAATCAATGATTGTGCTATTAATAACCATATTATTTATTTTTGGAATTATTGTCTTCCAAGATTTTAAAAGTCGCTCTATTCATTGGTTGTTGCTGCCATTTCTATTTGTTGGGCTACTTTTTTATACTATTGAAAGCATTTCATTTGTTGACATACTTTTTAACCTACTTTTCATTTCTATTATTATCGGATCTTTAATACTTTACCTAAGAATTCGTCAAAAAGAATGGGTTAATCCAACCAAAGAATTTTTTGGTTTAGGAGATATTTTGTTTTTAGTAGCCATTACGCCTTCAGAAAACACAAAAAACTTTATGTTTTTATTTATTAGTGGTACTATTTTTAGTTTACTAATGACACTGTTGCTTAGATTAATGAGTACAAAATTTGAAATCATTCCTTACGCTGGGATGTTCTCAATTTTTATGATGCTTTTTTTAGTTTATACTTACTTTAACCCGCAGTTTTCATTTTATAAATTGATTAATTGATAGGAACCAACCACATAGAACTTACTCCCGAAGAACAACAGTTCTTACCAGCTAATTTAGCTTGGCACTACAAGGTTGTTCCTAAATCAATTAAGGAAGATAGCACTTGTTTTTATATTGACAGTGAACAAAATATTAATGAAATAAAAGAGGAACTAGAAGTAATTTTAGGAACAGATTTAAGCTTTGAAAAAATTGATGGTAAAATCATTCAAAAAGCACTTGGAACTTACTTTCGTCAAGTAAAAGGAAAAGAAGATACAGAACTTAAAATAACGGCTGACACTGATTTTGTTGATCGAATTATTCAAGAGGCAAATGCTTTAGGAAGTTCAGATATTCATATTGAAATTTATGAAAACAAAGGAAGAGTTCGAATTCGGATTGATGGTCATCTTATCGAAAGATATAAGGTTCCACTTGAAAGCTATCCTGAATTAGTCAATAAAATTAAAATCAAATCAAACCTGGACATTTCTGAAAAAAGACTTCCGCAAGATGGAAGAATCCAATATGGTGAGTTTGATATACGTGTCTCAATTTTACCTACACTTCATGGAGAAAAAATGGTGATGCGTATTTTGGGTCAAGATGCTACTGGAATTAGTATTGACTCTCTTGGAATGACTGAATTTGAAAAGAAAAATTATTTAGAAGGCATAAAAAAACCAAACGGTATTATACTTATTTCAGGACCAACAGGATCAGGTAAAACAACAACTTTATATGCAACATTAAAGTTACTTAATGAAGAAAAAAGAAATATAGTAACAGTAGAAGATCCAATCGAATACACGCTTGAAGGAATTAATCAAGTACAGTTAAAAGAAAATATTGGATTGACATTTACAGCAGCATTACGCTCATTTCTAAGACAAGATCCAGATGTCATTATGCTTGGTGAAATTAGGGATGCTGAAACAGCCCAAATGGCAATTCGAGCAGCACTTACTGGACACTTAGTGCTTTCAACAATTCACACAAATTCAGCATGGGGAACGGTTTCAAGACTGATTGATATGGGGGTTCCATCATTTCTTTTAGCAAATACGTTAAATTCAAGTGTTGCTCAGAGATTAGTTAGGAAACTTTGTGGCAACTGTAAAATGGAATCGGCTGTTAATTCAGATGATTTACCTTCTACTTTTGACGCTGATAAAGCGCCAATAAAACACTTTGTAAATGTGGGATGCGATAAATGCCATTTTACTGGTTATAAAGGAAGACAGGCGTTGTATGAAATTATCCCAATACAAGGCGAATTGAATGAACGAATTAAAAATCAAGACCTTAAAGTTGAAAAACTCCTAAAGGATCAAGGTATAAAAAACCTTTCTGAAAGAGCTTTAGAATTGTGGTCTGAAGGAACAACAACCCTTGAAGAAATCTATTCACTACTGATTGAATAAAAGCCTATGATAACACTTAGTAAAATATTTCTTTTAACGCTTGGTTCAATATTTTTATTGTCCTTTAGCACAATAGCACAACTTACATACACATCTGAACAGTTAAGTGATAAGTTGGATTCAATGTCCAATAATCAATCGGGGTTAAACAATGAGGTGCAACTGAATGTCTCAAATATTGAAATGGTTGATTTGCTTAATTCTATTGGGTTAGAAAACAACCTTAACTTAAGTGTTGACCCAAATTTGGTACAGTTGGTAACTTATAATTTTTATGATGTTCCAGTAAAAGATGTATTCACATTTCTATATCGTAATTATGATATTCAAATCGAGTTTGTTGGGTCAATTATATCATTTAAAAATAAACCCAAAGTTCAAAAAACACCCCCGAAGTACATCCGAAAAGAACCAGATGTTAAATATAATCCTGAAAATGAATTTTTATCAGTAGACTTAAGCAACGACACACTTCAATTTGTGGTTCATGAAATAACTGAACTATCTGGTAAAAATATTGTAATTGACAATAAAATTAAAAACAATCCAGTTTCAGGATACTTTGTAAATAGGCCAATCGATGAAGTTTTAGAAATGGTTGCTTCTGCAAATGGATTAGTATTTGAGGATAAAAACAACACCTTTTACTTAAACGAAGAAGAAAACCTAAATGCAAATAACCGAGGAGGTAATAATTCAAGAAGAAATACGAGAAATAACAACCAATCCTTGTTAGACAAGGAAAATTTTCAGCTAACAAATAACAACGACGGTACGCTTTCAATTGATGCAGACGAAGTTCCAATTCGAGATATTATGATGTTGGCAGCAAAAGAACTTCAGGAGCACTACTTCTTATATGACATTCCAGAAGGAAATATAACGCTCTCTTCTTCAAGCATCAGTTTTGAAAAACTACTTCATAAATTACTTAACGGCACACCCTACTCTTTTGAAAAAGAAGATCGCGTATTTATTATTGGTGAACAGAATTCAGAGAGTTTGAGACAAACTGAACTGATAAAATTGGAGTATAGAACCGTTGAAAATATCATGGAGTTAATTCCAAAGGAACTTGTAAACGGACTTGAAATCTTTGAGTTTTTAGAATTAAATGGTCTGGTTGTTTCAGGATCATCAAGAAGAATTAAGGAGTTGAAAAATTTTCTTTATGCAATTGATCAGGTTGTAGCTATGGTTCAAATTGATATTATAATTTTGTATTCTCAAAAAGGTAGTGATTTGGCCACGGGTATTAAAGCAGCACTAGACGCTGAAAATCAAGAAACATCTGGAGAGGTTTTCCCAGAATACGATATGAACTTTAATTCAACTTCTCTAAATGCAATTATTGATGCACTTAATGGGTTTGGTAATTTAAATTTAGGTAAAGTAACTTCAGACTTTTTCGTTTCTTTACAAGCGCTTGAATCAAACAACGTAGTCGAAACGGAATCAACACCAAAAATATCAACATTAAATGGACATCAAGCTTCTATTTCTATTGGAGAACAACGGTATTATCAAGAAGAAAGGGTACAAGTTTCTAATGTAGTCGGTAATGCAAACGTTCAAAATAGTAGAATTTGGAAACAAATTGAGGCTTCCCTTGAAGTTGAGATCAAACCATTTGTTTCATCTGATGAACATGTAACACTGGAGATATCAGTAGGACAAAATGATTTTGGAGAACAAGTTGACCCTACTGCCCCACCAAATAAAACAACCCAAACATTTCAATCTTTTGTACGCGTTAAGAACGGGGAGGTAATTCTCATGGGAGGCTTAGAGAAGAAGTCAAGTAGAGATACTGGCTCTGGAGTTCCAATATTATCAAGGATTCCTATACTAAAATGGTTTCTTTCTAGTAGAAGTAAATCAAAGGAAAAGTCAAAATTACATATACTTATTAGACCAACTGTCACCTACTAATGAAATTTAATTTTGATAACATATGGCGTCCTAAAAAAGTTCAAGTTGTCTCTATCGAATTCATTAATGACGGGGTTAAGTATCATTTTGCGTATTTACAATTAAAGGGCGGTCAAATTAGTGTAAACAAAAGCTTCTCTGAAAATAATAGCGATGACTTAATTGCTGAAATCAATAAAAACAAGCCCGTAATAATACATTTTTTCGGTAAGGGTATTCTAAATAGAGTAGTACAGCCAGAACCAGATTTTCTTGACAAATTATTGATAAATGCTGATAAAAATGAGTTTTATCACAGCTATCAAGATCTTGAAAACTATCGTTACGTTTCTTTTTGTAGAAAAGATAAAATTGATGATTTTTTAGAAAAGTTTGATTCAATTAAAGATAATATTATAGATTGCTCAGTGGGACCATTCAATGCCTTTTCAGAAGATTTGCCAGTAAAACTAAGTGGTACTCCTCTAGGAGAAATTAAAAAAAATAATGGCGTTTATGAATTTGTCAAGGGCGATAAGATTATCCGAAGCTTTTTCTTAGACAAAGATTATGGGAGTAGGTTGTTTGCTGTTTTAACAGGTTATTTATTTCTAAATAAGTCAGGCTACTTTAGTTTTATAGACGCTTCAAATCAAAAGAAAATGTATTCCAATTTTGTTGATAAAATACAATTTCAATTGCTCGGAATTTTCACACTATCGTTTTTTCTTGTTTCACTTTTAGCTAACTATTTTTATCAAGGTCATGTTAACTCATTAAATTCTGATCTTGAAAGCGAAATAATGATCTACAGCGATAATTTAAATAAAATAGATTTAATTGATCAAGAAATCAGTCGTAAAAAACAATTGATTTTAACAAGTGGAATTATAGGAGGCACACGATTTTCTTACTATTTAGATCAAATAGGAACAAGTCTACCAAAAGAAATAATCCTCGATGAAATCCAGATTTATCCATTAGAAAAAAAGTTAAAACAAAAGGAAAAACCGATTTTTAAAGAGGGTAAAATATTGATTTCTGGAAACACACAGCATAGTAAATCAATTGATGAACTGATTTCAGAGTTAAACAGCCTTGAATGGGTAAAAAAAGTGGCAATTACTTCATTTATCAAGAATGATGATAACAAAGACTCATTTTTTCAAATTAAAATCACAGAGAAATGAAATTATTTGAAAAATACAGTTTTAAACAAAAAAAACTATTCGTACTTGTCCTGTTTGTGTTATTGGGTGCCGTTGCGTACAAACGTTCTTTTAAAGTCACACTAGACCAATTACAACTAAATGGAGAGCTCGAACATGACAAAGAAAGAGCTCAAAATTCACTTCAAACTTTAAAACAAAAAACAGTCCAGCTCAATCAGATTAACGCTATTATTGGAAAAGAAAACGTTCAAAATGAAACTGTCCAACATACTTTTTTAAACTTTCTTCAATTAACTGATGCCAAATTAAAAGTTGATCACATCGAAGGAGTTTATCAATACAAGCACCCTGACTTCATAATTAACACTAACAAAATAACACTCAACGGAAATTATCTTGAAACAACATCTTTTATCCACCAATTTGAGAGTGAATTTGACTTAGGTCGATTGGTTTCTCTCAAGCTGTCTAAAAATATGAATCGCAGCTCAAGAAATAAAGAGTTATTGACTACGATGTATTTTCAAAATTTTTCGGAGTAGGTATTCAAAATAAGTGAGTTGAGTCAAGTGGCATCATGAAAATAGGATGAAAGCAGTATATAGATAAGCAAGGTATATTTATAGGGAGTAAACACATCTAAACTAAAACTTTATACCTTTACTTAACTAATACAAAATTTTTGAGCAATGAAAAAAATCAGAATACTATCGATTGATGGAGGAGGTATTAGAGGAATTCTCCCCGGAACAATTTTAGCGTACATTGAAGGTGAATTAAAAAAATACGATAAAGAGGCTACCATTGGAAAATACTTTGATTTTATAGCAGGTACAAGTACTGGTGGTATATTGGCACTTTTGTATCTATTTGCAGATGAAAATGGGAAGTTCAAATATACAGCAACTGAAGCGCTTAATTTATACTTAAATCATGGTAGTGAAATATTTGATGTCTCAATGAAAAAAAAGATCAGTAGCCTTTACGGTCTTATTGATGAAAAATATTCCGAAAAAAAAATTGAAAAATATTTATCCTCATATTTAAATGATGAAACGCTTTCTCAATTATTAAAACCATCATTAGTTACAAGCTATGATATGAGAAATAGACGAGCTCATTTTTTTACAAGTCATGATGCTCACAATGCTATCAGTAATTTTTATCTAAAGGATGTTGCAAGAGCCACAAGTGCCGCTCCAACATACTTTGAGCCTGCACAGATTAAATCAGTATATGGCACTCCTTTTACATTAATCGATGGTGGAGTTTTCGCTAACAATCCCTCGCTATGTGCATATTCAGAAGCTAGAACTATTCCATTTTCATCAATTTTAAAAGACGATAAAAAACCCGATTTTCCGAGTGCCAAAGATATGCTTATAGTTTCTCTTGGAACTGGCACAATAAAAGAACCTTATATGTTTGAAGACTATAAAGATGCCAGTAAGATAAAATGGATCAAACCAACTTTAGACATGATGATGTCGGGAAATGCTGAAACGATGCACCATCATTTAAAGCAAATATATGGTACTCTTAATGTAAAGGATCAAACTAATTATTACAGAATCCAACCCGATTTAAATTACGCTGATCATAAGATGGATAATGCGAGCTCAGAAAACATCAAAGCCCTTCACAATGATGGTAAGTTAGCGGTAACAAAACACAAAAATATTTTAGATAAAATAGTAAAAAAGCTTGTAGAAAATAAGTAAGCCCATGACCAAATCAGACAAACAAAGAATAATCGAAATTTTAGCAGCGTCTTTTAGAGAAAACAAATCAACTAATTTTGTTATTAAACAAGACCGAAAGAGAGAAGCTAGGCTTCGAAAACTCATTGAATATTCAATATTTTACGGAAATAATTTTGGGAAAATATATTTGAGTGGTGATCGAAACTCTTGCGCTATTGTGCTTGATACAGAAAAGAAGAAAACAACCTTTTTAAGCATTCTCTGGGATTTGCGTTTGGTTTTTAAGTGTATTGGAGCAAAGAATATCGGAAAAGTATTAAAACGCGAATCTTTGATTAAAGCCCATCATCCAAAAGACGGCTTTATTCACCTTTGGTATATTGGTGTTATTCCTTCAGAACAAGGGAAAGGACTTGGAACAAAATTAATAAATCAGGTTATCGCTAACGCTAAATCTGAAGATAAAGCAATTTATCTTGAAACTTCAACTGAAAGGAATTTTGCATATTATAAAAACTTGGGATTTAAAGAAACTTCATCATTTGATCAGCTAGGTTATTCAATTAAAATGTTTACTCTAAATTAAGTTTGTGTATCACTATTGTCCGATATAAATTGAGACCTCTCATTTCATTACCAATGACTTGTTTTACTATCTGATTGATAATCAACATCTAATCGGCTTAACTCTGCCACACTCAATAAGATTCCTCAATTTGACGTGAATTCTTATATCAAGTAGGGACGAACGGCCGTTCGTCCCTACTTCAACAATCAACGTCATTTCAACTTATGCTGTTTTTTAAAAAAGTTAAATCTCGAGGTGACGCAAGGTAAGTTGGGTGGTGCGAGGTCCGTTTTATCGTTCCCGGACACTAGTGTTTGTATATTTTTAAAGTTGAAGATGTCTTTTTATGAAATTTGTAGGTTTAAGGAGTGATTGATTCAAAGATTCACGAACTCAACACATTTTTTAATTAAATCCTTGTTTAGACCACTGTTATTTACGCTTGAATCATTACTTTTGCGCCAGAAATAAGAAACAAAATAAGAATGGCTACAAATAGAACATTTACAATGATTAAGCCTGATGCTGTTGAAAACGGTAACATCGGGAATATTCTTCAAATGATTACAGACGCTGGGTTTGAAATCAAAGCTATGAAGTATACTAAGTTAACTGAGGAACAAGCAAAGAAATTTTATGAAGTACATAAAGAACGTCCTTTTTATCAAGAATTGGTCGACTATATGATTTCAGGTCCAATCGTTGCTGCAATTTTAAAAAAAGATAACGCAGTAGAAGATTTTAGAGCGTTAATTGGTGCGACAGATCCATCAGAAGCAGAAGAAGGTACTATTCGTAAGAAATATGCTGAATCTAAAGCTAAAAATGCGGTTCACGGTTCTGATTCAGATGATAATGCAAGAATTGAAAGTGATTTTCATTTCTCGAGTAACGAAATTATAGGATAATTTGAATTAAGTTTAGCGCTTAGAGTACGTTTTCTCTAAACGCTAAACTTTTTTTCATTACATTTCAATCACTCCACAAGCTACTCTTGCACCTGCAGCACCTGAAGGTTGAGATTCAAAATCGTCTTCTCCAGCGTGAATGATAAATGATTTCCCTACAATATTTTTTGTTTCATCTTCACATCCAATACACCATTTATCCGTCTTGAACTCTAACGAAGCAACACCTTCTTCATTTGCATCTAGGTTACCAATGTCTCCCATGTGGAAAGCATCTTCACCCCATTCTCCATGATCATGCCCTGTTGGATTCCAGTGCCCTCCAGCGCTTTTACCGTCATCCGATGCGCAGTCACCTTTTTCATGGATATGAATAGCGTGCTTTCCAGGTTTTAATCCTTCAATTTCAGCTTTCATTTTAACTTTCCCGTCCCATTCTTTTAAAGAAATATTTCCAGTCACTTTACTTCCACTTTTGGAGTCCATAACAACTAATGCTTTCTTCTTGCTCTTATTATCCTTCGATTGGTCTTTCTCAACCTTTGACTCCACTTTTTCTTGATCTGAACCTTTGCTCATTGCCTCGTCGTCTTTTTCATCTTTTTTGTTTTCGCATGCTAGCAAAAACAATGCTGATAAACTTAATAGAATTACTTTTTTCATCTTGTTAAATTTTTTAATATTAAAATTTGAATCTTCTGTCCCCATAATATACAAAAATAATTTACATAACATTCCATCAATCTGTTACATATTTCACAAATAGAAATATTATTATATCTTGAATTTAAACTAGAAAATAAACATAAAACATTGATTCAAAAATCATTAACATCTCATAGAGATCCTTAAGGTTTGTAATAAGAAAACATTCAAAGCATTAAAAAATCAACTTTAACTTTTTTTAGTAAGATTAAATTTATAAATTGCTGAAAAATATACTACTATGAAGAAAAAATTACTTTTACTATGTACTACAATTTCATTTTTGTCTTTTGGACAAACAGAGTTGTATTCTGATGATTTAGAAACAACAGGCACATTTATTATGCCTACTGGAAACACCAATAACTGGGTAATCAATGATAATTATCTAGGAGGTACAATTTTTTCAGGAGCAATCACTATACCTGATGTTCCTGCGCAACCAGCTACTATAAGTAACCAAAACGGAAACTATTTACACCTACTTTCTACTTTTGCAAGTAGTGAAGGAGTAAACAATGCTAACTACGTGTTAGGATTTAGTACTGATACGCATATGGCAGCTATGACCACTTTAGTAAACACGACTGGTTACGAAAATGTAACATTAAAGTTTTGGAGAACTGGTGGTGCTAACGGTATAAAAGTTTTATACAGAGTTGATGGAGGAGCATGGACAGACTCAGGACATACATTTAGTGGTGGTCCAACAAACTGGACTGAATATACTGTTCCTATTCCTGCGGGAGATGATGTTTCTGAATTTTCAATTGCTTTTGAATTCGATGAAACTGTAGCTACTGATCCAGCTCCAAATCATTATCATTCTATTGATGAAATTAGCATTGAAGGCGATGTTATAACAGGAGGTGCTACCTCACTTACTGCTACAGTTCAAGGTGGTACTACTTTTTGTGGAGATGAAACAATTTTAGTTGATTATAACGGAACAGGTACATATAATGCTGGTAATGATTTCAATTTGGAATTATCTGACGAATTAGGTGACTTTACTTCAGCTACGCAAATTGGAACTTTAGCTTCGACAAGTAATACAGGTACCATAACTGGTACTATTCCAGCTGGTATAACATCTGGCACAGCTTACAGAGTAAGAGTTGTTTCAACTGATGATCCGTTTGTTGGAGCTGACAACGGAACTGATTTAACGCTTAACCCTACACCAACAGCTACAGCTGATGCTTTAAATACTGAAGTTTGTGAAGCTGATGATATTGAATTGACAGCAAATACAGTAGGTGGAGCAACTTATTCATGGACTGGACCAGATGGGTTTACTAGTTCAAATCAAAACCCTACCATTAATGGAGTCAGTTCTGATAACGATGGTGATTATGAATTAACAATCGAGCAAAATGGTTGTGTATCTGAAGTTTCTACAGTAACCATTACAGTTAACCCAATTCCTGCAGCACCGATAATTACTCAAAATGGAAATGATTTGGAGTCTAATTATGCAAGCGGTAATCAATGGTTTATGGATGGTTCCGCTATAAGTGGAGCTACAGACCAAACTTATACAGTTACAGCAAATGGAGAGTACACAGTTGTACACACATCAGCAGAAGGGTGTGAATCGCTACCATCTTCTACATTTGTAGTTGATGATTTATCTGTTTCAAATCAACAGGCTCAAAACGCTGTAAGTATCTATCCAAATCCATTTACCAATAAGTTATCAATTGTAAATCTTAAAGACTTTCAATCTTTAAAAGTGATTGATGTAACTGGAAAAGTTGTTAAGGAAATGAATATTTCAGAGCCGTCAATTCAACTTAATGCTGAAAAATGGGAAAAAGGTATTTACTTTTTACAAATGAATAAGAATGGAAAGTCACATACATTTAAATTGATTAAAAAGTAGAGATAAAAGTTAAAAATTAATCTTTAAAGGTGGTAGAACATTGTAAAGCACAATATAAAACTGTACAGTGTTCTACCGCCTTAAACCATATAATGGGGCTCCGAATAAACTCCAAAGCAAAACCTAAGTAGTGTATTGTCATTTTTTTAAATGCCTATCGGGATGTTTAGCAGTTAACTAGACCACTATGAACTGAAAGTACCAAAGGTTTAGATGAGAATAAAATTCTACAATTAACATCCAGAATTAGACAATAGATGTTAGACACAAGACACAACTGTCTATCATCTATTGTCTGATGCGATTTTTAGAAGCTAAAGTGAGATGCACTAAAGTGCATAGTTTTAATTATTTTTGAGACCAGTAAAAATTCTCGGATTTTACTGATATATGAATATGAAGTTACACAATTGTCAGATGACTAATTCTGGCTAATCTTAACGTTGTGGGCAAGAGCCACAAAATTTTCCTTTTTTCTTATACTTTTTACAGCATTTTTTCTTCTTTTCTCCTAAGCTTTCACCAAGCTCACAGGAGCAAAACGAAAATATATCTCTATCAAACTTAACTGATTGATCCATCTTATTTAGATTTAATCTAAACAAAAATAAATAAAAATTTAATTAGTTAAACCTTTTAAGAAGACAAAAAAGCAAAAAAACGATCAAAAAAAGCTCAAGATACTTATTTACAATAGATTAAAGATTCATAAATGCTTCACCAATAAAGTCAATAATATCAATTGAGGTCAGGGCTTCTTCACCGAGCTTTTCTTTTGCAAAATCACCTGCTTTCCCATGCAGAACTACTCCTAATTTTGCAGCTTCAACTGGAGAATAACCTTGCGCCAGCAATCCTGCTAAGATACCTGTCAAAACATCTCCAGATCCTCCCGTTGCCATTCCAGGGTTTCCAAACGGACTAAAGAAACACTCTCCTTCAGGTGTTGAAATTACTGTACGTGAATCTTTTAGTACTAAAATTAAATTGTTTTGTTTGGAAAATTCAATCTGTTTTTGTGTTCGATCATAACTATCAGTAAAGCTTCCAACCAACCTTTCAAATTCTTTTGGATGTGGAGTTAATATGCTATTACTAGGAATTTTTTTTATCAAAACACTTTTATCGGAAAGAATATTTAAACCGTCAGCATCAATCACTAAGGGAGAGTCAATAAGTTCGAATAAACTCTTTATAAAAGTAACAGTAATGGCTGATTTCCCCATACCTGGCCCGACAGCGTAAACAGCAGTCTTATCTATATTTGTTAATTTACCACTTAAAAAGAGGTTTCCTTCATTTGGTTCAACCATTGCTGGAGGAACACATTGTTGTAAAATTTCCACCCCACATTTTGGAACAATTGCACTTACTAACCCTGAACCAACTTTAAGTGCAGCTTTAGTTGCTAAAACACAAGCTCCAATTTTACCATAACTTCCAGCAACGATTTTAGCATGTCCATAAGTTCCTTTGTGTGAAAAAGCAACTCTTTTTTTTACGTATCTATGAACCATGCTTGTTGTCAAGCAGAAATTTCTCACATTAAATTTAGTTGCTTTATTCTGATCTAAACCAATATCTAAAACTTCCCATCTACCAACATGATTTCCTGTCTCAGGGAAGAAAAAATTTAATTTTGGAGCTTGAAATGATAGTGTATAATTAGCATTAATAATCATATCACTATTATTATGCAAATCATCACAATACATTCCTGAAGGCATATCAATAGCTACAATTTCTTTAGCATTTGAATTAATTAATCGAATTGCTTCTTTAGGCAGACCTTCAGCAGGTCTAGAAAGTCCTGTGCCAAATATTGCATCAACCACCACATGGTCTGAAAAATCGATCTTATTTAAGTTGTCTTCAGACTTTATAATTTTCAATTTTAATCCACATTCTTCAAGACGTGATTCATTGATTAGAAAATCCTTGGAAAATTTATCGGAAAAAGCAATCACACTACATTCAACGTGATATTTGTTCTTGTGTAAATGACGAGCAATAACTAAGCCATCCCCACCATTGTTACCTGGACCGCATATTATTGAAAATTTATCATTTTTAGAATAATTTGAGATCAACCAATTGAAACACTTTAAAGCAGCACGTTCCATCAGGTCTACACTTGAGATGGATTCATTCTCAATTGTAAAAGCATCCAATTCTCTTTGTTGTTTAGCACTTAATATTTTCATCAAACTATAATTAACTATTTAAACATTGAGTACGTCTAAATTAGTTAATAAACTTTAAATCAACAATATAAAAATGATTTATGTTTCTAGAAGAATTGCTTCTTTTACAAATCACTATTTTCAAGTTTGAAAGTATTTGGCTTATCTGGAAATATTGATTCTAGCTCAAGATAACTCTCGTTTAACTTATTAATGTAATAAATCTTTGTTCCTTTCTTTTTAATAAATTTTGGTTCAAACCTATAGTCTACAACTTTTAAAGTATCATCCAAAACAACAAAAATTTTTTCGTTGTAACTTGGTATAATCTTACCTTGAGAGTCGAGATCAAAATACTGTTTATCTTTTGAAAAAACTACTCCATTTTTGATGTATTTCTCATTGCCTTCATGCTCTGTAAGCATCCACTTACCTTTTAACAATAAATTTAATTTATCATCTCCTTCAGATGAGTTCTCTTTAGAATCACAGCTAAATAATATTGCAACAACTAATAAGTAAGATATATTTTTCATATTTACGGTAATTATCTAAATAACAAAAATAAGATATATCTTAGTAATAGCTTACTTTTACGGAATTATTAGTGTAAGATGAAAGAAAAAGCTGATTTATGGGAAACTAGGATGGATAATCTTTCCCAAAATGACTTTGTTATAATGGATGATTTTTTGACAGCGACTACGCTTTCAAATGTTAAATCCTTTTTTTATAAAAAAGAGTGTGAAAACGTCTTTGACAGAGCCGCTATTGGCTCTAAGAACGAAGCAAAAATCGTAAGTGAAATTCGAGGTGATTACACATTTTGGTTAGATAAATCTCGAGATGAAAATGAGTTAAAACTTTTCGAAGTTTTTGACGAAATCAAATTTATCATCAATCGATATTGCTTTTTAAGCTTGTCAGATTATGAATTCCATTTAGCATTGTACCCGAAAGGTTCTTTTTACAAAAAACATTTAGATCAGTTTAAAGGCAGAAATAATCGAATGATCTCATTGATTATCTACTTGAATGAAAATTGGAAAGATGGCGATGGAGGTGAGTTAAAAGTTTACCCTAAAGAACAAGCTCCAATAATTATCTCACCACTCAACAATCGGTGTGTCTTATTTAGAAGTGATAGTCTGCTTCACGAAGTATTACCCACCAATAAAAACAGAAAAAGTGTTACTGGATGGATGTTATATCAACCAAGCCCTTTGCTTAGTGTAACAATCTGAATCAAAAAATTACTGATTTTCTGGTTGTATTTTATTTACTTCACCGTTTTCAGATATTTCGAGCTCACACTCAGGTAAATCTGAAGTAGTTAATCGGATAATTTCATGTATTACAGCATTCGTTTCATCAAATTGAGGCCCGCCCTCTCCGACTTGTTTAATTGCTGAAATCTGTGCTTTCTCAAAAACACCATCTTCGTCAACAGTAACATTAACAATTGGAGCAATACCATTTACTCCATTTAGATTAAACCTTCCATAAGTTGCGAAATTACCTAAGCTATAAGCTATAAATCGGTCTTTATAAAGATCAATTGCCCGAGTAACATGCGGGCCATGTCCAAAAACGATATCTGCTCCAGCATCGATTACCAACCTTGCAAATTCGTGTGGGTTCCCTCTGTTTTCACCTAAAAATATTTCTCTATCTTTAGTGATATTTGCATATTTTGAACCCTCTGCCCCACCATGGAAAGAAACGATGACAATATCACTGATCGAATCTAAATGTGTTATTATTTCTCTTGCGCGTTCGTAGTCATTTATTCTAACAGTGCCAGTGTTTGGAGAAAATGCCGCAAATCCGTATCTTAAACTATCAACTGTAAAAGTTGTATACGGATAATCCAAAAGTCCAGCAAAAGCAATTTCCTCCTCTTCCAAGCGTTTAACAGTATTTTTTCTTCCAATATCACCAAAATCACCTACGTGATTATTTGCAATACTTAAAACATCAAATCCTGCATCTTTTAGATAATTCAAGTAGTGATCTGGGCTTTTAAAGGCATAACACACTTTCGGATCAGAGCATTTCTTCACATTTCCTTCACCTGTTAAAATACCACCTTCTAAGTTTCCAAAAGTAACATCTGCATTTTTTAAAATTGAATCTACTGGTTTTAATAAATCTGCACCATCATTTGGTGGCAAATAACTATCAGAGGGAAAGTTTGTTCCCAGCATAATATCTCCAACACCAACAATATTAAAAAACCGTTTAGGAGGAGTCACTGTATCTTCTTCTTTAATCACTTTTCTAATTTCAGCCCGTGTCATTGTTGTATCTGGAGGAATAATAGTTGGAGTTAGGTATGGAATCCGCCCAGCAAACAAAAACCTTTGTTCGTAATAACTTCGAGGAAAATCATCAATTACAATTCCTCTTTTACAGCTATGCATCAACTTTACGCCATTCGCTTCGCATCCTACTACCAGAGAAACATGGCCTACGTTATTAGACGATAAACTTCTGCCTTTAAAAAACAGAAAATCACCTTCTTGTACTTGAGCTAAATCTACCTTTTCGACAAAAGAGGACATTAGACGTGATGTACGAGGTATTTCTAATGATTGTGTTTCAAAAATATGCTGCAAAAATCCACTACAATCGAATGTTGTACCTGAATTATGCCTATATCGATAAGGTTTTCCTAAAAAGTTTTTACCATAACCAATTACTTCACCGATTACAGAATCTATATATATATTAGAATATTTAGCATTAGCAACTGAACTGCTCGAAATATTGAATTGTCCAAAAACATTAGGTACAATAACCGAAATGTTTAAAGTAGTAATAAGTAATAATTGATATAACTTTCTCATAATTCTGATCTTACTTCAAGAATTTCAGATGTAAAGATACACATTTTCAATTTGAAAGATATAAAAGTTCTTTATGCCATTTTTTTGCTCCTTGAAGACCGCCTGTATGCAGAAACAAAACATTATCATCAGTAATTACACCTTTTTTGAAATCTTGAACCATTGCATACATAGCTTTGCCAGTATAAATTGGATCAAGAGGTATATTTGTTTGTCTATAGAAATCATTCATGAAGTCTAGTAAGCTCTTATTGACTTTACCATAACCGCCAAAGTGACTGTCCGTATTTAACTTTAGTTGTTGAATAATATTTTCTGTAACTTCCTTGTCATAAGTTATCCCTGTTAACGCTTTTGCAACCTCATGCTTAAGAAAATCACCTTTCAAAGTAGATACAAGATGTATTTTTGATCTACTAGGAGCCGAACTCAGTATTCCTGTTGCCGTTGTTCCAGTACCTCCAGCGAGATAAATAGCATCAAAATCATTGGCCGTTTCTTGAAGAATTTCTTGACATCCTATTACACCATAATAATTTGCACCACCTTCAGGGACAATATAAAAGTGAGGATATTGGCTTTTTAACTCATTTAAATACAGCTCATCACTTTTGGTTTTATATTCACTCCGAGAAACAAAATGTAATTCCATTCCATATTTTGTGCAGTGAATTAAAGTATCATTGCTATTACAATTCAATTCTTCACCTCTAACAACACCTACAGACTTTAAACCATTTAATTTACATGCTTTGGCTGTTGCTATAAGGTGGTTTGAAAATGCTCCTCCAAAAGTTAGAATACCAACAGATTTTTGCAGATTTGCTTTTTGAATATTAAACTTCAGTTTTCTCCATTTATTTCCAGAGACTACGGGGTCAATAAGGTCATCACGCTTCATCCAAAAAGAAAAAGGTTCGCTATTCAGAGGCGAATAACGAACCTTTTGGAGTATTGATAAATTTGTATCCACAGATACGAGTTTTATTTTTTACTGTTGTTGCTGCATTTGCTGCATTTGCTCCTCAGTCATTTGTGGCTGTTGTTGTTGCTTACGCGGCTGAACAAGTGTACCCTCTTTACCAAAATCAATAATTTCCATTTCAAAAGTCAACGTCTCAAATGGAGGAATGCCACCATTTCCAGATTCACCGTAAGCTAAATCATAAGGTAAAACTAATTTATAACGTCCACCTTTACGCATTTCAGGCACTGCTTTCTGCCAACCATCAACAACACCATTTAAAGAAAATTTTGGAGGCCCTTCATTTCTTTCTTGAGCCATCATATAACTGTTCTCAACAACTTCTCCTTTGGAGTTTGATAAAATATAATGAGCTTGAACGTCACTACCAGCAGGAACTTTTGGTCCGCTACCTTCTTCTAAAGTTGTTAGTACAAAACCAGAAGGGTGAACAATTGTGTTTGGTTCTTTTTTAGCTTTCTCCAACACTTCTTGCCCTCTTTTTTTAGCTGTACTATTAAGGTCATACTGTCCCAATACTTTTGTTCGAATTTTTACTGCAGAAAATGGTGGAACAACATAACTTGTTGATTTTTGATTTAACAGTCCTTCTTCACCAAAACCAAGCTCATACGGCAAATAAAGCGTATAATCACCTCCAACTTTCATTTTTTCAGAAGCTATTTTCCAACCTTCTGGTAGTACTACATCTTCAGCATTAACAACTTGGGAGTTTTCTAAATCACTTAACTCAGGGTCTATCAATGTTGAAATAATAGTATCACCTACAACATTGGTCATGGTATAAACAAGCTCAAATTCTTTAGAAAGATCAATAACTTCACCATCTGAACCTTCATTTTCTATCAAGAAATATCCAGCATCACTTGGGGTTGCTATCTCATCTGATTCAACTTTAGAAATAAACTCCTCACCAGCTAGTTTATTTAGATCATTATTAAAATCCATAATCATCTCATTGCGTTCTTTCATTGGAATAAGAGTGTCAGTACTGTTTAAAGCGCTAGCAAATCCTATCTTTGAAATATCAGGATCAATTTGATCGTAAGCATTTTTAGAAGTCAGCGAATTGCGCATCATTTCTCCAAAAATAGAACCATAACAATGAGAAATTTCCTTCATACTGTTTTTAGTTGTATCAATGCCTTCTCTAGAACCAAATGCGGTTCGAAGAATATCTTGACATTCATCAGATTTTTCGTCTTCAGAAGTAAGCATTTCATAGAAACCATCCTCTAATGCTTTTCTATCAATCACATTACTAATATCTTCAGGAAGGTTTGAGAAATTTGTTCCCATATCCGCACCAAGTGCATAAGATATTCGGCTTTTAAAATCTTCTAAATCTATGTCTGAAGCATCTTGAGGTTGATTTTCACAAGCAAATAATGCTATTGTAAAGGGTATGATAAATAACTTTTTCATAATAAAAGAATATACTTTTTTGGTTTGTTTTAATTTACGAACTTAATAATAAGAATTGGAATATTAACAAGTGATTTTTTTCAAATGGTTATTCTCCAAAAAGAGAATCTACAAATGCTCTCTTATTGAAAGGTTGAAGGTCTGTCATTTTCTCACCAACACCAATGTATTTAACTGGTATTTTCATCTGATCAGAAATCCCAATAACAACGCCTCCTTTTGCTGTACCATCTAATTTAGTGATCGCTAAAGCATTAATTTCTGTAGCCAATGCAAACTGTTTCGCTTGTTCATAAGCATTTTGGCCTGTAGATCCGTCTAACACAAGTAAGATTTCATGTGGAGCACCTGGAACAACTTTTTCCATCACTCGTTTGATTTTACTCAACTCATTCATCAAGTTCACTTTGTTATGTAAACGACCTGCGGTATCAATAATAGCAACATCGGCACCTTGTGATTTTGCAGTTTGAAGCGTATCAAAAGCCACAGATGCAGGATCTGCTTGCATACCTTGTTCCACAATTGGAACTCCAACTCTTTCAGACCAAATAATCAACTGTTCAACAGCTGCAGCACGGAAAGTATCAGCAGCGCCAAGAATTACTTTCTTGTTCATCGATTTAAACTGATGCGCTAATTTTCCGATAGTAGTAGTTTTACCTACACCATTCACGCCAACAACCATTATTACGTGGGGATTTCCTTCTGGATGAACGGGGATATCGTAGTCAATATCACTTGTGTTATTTTCTTCGAGAAGCTCTGCTATTTCACTTCGAAGTACCTCTTGTAATTCCGATGCGTTTACATACTTTTCTTTTGAAACGCGCTCTTCAATACGCTCAATAATTTTTATAGTGGTTTTTACTCCGACATCAGAAGTGATCAAAACTTCTTCTAATTCATCCAGTACATCAGCATCAACTTTAGATTTACCGACAACTGTACGCGTTAACTTTGATAAGAACGTTTCTTTTGTTTTTTCGAGACCTTTATCTAGGTCTTTCTTTTTATCTTTTGAAAATAATCCAAATAATGCCATATTATTAAACTACAAAGAGCTCCTTACCAGTGGCAAGAAGCTCAATTTTATAATTAAAGGTTTGCTAAACATTAGTTTTTAGCGAACCATTCTTTAATTTTTTCGTTGTGAACAATCTCTTCACGGAATGAGTAAGAACCTTTTTCATTCTTCACCATTTTAATAACTTTCGTGTGAATCTTACCTCCACCTGTTTGTAATGTTGCTACTGTCTTTTTAGCCATAATTCAACTATTTTATTTCTTTATGAATCGTATATTTCTTAAGAATAGGATTAAACTTTTTAATCTCCAAACGGTCTGGAGTATTTTTTCTATTCTTTGTACTTATATAACGAGATGTTCCAGGCATACCTGAGTCTTTATGCTCAGTACACTCTAAAATCACTTGAACTCTATTTCCTTTCTTAGCCATTGCTTTATTAATTTCCTAATGCCGAAGCATGTGGTTATCTACTTTAAATATCCTTTTGCTCTCGCTTCTTTAACACAAGCCATTATACCATTCTTATTGATGGTACGTAAAGCTGAAGTTGAAACGCGAAGCGTTATAAACTTATCCTCCTCTGGTAAGAAGAATTTCTTTGTTACTAAATTCGGGTAAAACTTACGTTTAGTTTTGTGATTGGAATGAGAAACGTGGTTCCCTACCATTACCCTTTTACCTGTTAACTGACAAACTCGTGACATAATTGAATAGTTTTGCTAATTACAAAAGCGGGTGCAAAGAAACTGATTTTTTATGAATTTACAAAGGTTTGAGAAGTTTTTTTACTGATAAAACGTAAAAAAATTTCAACCTCTATCAAATTCGTCGATAAAAATAGCTAAAAGTGTTTTATTATCAAATATTTAATCAATTATTCCTCGCCTATTTTACAACAACTTTTTTTTAAAAAATAAATAAAGTCATAGGTGATTGTAACTTTATAGGTACTTAGTCGTCTTGCAAGAAAAAGAAAAACATGAAAACAAAATTATTAATTACAGCTGTTCTTTTAATTGGATTTACTGGATTTGGTCATGAAGAGAATAAAAAATCAAGTGATACAACACGTATTAGCTATAATGGTCGTGTCATCACTGTTCATTTTGAAGAAGACTCAATTGAAATAGAAAAAGATGATAAATGGGAAGTAAATCACTGGAGAGGTCTTGAGTTTGGAATGAATGGATACTTCACATCAGATAATTTTGAAATCAATAATGATCCAAACAATACTTATTTAGAATTAGATTATGCAAAAAGTTTTATGATTAACATGAACCTATTTGAGTTTAACACTAAAATTGGAACTGAAAAATTTCGATTTATGACTGGACTTGGATTTAGATTTAATCGATATGCTTTTAAGAGCACTAATACAAGTTTATCTTATAATGACACAACAATATATTCCAGTATAGACAGTACCAAAACAATAGATAAGAACTTTCTAAACACAACCTATTTATCTGCACCTTTGTATTTAACATTTATGCCAGGAAATGATCCAAATAAAAGTTTTCACATTTCTGTGGGCGCTGTTTTTAATTATAGAATTGGTTCAAGGCTAAAACAAAAATACACTTTGGAAGATCAGAAAAGAAAAGATATTAATCGAGGACATTATCACATAAACCCTTTATTAGTTGATGCAAGTGTTCGTATGGGAGTTGGTGATTTCACTGTGTTTGCAAATTATGGATTGACTTCATTATTTGAGAAAAACAAAGGTCCAGAATACTATCCATTTTCTGCTGGGATTAGTTTAAATTTTTAATTCAACAATCAAATAAAAAAAGCTGACATAATTATTAAATCATGTCAGCTTTTTCACTAATTAATTCTTGCTCTGCTTCTCGAATTATTCTTCATAGAATATCTTAACATAAATTCAATCCCACCTCTTCCATTACTTGCTTGAGTTAAAGAAGAAACATTAAAATCATAGGCTATACCTAAACTATAATCAGAAAACTCAAGTAATAATTTGTTCACAAATGCGTCTCCAAAACGATAAAAAGCTCCATAGGCTATAGAGAAATTCTGAACAAACCCTGTTCTCTGAGATCCACTTGATACCAAATATTTAAAATAAGTACCTCCAAAGATTTCTTGATGACCTCCTTGCTTTTGGTAATATAGTGCTGGCATCAAAGCCCATTTTGAGTCAGACAACATAAATTCTGATTGAATAAACCCAGCATAACGCATGTGTAAATCATCCTCTCCTCCTACAATAAAAGAGTATTCAGGTCGGTTTAAATGAAAAGCAGAAAGACCTGCCGTTAACAAGAGACCATCGCTCGAAAAACTACCTTTATTTCTTGAGTCATAATTATAAACAAACCCAGCACCAGCGTCTAAATGTCCAAAGCTCATTTCTCCAAAACTTTCATTACTAGAAAGGTTGTTATCAAAACTTCCGTTACTGTATTGGCTTTCCCAGTTTCCATCTGGCGTTCCTAGACCACGTTGTGCATATCCCACTTGAATTGCTGCTCCAATTGTACTTTCTCGATTAACTGCTAAGTGATAGGCAATGTTTAAGTTTACATTTGAAGTAGTCATACGCATATCTCCCGCTACATCGTGAAAGAAATTTAAACCACCCGCTAAAAAGCCTCCATTTGTGTTATTATTTCCAAAGCGCATATCATATGAAGCACCTATGGTTGTAAATGGTGCTGCAACACTATTCCATTGTGAACGGTAGTTGACTATTGCTTGATAATCACCTCCCATACCTGCTAGAGCAGGGTTTAATGTAAATGGTGAAAAACGCATTTGTGAAAAATGCACATCTTGCGCCTTCACTCCTGAAAGACAAAATATCGCTATTAGTAGTAGAACTAAATTCTTCATTTTCTAATTGAATTGATTCAAAAGTAACAAATATCAAAAATAACAGATTCTAATTAACTTTCTATTATAACGTAGACAAAATTAAAACCGTTGAAAAAAAATGCCATCCAGATTACTCCAGATGGCATCATATCTTGAATTTAATTAAATTCTACTCAGCATCAGTCTTCTCAGGTTTTGGAAGTAACACTTTTCTAGAAAGCTTCCACTTTTTAGATTTAGGATCCCTTCCTACCACCTTGAATTTTAGAAGATCGCCTTCATTGGCTACATCTTCCATCTTGTTGATACGTTCATGAGCATATTCAGAAACGTGAATCAATCCGTCTGTACCTGGCATAATTTCAACAAATACACCGTACGCTTGAACAGATTTTACCTTTCCTTCGTACACTTCGCCTTCTTCAACAGTTGGTGGGAAAGCAATTTGACGAACTGCTTTGTTAGCAGCATCCATTGCTTCTTTTCCTTCTGCCATAATTTGAACTATACCTTGTCCAGTTGATGGATCTTCATCAATCGTTACTGTTGCTCCAGTATCTTTTTGAATCTGTTGAATTATTTTTCCTCCAGGCCCGATGATCGCACCAATTGCTTCGTTAGGAACCTTGAATGATTCTACACGTGGAGCATTTGGTTTTAACTCAGCTCTTGGCTCAGCAATAGTTTCTGTAATCTTATTTAAAATATGAAGACGACCCGCTTTTGCTTGTTCTAAAGCCTCAATCAATACTTCATAGGGAAGACCATCTACTTTGATGTCCATCTGACAAGCAGTGATTCCTTCGGCAGTACCAGTAATTTTGAAATCCATATCTCCAAGGTGATCTTCATCTCCTAAGATATCCGATAGAATTGCATATTTACCTTCTTTATTCATTACTAATCCCATCGCGATACCAGAAACTGGTGCTTTGATTGGAATACCGCCATCCATTAGTGCTAGTGTGCCAGCACAAACAGTAGCCATTGAAGAAGAACCATTTGATTCTAAAATCTCAGACACCAAACGTACTGTATACGGATTATCATCTGGCAATACATTTTTCAACGCTCTTAAAGCTAAATTACCATGTCCAACTTCTCTTCTTGAGACTCCTCTGATTGGGTAAGCTTCACCTGTACAAAATGGAGGGAAGTTGTAGTGTAGCATAAAATTCTCAGTTCCCTGGAAAGTTGCTGCATCAATCATTTGCTCTTGAAGTTTACCTCCAAGTGTAAGTGTTGTCAAAGATTGCGTTTCACCTCTAGTAAACACAGCAGAACCGTGCACCATTGGTAAATAATCAATTTCACACCAAATTGGGCGAATCTCATCGAAGTTACGACCATCTAAACGAATTTTCTCGTTCAACATTACGTCGCGGATCGCCTCCTTCATCGTTTTACGGATGTATGTTCCTACAAATTGACCCACTTCTTCAAGTTCTTCTTCTGTATATTGCGCTTCCATTTCTTCTTTGATCGCTTCAAAAGCTGCAGTACGCTCTGCTTTACTTGGATTTCCTTTACGCGCTATTTCTTTACATTTTTCAAATGCATATTCGTGCACCTTTTTCTCTACCTCTTCATTGGTATCAATGTGGTGATATTCTCTTTTTGGATTAGCTGTTGGAACTTCAGCAGCTAAATCTAATTGGAACTGACATTGTTCTTTAATCGCTTCATGACCAACTTTGATTGCTTCCACAAGATCAGCTTCCTGGATAAACTCCATTTCACCTTCGATCATTACAACATCTTTCAATGTACCAGCCATCATGATTTCCATGTCCGCTTTTTCCAATTCAGTTCTCAATGGATTAACCACAAACTGACCGTCAATTCTAGCTACACGTACTTCAGACATTGGTCCGTTGAACGGAATATCTGAAACTGCTAATGCTGCTGATGCTGCAAATCCTGCCAATGCATCTGGAAGATGTTCATCGTCGTAAGACATTAACTGAATCATCACTTGCGTTTCAGCACGATAATCATCGTTAAATAATGGACGAAGTGCTCTATCCACTATACGCATTACTAAAATCTCCATATCCGTTGGACGTGCTTCTCTTCTCAAGAATCCCCCAGGGATACGACCTGCAGCCGCAAACTTTTCTCGGTAATCTACAGTTAATGGAAAGAAATTCATTCCTTCCTTTGCTTCTGGTGCTGACACTACTGTTGCCAACAACATCGTGTTGCCCATTTGTAACACTACAGAACCGTCGGCTTGTTTCGCCATTTTCCCGGTCTCTACGGTAATTTCCTTACCTCCTGTAGTGATGGACTTTTTTATTCCTATATTCATATTTATTTGTTTACATTTTTGAGTTTAGAATTAAAAACGCTGAATTCTAAATTTAACAAAAAAGGGGAACTCCGAATTACTTCGACTGCCCCCCTTTCTTTAACAATATGTTGAATTAAAACTACCTTCTCAATCCTAATTCTTTTACAATCGCACGATAGCGAGTAATATCTTTGTGTTTTAAATAATCTAAAAGACTTCTTCTTTTACCTACTAGTAATTGAAGCGCTCTTTGTGTTCCGTAATCTTTACGATTTTCTTTTAAATGAACAGTTAAATGACTAATTCTATGAGTGAACAAAGCTATTTGTCCTTCTGCTGAACCTGTGTCATTTTCTGATTTTCCGTACTTTTTGAAAATCTCTTTTTTCTTTTCTACTGATAAATACATGCCAATATTATTTAATGATTTTTATGTATGTGTTCTCTAACACGAGTGCAAATATAGAGTAATTATTTGTTTTAAGATCAAAATACATCTACATTTTTAAGATTTAATTTAGACTACTATATAATTTAACATACAAATCATCAACGACCTATTTCTTTTTCTCCTCTTTATAATTTGCTAATCTGTAAGATATTCCCAGACCAATAACTTGTTTAAATTGAGTTCTTGGACCAGTATTTCCAAAACGGTCAGTAATTTCAATATCATCATCATAAATAACATTTGCTTGCAAGCTTGCAGAAAACCATTTATTTACTTTAAAGTCCATAACCAACTCTCCATTGACATCAATGTTTTGTGGTTGATCAAGATAATTAGAGAAAAACTCAACTCTTGAACGCAAACTAATATTCTCCATAATATCTTTTTCGTAAATCACTCTAATATAAGAACCGATCTCTGCACGAAAATTTTCACCTGGAGTGATTATAGAACCAGCAGCATCTAGTTCGGCAGGCTCAACACCAAAAGCGCCTCGATTTGCTAATTGTTGATCTTGAACAAATGTAAATTTACCAGATAAAGGTGAAGCCATAACTTTAAAATTATCATTTGGAACATATTCAACACCTAAGGATAAGTTTAAATAGCCTGGAGCCATAAAAGTGGATGACTTCAAACTATCATCAGGAGATGAGAAACCATCAATAAATTGTGACCTAAAGCCACCTAGAAAAGAAATAAACCAAGGATCTTTCACTCCATAAGAAAATGTAGATTGTAAATCAATTACATCGTCTGTCTTTTGAATATCTTCATCAAAGTATTGAACACCACCAAGACCTAAAGAGAGTAAGTTTGTCCATTTAATTCTACCTTTTCGATAATCTGCTTTAGCATTTACAAAGCCCAAACCTGAAATATTATTTCGACCACCCGCAGCCCAGTTTGTAAAAGTTGACTGAGTTAAATTAAGTGAATAAATACTTTTCAGTTTCCAGTTAGATGGCTCTGGTTTGTTTATTGTATCGTTAGAGTCAGGATCACTTTGAGCAACTATGTTGTTAGAAACAACTCCAACTAGAAGTAAAGTGATAATAATTCGGATCATAATCGTAATTTTTAATTTGTTTTTTAAAACAACACTGGTGTAACTTAAAAGTTTAAAGATCTAATAAATTGGTTGACAAAACTATTGAAATTATCAATCATTAAACCCTATAAACTTAAGTTTTTTGTATTTTCGTGCTTCATTCTAATAAAGAAAAAATCAAACAAATGAAAGAAGTTTATATTGTATCTGCTGTAAGAACTCCAATTGGTAGTTTTTTGGGTGGATTATCAACAGTTCCTGCAACAGAACTTGGTTCTATTGCAATAAAAGGAGCTTTAGAAAAAGCGAATGTAAAACACGAATTTATTAATGAAGTGTTTATGGGAAATGTTCTCCAAGCTAATTTAGGTCAAGCTCCAGCACGTCAATCGGCAATGGGAGCAGGTCTATCTGAAAACGTACCGTGTACAACAGTCAACAAAGTATGTGCTTCAGGAATGAAGTCGGTAGCACTTGCTGCACAAACCATACTTGCTGGTGATAACGATATTGTTGTTGCGGGAGGTATGGAAAACATGAGTATGGTTCCTCATTATGTAAACGCTAGAAAGGGTACAAAGTTGGGGGATATCAAACTAGTTGACGGCATGGTGAAAGATGGTTTAACAGATGTTTACAACCGTGTACATATGGGGAATTGCGCAGATAAATGTGCGACAGAACATGGTTTTTCTAGAGAAGACCAAGATGCATTTGCTACAAAGTCTTATGAAAAATCTGCTAAAGCATGGAGCGAAGGAAAGTTTAAAGAAGAGGTTGTTCCTGTAAGTGTCCCTCAAAGGAAAGGTGATCCTATTGTTATCGCTGAAGACGAAGAGTACAAAAATGTAAAAATGGATCGAATTGCATCTTTACGCCCAGCCTTTAACAAAGATGGAACTGTAACAGCAGCAAATGCTTCAACATTAAACGATGGGGCTTCTGCACTTGTACTTGCATCCAAACAGGCTGTTGAAAAACATGGTTTAAAGCCAATAGCTAAAATAGTTTCTTACGCAGATGCTGCACAAGCACCAGAGTGGTTTACGACTGCACCTTCAAAAGCTTTACCAATTGCAATCAGCAAGGCTGGATTAACTAATGACCAAGTTGATTTTTGGGAATTAAATGAGGCATTTTCAGTTGTAGGTCTTGCAAATATTAAGCTTTTAGGAATTGATGCTGAAAAAGTAGATGTAAATGGTGGTGCGGTATCGCTCGGTCATCCTTTAGGAAATTCAGGTTCAAGAATAATTGTTACTTTAATCAATGTACTAAAACAAAACGGAGGTAAAATTGGTGCTGCTGGAATTTGCAACGGTGGTGGAGGTGCTTCTGCAATGGTTATAGAGAACGTTGAGTGATGAGTTTTGGAGAGTTTTGAGTTTAGAGTTTTGAGTTTAGAATTCAAAACTCTTTACTTCAAACTCCAATTGAACAATTATGACCTAGAGGTCTTCTATTAAATAATTAAATTTACGAAAGCTTCTATATTTTTACAACTAGCTTACATTGAGTGCGTTGCGCGCCCTTCAGTAGGTTCACAGACTTCGGGAATCAGGGTTAACCTGCATTATTCATGGGTTTTCGTTATTGCCTGTCCCGTTTTTCGGGAAAAAGTCAAAATGTTCCGCCAAAGGTCGGACAGGCCAATAGATCCAACGATTAACAAAATCTAATCAATTATTTATGATAATTGAAATATTTTCTAAATCGGGATAAATTTGGGAAGCACAGACATTTTTAATGCTCAGAATTACCTTCGGTGCTGCTTCGCGGTGCGACCCACTTTTGGGTATTAAAAATTTTGAGCATTTCCAAAAGTAGCAGCCTGTCCGACCTTTGGCGGAGCAGTTTGGCTTTGGAACAGGAAATTCATGAATAATGCAGGTTAAAATTATATGAAAAAATATTTCAATCTAAAGCAAGTGTCTATTCAAAAGATTTAAACTTTCGAGTTTATGGAAATAAGGGTTTTTAAGATTTTTCTCTAAAATATCTAAATGCTCTAATCGATGACAATCGGTACCCACAAAGTCTACTAGTTTATTGTCGATAAGCAACTCTGCTTGTTTCTGAATTGGTTTACCATAATGTCCAGTGAGGGAGTTTAAGTTCATTTGAATTTTCACACCTTTATCCTTTAAGTTTTCAGCTTTTGCTAAGCCATCTTCTAAAAAATACATATAGCGTTCAAAGTGTGCCAAAACAGGCTTATAATTATGCGTTTTAAAATCAAAAATTAGTTGATCAATATTGTGAGGTTCTGATACAAAAGAAAATTCAAAGAGAACATAATTATCGCCAAAAGTGAGTAGTTTATCAGTCTCAATTTTTTTTAATAAAAATTCGTCAAAATAATACTCAGCTGCAGCCTCAATTTCAATTGGGATTTTGTGTTTTTCTATTTCTAATTTAACAGTTTCCAGTCCAGACAAAATAACATTAGGGGTATTAGGATAATGATCTTGCATGATGTGAGGTGTTGTAATCACTTTTTTATATCCCAATTCTACAAAGCGAAGTAGCATTCCAATTGTTTGATCCATAGACTGTGAACCGTCATCGATACCTGGAATCAAATGACTATGCATATCCACTTTTAAATCACTTAAGTCGTACGGAATATTAGGTTTTGAGCTAAAAAGAGACTTAAGTAAACCCATAATAAATGCTTTTTATTCTTTATTTAAATACTGTTTTGCGTAATATTCTTTATAATCTCCAGATATTACTTTGCTCAACCAATCCGTGTTCTTTAGGTACCAGTCAATGGTATTTTCTAAACCTTGTTCAAAATTTATGGATGGTTTCCATCTGAGTTCATTTTCAATTTTAGTAGCATCAATCGCATAGCGACGATCGTGTCCAGCACGATCCTGAATAAATACAATTTGTTGAGCTGTTGTTCCTTTTTCTCGTTGAAGTTTATCATCAATTATAGCTGATATTTTCTTCACTAAATCAATATTTGTCCATTCATTAAGTCCACCGATATTATAAGTTTCACCCAATCTCCCATCGTGAAAAACAACATCAATCGCATGAGCATGATCTTCAACCCATAACCAGTCACGAATATTTAAACCATCGCCATAAACTGGTAAATTCCTCCCACTTACTGCGTTGTTAATCATTAATGGAATTAGCTTTTCGGGGAATTGATAACTCCCATAATTATTCGAGCAATTCGATATTTTTATTGGGAACCCGTATGTGTGAAAATATGCCCTTACAAAATGATCTGAACTTGCTTTAGATGCTGAATACGGACTTCTTGGATCGTAAGAAGTCGTTTCTTCAAATAATCCTGTATCCCCTAAGCTTCCATAAACCTCATCTGTTGAAATGTGATAAAAAACATGCGCAGACTTTTCTTCCCAAAAAGCACGTGCAACGTTCATCAAGTTGACCGTTCCAACTACGTTAGAAAGAACAAACTCCATCGGTCCACTAATTGATCGATCAACATGTGATTCTGCAGCTAAATGAATAACATCTGAAACCTCGTAATCTTTAAAAACGGTTTTCACTTCAGTTTCGTTACAGATGTCACCTTTAACAAAAATGTAATTAGGAGCATTTTCAATATCTGTTAAATTTTCAAGATTACCTGCGTAAGTAAGTTTGTCAAAGTTAATTATTCGATAACTTGGGTAATTATTTACAAATCGACGAACCACATGTGAACCAATAAATCCAGCTCCTCCAGTAATCAATATGACTTTCTCCCAATTCATTTTACAAACTCCAGTATTCTAAATCTTTAATTTCACCTTTGTATATTCCTTTTACATCAACAAAAACGCCTTTACCATCCTTTAAGTATTTTTTAAAGTCAGATTCTTTTAAATCTAAGTATTGTTTGTGATTAACTGCTACAATTACTGCATCGTAATCATCAGAAATAGCTGTAGCTAACTTAACACCATACTCGTGTTCCATTTCATCTGAAGAAGCGTAAGGATCAATAGCATCAACATGAACTGAAAATGATTTAAGCTCATTTATAACGTCAATCACTTTAGAGTTTCTAATGTCACTTACGTTTTCTTTAAATGTTGTGCCCATTATAAGAACTTTTGCATCATTCATGTTTTTCCCCTGAGAAATCATTTTCTTTACACATTGCTTACCGATATAGAATCCCATCGAATCGTTTACGTACCGTCCGCTATTGATTACTTTAGCGTGATATCCAGCTTGTTTTGCTTTATGCGTCAGATAATATGGGTCAACACCAATACAGTGTCCTCCTACTAGACCTGGAGTAAATTTTAAGAAGTTCCATTTTGTTCCGGCAGCTTCCAAAACATCATAAGTGTTTATATTGAGCTTATTGAAAATAATTGAAAGTTCATTGATCAATGAAATGTTTACATCACGTTGTGTGTTTTCAATGATTTTTGCTGCTTCAGCTACTTTAATTGTACTTGCTCTATGAACTCCAGCAGTAACCACGAGCTCATAAATTTTTGCTATGTTTTCCAACGATTCTTCACAACAACCTGAAACTACTTTTACAACACTTTGAAGGGTATGTACTTTATCACCTGGATTAATTCGTTCAGGTGAATAACCGACCATAAAGTCTTTCTTCCACTTCAAACCAGATTCTTTTTCTAAGATTGGAATACAATCTTCTTCAGTACAACCAGGATAAACAGTTGATTCAAAAACAACATAATCTCCTTTCTTGAGAATTTTTCCTACTGTTTTAGAAGCACCTAAAAGTGGTGTTAAATTCGGTAAATTGGACTCATCAATAGGAGTTGGAACTGCGACAACAAAAAATGTTGCTTCTTTTAAATCGTCAGGGTTAGCTGTAAACTCAATATCACATCCATCAAATTCAGATGCATCAAGTTCTTTACTTGGGTCTACATTGTTACGCATCATTTCGACACGTTCCTCATTTATATCAAAACCTATTACTTTTACTTTCCTCGCGAACTCCAATGCTATTGGTAAACCAACATAACCTAATCCTATTACAGCAAGTTTTTCCTCACCGTTAACTATCTTATCAAATTTTGAATTGCTCATCTCTTACTTTATAAATTCTTTCAATTATTTCTACTACTTTTAATCCCTCTAATGCATTCGTTGTTGCTGTGGTTCTACTTTTTAGCGTATCAACAACATTCTCGATTATGTAATGATGGTTCGCTGCAGAACCTTTGTAAGTACCATAATCATTTCCGGGATTAGTTGGAGCTAATTTCGGCATTTCATAATCTTGAACATTACAAACTTCTACTTCATTCATGTACTGACCACCAATCTTAATACTTCCATTCTCGCCAATAATCGTGATCGAACTTTCCAAGTTTTGATTTGCAACGGCAGTTGAATAATTAATGCTTCCCATACCGCCTTGAACAAAGTCAAAACTCACAAACCCAGAATCTTCAAAATCTGTTGAATCTTTATGCGTAAAATCATTGAACTTCCCTTGAATGTTTTTAATATCTCCAAAGAGCCAATACATAATGTCAATAAAATGTGAAAACTGAGTAAAAAGTGTACCTCCGTCTAAGTCAGCCGTGCCTTTCCACCCACCTTTTTTATAGTATCTATCATCACGGTTCCAGTAACAATTTAATTGAACCATAAATATTTTACCTAAAACGTCACTTTCAACCACAGACTTAATCCATTCTGAAGGTGGCGAATATCTATTTTGCATCACACAAAACACATGTTTAGACATTTGAAGTGCTTTAAAAATAACACGTTCACAATTGTCTTTCGACAAACCCATAGGTTTTTCACAAACAACATGTTTATTGTTTTCCAACAATTGAATACTTTGTTGAGCGTGCAATCCATTTGGAGTACAAACACTAGCAACGTCGAAGTCTAAGCCAGCATTTAATAAATCTTCAATACTATTGAAAAATGGCACATCAAACTCCTCTAAACCAAGTTCAGATTTAGGTTTAACATCAACCATTGCTATTAACTCAGATTCTTCATTACGTTGAATCATTACGCCGTGTCTCTTGCCTATATGACCAGCACCTATAACAACAAACTTTACTTTTTGATCTTTATTGATCATTATTTTAATTTATTTACTTTATTATTTTCTAAAATATATTTCTCTCCACTTTCAGAACAGAATGCTATATTCTCTTCATTAAATTCAAGTCGGTGACCATATTCGCTCATCCAACCAATTTGCTTTGCAGGGTTTCCAACTACTAAAGCGTAGGGCAAAACTTCTTTTGTAACAACAGCACCAGCACCAATAAACGCAAAAGCGCCAATATTATGTCCACAAACAATTGTCGCATTCGCACCTATCGAAGCACCTTTACCTACAATTGTTTTGCTGTATTCCCCCCTCCTATTTACTGCGCTTCTTGGGTTTACAACATTCGTAAAAACCATTGAAGGACCTAAAAAAACGTCGTCTTCGCATTCCACCCCAGTATAGATAGAAACGTTATTCTGTACTTTTACATTATTACCAAGAACTACATCAGGTGAAACAACTACATTTTGACCAAAATTGCAGTTTTTACCAATTATAGCGTTAGGCATAACATGTGTAAAGTGCCAAATTTTGGTTCCATCTCCAATTTGACATCCCGCGTCAATTACAGCAGTTTCGTGTGCAAAGTAGCTCATCTTATTAGTTTATAAACTTTTCAAAGTTATAATGATCTTTTTTATATAGCTCCTCTTTTGATAAATTTTTGAAATATTCATAAGTTATTTTTAGACCTTCAGATCGAGAAATTCTTGGCTCCCAATTTAAAATCTTTTTTGCTTTATCAATATTCGGCTGTCTTTGTTTTGGATCATTTTGAGGTAAATCCTTGTAAACTACCTTTTGAGAAGTACCCGTTAATTCAATAATTTCTTCAGCAAATTTTTGAATTGTGATTTCGTCAGGGTTTCCAATATTAACTGGTTGAGAATAATCTGAATGCAGCAACTTAACAATTCCATCAACTAAATCATCGACATAACAAAATGAGCGTGTTTGCGAGCCATCACCAAACACAGTGATGTCCTCACCTCTGAGTGCTTGACCAATAAATGCAGGCAATACACGACCATCATTTAACCTCATTCGGGGACCATACGTATTAAAAATTCGAACAATTCTAGTTTCTAAACCATGATATGTATGATAAGCCATAGTAATTGCTTCTTGAAAACGTTTCGCTTCATCATAAACTCCCCTTGGACCAATTGGATTAACATTCCCCCAATATTCCTCTGTCTGTGGATGAACTTCAGGATCCCCATATACTTCAGATGTTGAAGCGATAAGAATTCGAGCATTTTTAGCTTTTGCCAAACCCAAACAATTGTGTACTCCAAGAGAACCAACTTTTAGTGTTTGAATTGGTATTTTAAGATAATCAATAGGACTGGCTGGAGAAGCAAAATGAAGAATGTAATCCAGTTTCCCAGGCACATGAATAAACTTGGAAACATCGTGGTTATAAAACTCAAAATTCTCCAAAGGGAAAAGGTGCTCTATATTCTCTAATCGACCAGTAATCAAATTATCCATTGCAATTACATGGTAATCATCATTGATAAATCGATCACATAAGTGCGATCCTAAAAAACCAGCCGCTCCAGTGATAAGAATTCTTTTTCTTTCCATAACTTAATTATTTGTTGGAAGAATTGTTCGGCGACCAATAGAACTGTAATACAAACCAGTTGATTCCATATCTTCTAGTTGAAAGAGGTTTCTTCCATCGAAAATTAAAGGATTTTTCAATTTTGATTTTATTACTTCAAAATCTGGATTCCTGAAAACAGACCATTCTGTAGCAATCAGCAAAGCATCAGCATTTTCAATAGCTTCATATTGGTTGGAAGCATAGCTTATTTTATCACCAATTTCATTTTTCACATTACCCATAGCTTCTGGATCAAATGCTATGACCTCCGCTCCACGATCTAGTAATTCTTTAATTAAATAAAGAGATGGTGCTTCTCGAATATCATCTGTATCAGGTTTAAAAGCAAGTCCCCAAAGGGCAAATTTCAATCCTTTTATATCTCCAAAATAACTAATAACTTTTTCTAATAACTTCAGCTTTTGATTATTATTGACTTTTAATACTGCATCGATAATTGAAAAGTTATAATCATAATCTCTTCCGCTTTTTAAAAGTGCGTTTACATCTTTTGGGAAACAACTTCCTCCAAAACCAATTCCTGGATAAAGAAATTTGTGTCCAATTCTACTATCAGAACCTATTCCTTCTCTTATTTTATCAACGTCAGCTCCAACTTTTTCACAAAAATTAGCCACTTCATTCATAAAAGTAATTTTAGTTGCTAAAAAAGAGTTTGCAGCATACTTTGTAAGCTCTGCAGATTTTTCATCCATAATAATTAATGGATGACCATCACGAATAAAAGGTTGATAAAGCTCTTTCATTATTTGAATAGCCTTTTTATCACTCGAACCAATTACGACGCGATCAGGGTTTAGAAAATCGTCTACAGCAAAGCCTTCTCGTAGAAACTCTGGATTAGACACAATAGCAAAAGGAACATCTGTATTTTTCCGTATAGCCCTATCTACTTTTTCAGCTGTGCCTACGGGTACTGTAGATTTATCAACAATAACTTTATAATCGGTAATTATATTTCCAAGCTCTTCTGCTACACCTAAAACATAACTCAAATCAGCAGAACCATCTTCTCCCGGAGGTGTTGGAAGTGCTAGGAAAATAATTTCTGCATCCATTATCGCTTCAGCTAGGTTTGTAGTAAAATGTAAACGATCTTGTTTAATGTTACGTTCAAAAATAACGTCTAAGTGCGGTTCATAAATGGGAACTTCTCCATCTTGCATTCGTTTCACCTTATCATTGTCTATATCAACACAAATAACTTGGTTGCCTGTTTCAGCAAAACAAGTTCCTGTAACTAAACCAACATAACCTGTACCAACAACTGCTATTCTTTTCATAATTCGATATACTCTTTTACAGCTGAACAGATATAGTCTAACTGTTCTTCATCTAACTCTGTGTGCATTGGAAGTGAAAAAACCCGACTTGTTAACCAGTCGGTAGTTGTTAAATCACCACACTCTGTATCTAAATCAGCAAACATTTTCTGTTTGTGAGCTGGAACAGGATAATAAATCATAGCAGGAATATCCTTAGAAGCAAGGTATTCGACGAGACCATCTCTGTTTACAACATCATCCAACTGAAGTGTGTACTGGTGAAATACATGGCGAGAAGATTCTACTCTATACGGCTGATGCACATGATTTAACTTACTAAAGAAATCATCGTAGTAAGTTGCCGCTTTTCTACGTGCTTCAATGTAGGAATCTAGCTTTCTCAATTTAATCCTCAAAACTGCCGCTTGAATTGTATCCAATCTTGAGTTACAGCCGACCATATCATGATAATAACGTTTGCTTTGTCCATGATTTGCAACCATCCTTAACAACGCTGCTAATTCATCACTATTTGTACAAATAGCACCACCATCCCCAAAACAACCGAGGTTTTTAGATGGGAAAAAGCTTGTACAACCGATATCTCCAATAGTTCCAGTTTTCTGTTTTCTTCCATCTGAAAAAGTATAATCAGAACCAATGGCTTGAGCATTGTCTTCAATGACAAATAAATTATGTTTTTTAGCAATTTTCATAATGGCCTCCATATCACAAGACTGTCCATATAGATGCACAGGAACAATTGCTTTTGTATTAGGAGTGATTGCTGCTTCAATAGCTTCGGGTGAAATATTAAATGTTTTTTCATCACAATCAACAAAAACTGGTTTTAAACGTAATAACCCCATTACTTCTGTTGTTGCTATATACGTATAAGACGGTGTGATTACTTCATCACCTGGTTGAAGACCTAAAGCCATCATTGAGATTTGAAGAGCGTCTGTTCCGTTAGCGCATGGTATTACATGTCTTACATCTAAGTATTGTTCTAATTCTTCTTGAAATAACTTTACATCTGGACCATTAATAAATTGGGCTTTGTCCATTATATCAGAAATGGCATTTTGAACTTCTGGTTTTATTTTCTCGTATTGAGAAACAAGATCAACCATTTGAATTTTCTTCATAAAATATATTAATTCTGATTGTTTTCTTTAAATAAGCAAACAAAGATAAGAAAGTAGGTTAAATAGGAAAGATAGAAACAAAAAAAAGAGCACCTTATTTGAAAGTGCTCTTATTACAAGTAATTATTTCAACTAATTAAGCAGGAACATAGTGCATTTGAGAACCATCTTCACTCTCAAGCCAAAGTTCATCATTTTTTAATCTAAGAATTTTCATCTCTTCAGTATCAGTTTGTCCAAAAAATTCAAGTTCAATTTCTAAGTATTCTTTAGATTTTGTAAACTCCCATTCTCCATTCAATGAGAACCCATCATAACTTAAAGTTACAGTACCATCTTTATCAAACTCCATTGTTCCATCATCATCAGCATTTGATTCATCACCATCAGGAGACACATATTTATCAGCTTCCCATTCACCTGCTAAACGCGCTTTTTTTGTTCTTAGTGAAAATGCAGGTCCTTCTTCATATTTACTACACGACGATCCAAGTAAAAATACAGTTGCTAAAACTGCAATTGACATTAGTTTAATTGTTTTCATTTCTTTATTTTTTATAATTTTAGTACAAAAGTAAACTTTTTTTATTTGCTTTCAACTGTTTGATTCACTTTTTACTACAAATTAATATAAACTAAATACCGTGTGAAATACAAACTGTCTATATCTATTGGGCATTCAACTCTAAAACTCCTTAAATAAATCTTAAACGACTACTTTTGAAACTCTATAAACTTTAGTTGTTTGTTCTGTTACTTTTACTTTTTGATCAGGCATATAACCAAAAACACCGATTACTCCATTATTACATGTCAATACACGAATATTTTTCTTCCTAAATGCAGGGATTTTCTTATCAATTAAGAAATCAGAAACCAATTTTCTCCCCTTCATGCCTAGTGGTTGAAATTTATCAGCTGCCCTCCATTTTCTCATACCTAAATTACCAACAACTTTATCTTTATCAAGATAAATCGCCTCATCACCAAATTCAATCTCTGATTTATTTACTTCTTCTACCTTTAACTCAAATGAATCTGAGTAAATATCCTTTGGAGTTACTATGAAATGACATCCCTCATTCCAAATTGTGAAGTTGTTGCTTTCAATATTCGTTCCCTTGATTGATTTTGATAATTTATCCAGCTCTTTGACTGAAAAGTCAGTTAAATTGAGCTTTTTTAGTAAATCATATTTTAGCCAAAGGCTCAGTTTTAACCATAAATCAAAAGTTACTTTATGAAATGAATCCACTTTTGGTAACTTCCAATCTAGATTTTTTAAATAGTTAGCAAGTAGCTGAAAATCATCTATCAAAATCAAAATGTTTTGAAAATCAAGGTTTTGAATCTTTAACAACGGAATTAATTTATTGCGATAAAGGTTTCTTTTGTATTTATCTTCTTGATTACTGGTATCTTCCCTCCACTTCCATTTATTATTAAGTGCAAGAGCATAAATCTCATCTTTTCTATAATTAAGTAATGGACGAAAATAGTTGTTTTGAAAAACGGCCATCGATGCTAAACCATCAACTCTACCTCCTCGCTGTAACTGCAACAAAAAAGTTTCAATTTGGTCATCTTGATGATGTCCTAAAACAATTATTGCATTTGTTTTATTTTTAATTTCCTCAAACCAATTATACCTTAACTTTCTTGCTGCTAACTGAGTATTACCTCCATTTTCTTTTAAGTAAGTAGCAACATCAAATTGTTGTTTAAGAATTGGGATGTTTAAACTTTCAGAAAGTTCTGTTACAAATTTTTCATCATTTTCTGAGTCCTTGCCTCGCAATTGAAAGTTACAATGTAAAACACCAACTTTTTTACCCAACTCAAAAAGTAAACGTGTAGCGACCATCGAGTCAACGCCTCCACTACAGGCAACCCAGTATTCTGGAGTATAATTATGATGCTTTGTTTTACTCATTTAAAACTGTTTTCATTGCCTCCATTTTAAGCAAGCATTCTTCATACTCCATTTCTGGATCAGATTGAATTGTAATTGCTCCGCCTACAGGACAAGATAATTGCTTTGAAGTCTCATTATACAAAATACTACGTATAACAACGTTAAAGTCAAAATCTCCATTTGGTTTAAGATATCCAACTGTACCTGAGAAAAGCCCACGCTTAAAAGTTTCATACTCTTCAATGAGCTTCATCGCACGTACTTTTGGTGCACCAGTCATACTCCCCATTGGAAATAAAGCCCTCATGATTTCATCAAACTTAACTGCAGGTGAAATAGTTGCTGAAATAGTTGAAATTAATTGATGTACAGTTTTAAAAGTATAAACACCACATAACTCCTCCACGATAACACTATTTTTCTCAGCAATTTTTGACAAATCATTTCTAACTAAATCAACGATCATAATGTTTTCAGAGTTCTCTTTGGGATTTTTAGATAGTTCTTTTTTAATTTCCTCATCATGTTGTGGGTCTTTGCTTCTTCTTGCTGTACCTTTGATTGGTTGCGATGTAAGCTTATTGCCCTCTTTTTTTAAAAACCGCTCTGGGCTACCAGAAATAAGGTGTTTGTTATTTAATTTGAAATAACAAGAAAAAGGAGCATTGGTTTTTTCATTTAGTCTGAAATATGTAGATACAGGATTAATTAAAGCACTCTTATTATAAAACTCTTGACAATAAGTAACCTCATAAATATCTCCAAGTTGAATGTGCTCCTTTAATTTATTTACTTGATCTATATAATCCTGCTTACTCAGTACTGAATGCAATTGAATTTCATTTTTTGCTAAAAACCCTTCTTCAGCTAAAAAATCTAAAATAAACTTATCATTTTCAATTGAGGATCTTCCTTGAAGGTATGTAAAGGTACCTTTAAGATCAACTTCAACAACTGTTTTAGGTTTAAAAAAGTACAATAAAGGGAATTTAATTCGGTCTTGATTTGCTGATGTTAATTTTTCAATTTCGTTTTTTATCTCATAAGACATAAAGCCAAAACGATAAGTATCATTGTTTCGCTCAATAAAATCAGTGCATTTGTCCAATCCATCACCTGACTTTATCTCAACAAACTCTTCAACACCGAAAGCCAATAACTTTTTACTTGAATTATTATTAAGAAAAACTATTACTTTATCCATTCTTTGGAATTAATCCATTAATTTTAAGATTACGAATTTAATATATTTCAACTATGGTTATTAAAAAATCAATACTGTTTGGTCTATTTCTTTTTCTTTTATCTGGGATAGCCTTTGGTCAAAAAGAAAAAGAGGTAAAGGTTAAAACACCAAACGGAAAACTATACGGATCTTTATTGATGCCTGACACAAAAAAAGACGTGCCAGTTGTTTTGTTTATTGCTGGTTCTGGACCAACCGACAGAGATGGTAATAACGGTGTTATGAAAACCAATTCGTATAAACTACTCGCAGAAGAACTCGCAAAAAAGAACATTGGCTCATTACGATTTGACAAACAAGGGATTGGCAAGAGTGCTGATGCTCGAATTGAAGAAAATGAGTTGCGTTTTGAAGATTTAGTTAAAGATGTCAATAGTTGGGTTGAGTATTTAAAAAAGAAAAAAAACATTAGCGAAGTAATCATCTTAGGGCATAGTGAAGGATCTCTTTTAGGGATTTTATCAGCACAAGAATCTAAAGTTGATAAATTTATTTCTGTTGCTGGAGCTGGTAGGTCTATAGATGAAATTTTAATAGAACAAATCGAAGTTCAATCAAGTGAGTATACTCCGGAAGTAAAATCAATCATTGAACGATTAAAAAAAGGAGACACAGTCAGTAATGTTTCACCTGAGTTGAATTCTATTTTCAGACCAAGTATTCAAGGATATTTAATTTCATGGTTTAAGTATGATCCAAAGACTGAATTAGAAAAGGTTGATATTCCTTATTTAATAGTTCAAGGTACTACAGACATTCAAGTTAAAGTAGAAGATGCTAAAAGGCTAAATGAAGCTAATAAAAATGATAATCTCATAATTATTGAAGGTATGAATCATATTCTTAAAACTGCGCCTGCTGATCGCAAAGAAAACATTAAAACTTACTACGACTCAAAACTTCCAATTCACGATGAGTTGGTTGACCAAATCGTTGAATTTATATTGAGAACTTAGGATTTTTGGATGAGAATCCTAATAAAATGTGCAACGTTTTAGTCTCTATTAAATTTATTAATCAAGACTAAACCACTATGGACTTGAAGTCCATAGGTTTGGTTGGGACTGAAAGTCCCT
>JBBEBO010000187.1:0-11917 GCA_040882265.1 Brumimicrobium sp. | reverse complement strand
GATATGAATTCCCCATTAAAATTATAGTAGAACCAAAAGTATGAGTTTGCCCTGGCTATAACTTCAAGGCAAGAGCATTTAAAGAAACAGAATGTCATAAAGATTGCTTTTATTTCGAGATTTAGATTTTAAATGCGTTTGCCTCTGCTTATCTTATTAGCTTATTTCATATTGGGGAAAGAAAGTTGTATCTTTGTTTAATAAGTAAAAATTAAAATTTTATTCAATAGAATAAAAGATTAAAAAACATAAAAAATATGATTACCATAAACCCACAATATATCAACGACAATACAGGCAAAAAAATGGTTGTCTTGCTTAAAAAAGAATTTGATTTATTAATGGAGATGCTCGATGAACTTGAGGATATTCGTGTTTATGATGAAGTAAAGAAAAATGACGATGGGAAACGCATTAAATTTTCTGATTATCTGAAAAAAAGAAAAGATAAAAATGCCTAGTTATACTATCCTTTTAACCAAAAAAGCAAAAAAACAACTCGACAAACTCAAAAACAATATTGCTGATCCGATTATTGAAGCTATTTCGAATCTTGCATACGAACCACGTCCAAACGGATCTATCAAACTAAAAGGTAGAGATAGCTACCGCATTCGTATTGGGAACTACCGTGTAATATACGAAATTCAAGATGAAGAACTTATTATTGATGTTATTGCTCTAGGGCATAGAAAAGATATTTATAAGTAAAAAAGTATTAGTGCAACCTCTGTGGAGTAATTAATTGCAACACTACCAGCCGCCACCGCCGCCACCTCCACCACCACCGCCGGAAAAGCCGCCGCCACCGCTTCCAGATCCTGATGAAGCAGGTGGTGTTGAAGCTGAAGAGATTGTAGTGCTCAAATTTTGAGAAAAAGTACTCAAATAAGCTAGTGACATTCCATACATATAAGGCATTCTATGCGTATACCCTTCTTCAATTATTGTCACGTCAAATTGGTTCTTCCATTCATCTGCAACTCCAAGTGCTATGGCGTAGGGTAGGTTTTTTTCAAAATAATCAAAGTCCATAGAAGGTGGATTATTTGCTTTAATACGTAACTTATCTGCGTATTTCATGTACATTTCAAACCCTTCAATTTCATCCATTTTTTTCCTGCCTTCAGCTGTAGGTTGTTCATATAGCTTTGCAAAAATCATGTTTTTAATAATGAGCAGAACAAAAGTCAAAACAATTACCCAAAAAGCTCCACCAAAATACCAAAAGGCCCAAACACCTAATCCTAAGACTATGAATGGAAGAATGTATTGTCTCGCTTTTAAGTGCGAGTTTCTCAGGTAATATACCTTTTTTTGTTTTTTATCAATGGATGAAATTAAATCTAACAATGCAATTTTAACCCTCGCATTATACTTTTTGCTGATTATTAAAAGCCCCTTTCCTCCAAGTAATAGATTAAAAAAACGTGTTTCAACATCATTGAGTTCTTCTTTTCGGTCTTTTTCATCATTTTCTGTAATATAATAAGTTTTGTTTTTCTTTGACTCAATTGTAATGTAACCTTTTACAGCTAGTCCTACCAGCTGAGATCCAAACATATTATCATTTTGTGCTCCTGCTTTCTTCAAATAGGCACATTCAGCAGGAGAAAATCCTTTTGGTGGATAAAATCTTGGAATAATCGTACCTGGTTTTGGATCTCTACCATATTTAAACCACATATAAGTGTTATATGAAAGTCCTACAATTAGTCCAAGAATACCAATCACCCATAAAATATATGAGCGAACCCAATACCACAAACTTTCAATCATTGATGGATACTCTAAATGTCCTTTTTCCCAAGCTACAGCTATTGAAAGGTTTTCTTCAGGATTCAGTGGTCGAGTTCCTTTGTAGGTTACAGAATTCCCTTCAACACTTGTTTTAAAATCTTTTTTAGTCGAGCCATAAGCTCCAGTATATCCATCATGTCTAACTAATCCTGCACTTTCGGGGTAGTTGACTGTAGCAGAAATATTTTGAATGGTGAACGCCCAACCATTTCCATTAATATTCCAATAGATTTCATCAAAATCATCAAAGATTCCAATGACATTGTTTACACGATAAGTTATTTCATACGTGTAATGCCCCGGATTCAAAAGAACATCTTTTGAACCTATATAAATTCTAACTCCATTGCTTAACCACTCTGTATGATGAGGCTCTGGTTCTCCATCGCGCTTAACTTCTAACAATTCAAAACCAACTTTTACATTCCCTCCTCGGTAATCGTAAGAAAGTGGAAGGTCTCTGAAGATTCCTCTTTGAATACGATTTCTATTAGCGTAAACTTTTATAGTTTCTTTTACTAATAGTTCGCAGTTAGGCTCAATTGTTAGGTCGCTGTGATAAGAGGTGATGCGTTCATAATTTGTTTGAGCAAACAAGAAAGTAGTAAAGAGTATAAGTAAAGTGAGTATTAGTTTCATCTTTTAATTGTTTAAGTCTACGGGCTGAATAATTTTTTCATTTTCTTCGATTTGATAAAATTCAACTTCTTTAAAGCCTAACATTTTAACAAATAAAACAGCAGGAAAAACACCCATTTTTGTGTTAAAATCACGTGTTGCGCCATTGAAGTATCTTCTGGACATTGCCAATTCATTTTCAATCGTTGAAAGATTGTCCATTAGTTTTAAAAATTGGGTATTTGATTTTAAATCGGGATAGTCTTCAATATGAATTTTGAAATTGCGCAATTGATTGGTTACAGTGGCGTCATTGCTTGCCATTTCATTCACTGTTTCACCAGAAATGTTTCTTTTTTTAACTATACTATTCAATGTTTCAGCTTCGTGTTTGTTATATCCTTTAACAACCTGAACTAAACTTGGAATAAGTTCGAAACGTTTTTTTAGTTGTACATCAATTCCACTATAAGCTTCTTTTACAATGTTGTGCGCATTTACCATACGGTTGTAAACGACCCATGTAAGAATGAGAATGATTACTACAATTGCTATTAAGATGTATACCCCGATCATGTTTGATTATAAATATAGTAATTAATTGGTTTAATGAAACTTTGAGATATTAAGATATAAGATGTTGAGATTTTATGACGGAATTTATAGAACTCTTCTCTAAACCTATGGTACATTTATTTCTATTTATTACCAAATAAAGTAATTTTTAGAAATAAAATGCTAGATTAATAACAAAAGTTTTGTTTTTAGATGCGGAGCTTTTTTGAATTCGTTCCTCCGTAATACAACTAAAAAGTAAGGGTTATAACACAGAGGATGCATCCCTAACCCTCCTGCATTGCTTTCTTCGACTTGCGATACGTATAAGAATTATAAATATTTCTCTTTGCAAAACGCACTTGCTTATCCGAGTTCACAAGCTTTTGATTGATTTCATTTTCAACTTGAAAGAGTTTTTTTATATTCGTTTATACGTTTCATGATTGTTTATTTAAAAATTTCCTTCTGCGTGATTATCTAACAAAAAACACTCATCGTTTATCAACATAAAATAAGAATTTCAAAACCAACATTTTACCTTAAATCACAAAAAATCCCCAAATAAAGTCATTTATTTGATCTTATATTGTATATTTGATTATAAATAAGTGCAAAATGATAAGAGAAATCTCCAAAGATCAAGTATTAGACCGTATTCGCTTTGAAAACCCATGGTGGATTGAAGGTAAAATTGAAGCTGATTACAATGAAATGCCACGTAGATTATACTTTGATCTTTTCAAGCCTTTAGTAAAAGAAAGAGAGATTAGAAGAGCCGTAGTTTTGATGGGACCCAGAAGAGTTGGTAAAACAGTAATGCTTTATCATATGGTTCAAGAACTTATCGAAAATGGAGCAAACCCAAAAAAAATAATATTTATAACGATAGAAAATCCTATTTATAATAACATCTCTCTTGAACAACTTTTTAATTATTCAAAAGAAGCAACAGGTCTAACGGATAAATCTGATTGGCACATTATATTTGATGAGATTCAATACTGCAGAGATTGGGAGGTGCACTTAAAATCTTTAGTTGATAGTTATAGAAAAGATAAATTTATTGTGTCAGGATCTGCAGCAGCAGCTTTAAAGTTCGCAAGTAATGAAAGTGGAGCAGGTCGTTTTACAGATTTTTTACTCCCGCCCCTAACTTTTAATGAATACATTTCTTTAAAAGGTTTGGACGCTCTTATTAAGCCTATACAGCTAAACTGGAATGATAAACAAACAGAATTTTATTCGACAAGTCATTTAGATGAACTCAACAAGCATTTTTTAGATTATATCAATTTTGGTGGATATCCAGAAGTAATACTTTCTGAGAAAATTCAAGCGAACCCAGGACGATATATAAGGCAAGATATTGTTGATAAAGTTATCCTCAGAGATTTACCAAGTCTTTATGGAATAAGCGACACAAGAGAATTATATTCTTTATTCACGACTATCGCATACAATAGTGGTGGTGAATTTTCATTAGAGACATTGAGCAAGCAATCACAAGTACCTAAAAACACTTTAAAAAAGTATATTGAATACCTAGAAGCGGCGTTTCTTATTAAGCAAATAAAACGAATTGATCAAAGTGGAAAAAGATTTAAACGAGACAATTTCTTTAAAATATATCTTACGAACCCTTCATTAAGAAGTGCATTATTCACACCAATAACAGCTACAGATGAAATGATTGGTAACATGGTTGAGACAGCCATATTTTCTCAATGGATGCATAGGGATTGGTTTACTCCATATTATGCTAGATGGAGTAATGGCGAAGTAGATATGGTAGGACTTAGCGACAATTCATTGAAGCCTCTTTGGGCTCTTGAAATCAAATGGTCTGACCGATACTTTGAAAAACCGAAAGAATTAAAAAGTCTAATTAAATTTTGCCAAGAAAACAACATTAAGACACCGATTGTAACTTCTATAAGTAAAGAAGGAGAGGTCGAATATGCAGGGGTTCATTTCCAGTTTTTACCTTCCTCAGCCTACGCTTACACTGTTGGAAAAAATACGCTTGATATTAAAATAAAGAAATAACCTAAACAAGTTGCATTGAATAACAAGTTGCATTGAATCATCACCTAACTAGGTCAAACACATTTAAAATCTAAATCTCGGAAAGAGCGTATTTTGTCACGATTTTTGGAGCAAAAAGTCGCGCCAAAATAAGATATTCTTTATTATCCTTTAACCACGGGTTAAAACCCGTGGCAAAAGAACCTTTGGTTTTACTAAATCAACCCAAAAAGTAGTTTTAAATTCAAATGCGTTTGCCCTGATCACCTAATCCTCTTGCATGGCCCTCTTAGACTTACGATACGTATACGAATTATAAATACTTCTCTTTGCAAAACGCACTTGCTTATCCGAGTTCACAAGCTTTTGAAATACGCCTCTATTTACACCAAAATACTCATAAACAGATCCATCAGTAAACGTGATTTCGAGTAAAAGCCCTTTGTGTTTAAAATCTGCAATTCCACATTCATTAATGATTGTCTCATACTCCTCTTTGTTCGCCTCGTGCGTTTCAGGTGCGATACTTACTAAAAAGTGATAACCGTCAACAACCTTTTGTCCCATTAGCTTAGCCTCTTCCTGTTTTGGGTCACCATCCTGAAATTTATCAGGGTGCCATTGTTTAACAAGACTTCTATAGGTAGATTTAAGTTCACTCAATTTGATTTCATTCTCAACTTGAAAGAGCTTTTTATATTCGTTTATACGTTTCATGATTATTTATTTAAAGATTTCCCCGCTCGTGCGAGATTTTATCTCGTTCGCAGGGAAATAAAAGACAATGGCTTCAAAACCAATAGAGTAATTTACTTTTTTACTATAAAATTTGACTAAAAACTATTTTTAGCGGTGCAAAGGTAGTTGATTATATCTATTAGATTAAACTAAAGAGTGAAATATATTTCCATTTGAGATAAAAAACAAAAATAAAGTGGCTCTTATCAATGCCCCTCGAACGAGATAAAATCTCGCACGATCGGTGGGCAGTTGATTTTTTTATTTAATGCCTATCAGGATGTTTACCAGTTAAATAAAGCTTCTTCAATTTTACTAATGTACGATTATAACTGTTACTTTTTCCCAGTTTTAACCGCAAAGAACGCCATGAAATCCCCTTTGCGACCCTTGCGCCTCCTTAGCGCCCATTACCGAACGGTCGGCACTTTGTGCGGTTAAAAACTTACTGGTAAAGTATCCGATACGCATTTTTTATTATGATAATTTTGTCTTTGTAACGACTCTACAAGACATTTACTTATTTGAACTAAATCAAGTTTCTTTAAATCGCCTCTTTTTTTTCTTTATTACTAGATAAAATCAAAAGTGCTAATCCACAAATTGAAAGAATAGATTCAATCATGATCCATTGATTACCGAAGTCTCCTAATTTACCATCAACCAAGATTGTTATTAATCTTGAAACAGTATATAGTCCCCAAAACATAGATAAAAAAAGGAGTACATCGAAATATCTCTTCTTGAGAAATAACAGTAAAATACTTGCTGATATCGTTATTCCAACACCTCCGAAAACTCCTCTTATAGAACTTATTGCATCATTGTTGTCGAGAGATACATTGACAAGATCCATTGTGTTTTGAGGACTTATCATTGAGATGACACTCAAATATAAGAGGCTGAAAAAGCAAAATCCAATGTAAAATTTGCTGATGGTTAAAACGATACTTTTCTTCATTTTGATAATATTTATTTGTTTAGTACAAATATCATTAAACATGAATTTTGAAAACTTGGTATTTACCAAGATTAAAACCGAACAGAATGCATCAGTTTACTGAAGTTCGTTGGATCGATTCCGAGATAGTTGGCAAGGTACTTCTGTGGAACAACTTGAAGCACTTGCGGACTTCTTTTAAGCAATGTTTTAAACTTTTCTTCAGATGTTTTACACTGTAAGTCTACCATTCTTTCAAGTAAACCTGAAAACGCATAGTATAAAGCTGTTTTTACAAATTGATCAATATTTTTATCCTCAGCAATCATTTTGTCAAGTTGATTGAAACTCGTCTTTAAAAACGTAGATTTACTGAGTGTCTCAAACGAATATTTTGCGGGTTGCTGTAATAAGAAAGAATCTACAACCCCTGCAAATGAATACGGATAAGTTAAAACGAGTGTTGCTTCTTTTAAATTATCTCCGATAGAATAAACCCGCTGAACTCCTTCGCAAACAAAATAGAGATTTTTTTCAACCTCACCAGTATTTGTTAGTGCTTCTCCTTTCTTTACTTCATGAATAGTCCAAATAGAAGTGAATTCTTCCCAGGTTTTGTCATCGAGTTCTACTATTTGAGAAACTGTAGATTTTAGATGTTGCCAATAATCCATTTTAGTCAAATTAAGCGTGTAACTGTTCTTCTTGCCATTCTGATGGCAGCATACCAAATTCAGTTTTAAAACTTCTCGAAAAGTACGAAAGATTGTTAAACCCTACAGCATAAGCTACTTCAGAAATGTTTTGCTTGTAATCACAAAGCAACTTTCTTGCTTCGTTTAGTCGTAAAGACCTTATGAACTCTACAGGGGTAAGTCCAGTTGCTGTTTTTATTTCGCGCTGTAACTTATTTCGTCCAACAGTGAGAACTTCACACAGTAATGATACATTTAGATCACCATTTTCAATGTTTTCAAGAACATAATTCAAAGTGTCTTGAACTATTTTTGGTAATTTCTTTTCTTCTGAAAGTATTTGATGTTTAGGTTGGACATTGATTTTCGTAAAGAACACATCCATTAATTTTCTACGTTGGGAAAGAACACTATCAACAACAGCCTTTAGCTCAGTGATATCAAAAGGTTTAGTAAGGTAATTCTCAACACCTTTTTCATATAACTCGACTTTACTTGTTAATTGATCTTTTGCAGAAAGAATAATGATAGGAATATGAGCAGTTTCTTCATTTGATTTCACAAAATGAACTAATTTATTGCCATCTAACTTAGGCATCATTAAATCAGAGATGATAACGTCTGGTAAGTTTAAGTTGATTTTTTTCAACGCATCTTCACCGTCAAAAGCAGGGATACAATGAAAGTCCTGCTCGAAATATGAGCAAATAAAATTGTTTAAATCCGCATGATCTTCTGCTACAAGCATAATAGGCTTAACGTTTTCAGTTATGACTTCATCGTTGGTCAGCAGTTCACGCTCTTCAATTGTATCGGTCGATTTTTGATAGATGGGAATATTAATTTTGAATGTCGTTCCACTTTTATCATCACTTGTTAGAATCACATTACCGCCTAACGAATTCACGTATTCTTTAACCAACGAGAGCCCTATGCCAGTTCCTTGGTGGTTGTTTACGTCTGCTTTATAGAATCGTTCAAAAATTTTACCTTGAATTTCAAGTGGAATTCCTGGTCCATTGTCAGAGATTTGCAATTGAAATGCGTCTTTCAAAATACCTGAAGTCAGTTTTATTTTTCCTCCATTCGGAGTGTATCTAAAAGAATTATGCAAAATGTTATGAACGATTTGTTCTAGCCTAAATGAATCAGTGACCATTGTAGCGGGCGAAATATCTGTTATAAATGTGATTTTTTTTTCAATTGCCAACCCCTCATATTGCCCATTTATTTTATCCAATAATTCTTTTGTGTCAACTTGTTCTAAATAGAGTTGATTTAGTCCTTCATCTACACGATTTAACTGAAGCAACTGATTGACAACCCGCAAGAGGTGATCTGCATTTTTAACAATGAAATTTGAGAGCGATTTAATTTTATTCTCTTTTGACAGTTGATTAATTTGTATCGCAGGTCCTTTAATTAAGGATAAAGGTGTTTTTAAATCGTGAGAAATATTTGCAATAAAGTGTTGCTTCATTTCATCCAGTTCCTTATATCGATCAACTTCCTCCTTTGCAATCCGTGCAATTTCAATGGATTTTTGGCTTTTATATTCTGTTATTTTTATACCACAAAAAGAGGCTATAATATTAAAAGCCTGAATGTGTCTTTCTTTAAAAAAACCTTTGCTCGAATGCTCAGAATCGATGACACCAATAACTTCACCATCACTAACTATTGGAACGGATAACTCAGAACGTCTAAACTTATCATCAACAACATAATCTTCATGAGCTTTTGTTTCATTAATAAGTATTGGTTTTCCAGTTGAAAAACATTTCCCTACTATTCCTTCATCAGTTTTTAGTTCCAGTGGATTTATGATTTTATCATCATCTATTTTGTTGCCAAACGCAGCAACTTGCTTGAGTCTTTTTGTATCTTCATTATATAAGTAGATAACACAGTCTTCCAGGTTTAAAAGTGGTATACATTCTTTTGAAACAAGTCCTAACAAATGGTCTAACTCTCCCTTTGAGCTTAAAATTTCTGACATTTTAGTGCTTAATTTTTCCAAATTGGCGTAAAGCGCTCGATATTCTTTATAAAAATTTCTTTCAGCTCCAAAGTCAATATAAACTAAATAGATATTGACTGCTGTTAAAATTGCTCCCGTCCATAAAACGTAATACTTTGCACTTTCTTCAAAAACAGGATCATACAAAAGCATTATCAAGGTGCTAAATAACATCAACACCATAAAAACAGTTACATAATCAAATGAAATATACTCTCTTCTTTCAGCTACAAAAAGTGTCATCGCCCATGTTAACATGAATATTATACCTGATAGCGAAGTAATACCTTGAGAAATAGTAATTGTACTTACGGCTAAACCAACTATATATAAAACATAGGCAGCTAATATTTGATGTTTTTCATTTTTGATTGTTAAGACGGTCAACACAATTGAACATACTATAAGAAATAAAGTATTGGCCAAATTAACTTGTTGCTCGTAAAATAAAGGTGATGGTAAAATAGATGAAGCAAGTTGTGCAATAAGTACAAAACTCACCCAAATCAAATAGCGTTTAGGAGTTCCTCCAGGAGAAATCGCTTCTTTAAAATATGTGATAATATTCATCTTATTTATTGCTGCCAATGTGTAAATATATCATATTCAATTCAATATGGTGCATAAATCATTCTGTTAAAAAACGTGCTGAGTCCACAATACATGAGCTCAGACACGTTTTCTATTATTCACACCTTTACTTAACAACTTACTTACTACTTGACACACTACTACTTAATCGTCAAATTATTGGTGTAAACCGTTTTATTCGTTTGTACTTTTATGTAATAACTTCCACTAGCAATATTTCCATTTAAATAAAAGTTGGTAGCATGCTCATTCCAAGACTGCACCGTACGTCCTTGAGGATTTATTAATTGTGTTTCAACTATTTCTTCACCTTTATTTAATTTGATTGTAAATTGTGAACGCGTTGGATTTGGATATACAGAGATTTTTGATTCATCAACTGTTTGTGAAGACAAATCAGCTACTTGATTAACATTAAATACTTTAGTCACATACATTTGCTCACCAACAAAATCCTGACTTGTTGCATGGCCACCCAAAAGAATTGAACCATCCGATAACAATGCCAATAAATCACCTTTATATTCAACAGGAGCAAAAGTGTAGGACGCATACATTCCACTACATGCTGAAAAATCACATACCGAGTTTCCTGCTTCATCAAACATAAAAGCATAAACCTGTTTAAGCGTTTGACCAGAAGCATTACCAGACGCAAGCATTTTACCATCTTGTATAATTTCAAGGTTATTCAGTAAAATTCCATCTGAAGCACCTATATCTAAAGTTATTTTCCCATTAGTAGCAAAACTTTGGTCAATCAAGCCGTCGGCATTATATCTAATTATTATTCCGGCGAAGTCATCTCCAGATCCCTCATGTCCGACTACGATAATTTTTCCGTTTTCATCAATTTTAAGATCATTAAAATAATTCTCAGCAGCCACAAAGTATTCGGTTATCCCATCTGTTCCACTTGAACCAAAAGAATTGTCGAGCGCGCCAGTGTTATCAAGCTTCATTAATATAGCAGCTTTATTTACTCCATTATCTGTTATCCAAGTTGTATAAATTTCTCCAGCATCTGTAACTTCCATGCCAGTTAGCTCGTCATCTGTATTTAGATTTTCAAAGATGAAAACACCATTATCACCAAAACTGAGATCAAGTCCTCCACCTTGTGTAAATTTTAATAAGCTTACATTATAATCACCATTACTTAAAGTGTATGCTCCTACAATAATACTATTGTCCGGTAGAACTTTGATATTATTTGCAAAACTCCAAGTATTATTCCCAGCAGAATATTGTGCAACTCCATTATTACCAAAACTACTATCAAAACCTCCGTTTTCTCCTAGGCGAACTAAAGCTATTTCTATTCCATTTACAGTTGTTGTTGAACCGATTAGTAAGATTTTTCCGTCAAAAAGAATTTCTGCAGAAAAGGCGAGATCATTTCCGCCTAGAGAAAGATCAATTTTAGAAACTCCATTGTTTCCAAAATCTTCATTTAATGTGCCATCACTGTTGTATTTTGCTAGAAGTATATCGGAATCAGGGCTGTCGGTTTGACCAATCATTAAAAAACCATCGTTTTCTAATGTAATCATATCGTGAAAAACTTCTCCTTTATTTGTCACATGATCTGTAGAAATCCAGCCTGAGAATCCCCAGTCATTATCTATTTCACCAGGCACTTGCGCTATAGAATTAGCAAATCCAAATAATAATCCCGATATTAATAAGACACCATTTTTTAAGTCTAATTTTTCCATAATTTTATTTTTAAATGTTTAGACAAATATCGTTGATTGATAAGGCTTTATATTAACACAAACGCTTCTATTTTTGACACATATAGACTTGGGTGTAATTTCTGCTAAAAAAGTGCAAGATGTATCATTAATGGTTTTTAAGTTAGCTTGATGATTTTTATCACTATTGTCCGATATAAATTGAGACCTCTCATTTCATTCGAGGTGACGCTAG
>JBBEBO010000186.1:0-12099 GCA_040882265.1 Brumimicrobium sp. | reverse complement strand
CAGTTTCTATTAATAATGAATAATAGAAAATTAAATATTATAGTTGTTTATTTGACTAGATATTATTAGTAATCACTATTGTCCGATTTAAATTGAGACCTCTCATTTCATTCGAGGTGATGCTAGGTAAGTAGACCTCGAAATTAATCGAAACCCTGCGTCACCTCGAGATTTAGCTTTTTTAAAAAACAGCATAAGTTGAAATGACGTTGATTGTTGAAGTAGGGGCGAACGGCCGTTCGTCCCTACTTGATATTATAATTCACGTCAAATTGAGATACTAAGATTCCTCACTCGCGTTCGGAATGACTCTGTAAATGTGGGGTTAAGCGAGCAAATGTATGGGCAACTAGTTGCCCATACATTTGCTCGAAAAACTATTAAACTAACGTCATTCCGAACGCGAGTGAGGAATCTTATTGAGTGTGGCAGAGTTAAGCTGCTTATATATTGATTATCAATCAGATATTAAAATACGTCATTGGTAGCATTGCGAGAGGTCTTGTTTCGTTTATCCGGACACTAATGATTAGTAATAAAGCTTTGATAAAAGTTTAGAATTGACAATTAGACAAGGAATATTATCGTCATTTGATATGAGAGACTGTGTATATTTATCAAATTGTGGAAAAAGGCTAGAGGAGTGGTAAGCCATTGCAATTATATCTGCATTATTCTCTTTTGCATAATTTAACACCTTATATTGAAAAGATTTAGAGCCTTCAATTAAAGTAATTGTAGACTTAACATGTTTTTCTTGATATTCTTTCTTCACTAGAGAAACTCTAATTTTAATTTGTTGTGCAAGGCGTGGATCACTTTGTGTTTCAGCTAAAACATGTACTTGAGCATCAAACGTTCGGGCAATTTCAGCTGCAACGTTTATAATTTGAAGACTTTCTTTGGTTAAGTCAATTGGAACAATGATGTTTTTAATTTTATCGTGTGTCACACCATCTTGAACAACTAAAAAAGGTACGCTCGTTGACGTAACGACTTTAATAGCATAGGAACCAAACAGTTTTTGCATACCTGTTGCACCATGAGTTCCCATTATAATTAACCTAGCTTCCTTCGATTCTGCAATTTTTCCTATATCGTCAAAAATATTACCGACTTTAACTACAGCTTTTACTTCAACATCTCCAACTTTTAAATCTAGATTTTTAATGATTTCTTCAAGTTTTTTTGTAGCAGCTTCAATACTAGTTTTATTACTTACTATATGAAGTAACTCAATGGCTGTTTTCTTTGGCTTAGCTAAAAATAAAGCATACTTAAGGGCGGCATCCCCAACACTTGTGAAATCATGAGGGACAATGAAAAGATTTAAACTCATATTTTAATTGTTGTTTTACCAAAAATACAAAAAATGATAATAGTATAGCATATTATTTAAATTTAACTTATTGAGAGTTAATCGTTGATAAGTCTTTTAAGTTTAAATGATATATTGATGTGAGGCAGAAGAAAACTACACCAATAAAAAAGTATGAGTTTGCCCTGAGGCTAAGAAGGTAAATAAGCTTCACGACGTTTTGTATTAGTAACTAATTGGTGAATGCGAATATCTTTCTTAAACCTCTAAAAAATATAGATTTTTTTATCAGTTTAAATAATTGTACATCAATAAGTTTAGATTAGAAACGAAAGTTTTGTTAAAAAACTTTAAAATTATAGACAACCTATAAAACTAATACAACGTCTTACATATAGAAAAGCATTTTACACTACTACTAATGTTTACTAACGATGATTTGTTTTTAAGTCCTCTTTCGATTCGATTGAGGACTTATTTTTTTATACATGTATAAACAAATGCAGGGGGTAGGTTTCTAGGAGTGAAATTAATTCTAATATTACTGAAAGTACTTTTAATTACTCTATGTGAATTTAAGGAATATTGGAATTGAACGTAAAGCCCATTCTTTTTTAAACAACTATAGCTTTGATTCAAGATGGATGATATCAATTTTTTATTGAAATTTGCTAGCGGAAGAGAAGAAATTACAGCATCAACTTCAGTTAAATTATATGTAGACAAATGCTTGCTTATATTTTCAGCGCTATCATTAACAATTATAACTCTTGAATCTTCTTTATACTCTTTGCTTAGTTTTTCATAAAATGCATCGTGGAGCTCAAACACCAGTAATTTAGCATCTTTAGGTAATTTATTTAATATCATCCTTGTAAAAACACCAGTACCAGGACCTAATTCAACGATCACTTTAACATTTTCAAAATTAATATTTTGAAGCATTTTTTTACCCAAGTGCTTAGAGCTGGGACTAACAGCACCAACAGTTTTCTTTTCTTTAAAAAACTCTTTTAAAAAATATTTCTTCTTACTCAAAACGTTAATGCTTTATGTTTACCTGTAATTTATTACCTCTAATTAAGCCAATACTTTTGCCTTTAAGTGATTTATTGATAAATGGTGAGTTCTGACTTTTTGACAAAATAGCATCATCATTAAAAACCCATTCAATTGAAGGGTCAAAAAGTGATAAATCTGCTTTTTTACCAACTTTTATTGAACTATCTTCATCAAATTCAGCTAGCTTTCTAGCATCTAGAGAAAGCTTATCAATAACAAGTTGCATATCATCTGGCGAAAACATCATTAGAGAAGGAAATATCGTTTGTAGCGTAATATTACCAAAAGCTGCATTGTCAAATTCAACTTCTTTCTCTTCAATATTTTGAGGTTGATGATTTGATACAATATTATCAATTGTACCGTCTCTTAATCCTTCCCACAAAGCATTCTGATCAATTTTCCTTCTGTACGGTGGATAAACCTTATAATTTGTATCAAATCCAAGTACGTTCTCTTCTGTGAAGATGAGTTGCTGAGCGTGAACATCACAAGTGATTTTAAATCCAGCTTTCTTTGCTTTACGAATTAACTCAACACTTTCAGCACATGAAATACCACTTACATGCATTCTGCTTTCAGTATATTCTAACAATCGAATGTCTCTTTGAAGTTGAATGCTTTCAATAATGCTTGGAATAGCTTTTAGACCTGTACGTGTTGATGCAACACCTTCATTTACCTGACCGTTAATGTTCATCGAAGAGTCTTGAGGGAAAACAACCACCTTTGCTCCAAAATTTTTAACATAAAGTAGCGCACGGTATGTGATTCCTGCGTTTAATGTATTGGTGTCGTCGCTAAATAACCTTACATTTTGGTTGTACATATCATACATCTCAGCCAAACTTTCACCTTTCAGGCCTTTCGTTAATGCACCAATTGGATGAAGACCAACAATGTGGTTTTCAGCTACAGCCTTCATATACTTGATTTGTCCTTTGCTGTCGACAACAGGATCAGTTGATGGAACGAGGTGAACATGACCAAAACCACCATCTGCAGCTGCGTCTAAACCTGACAAAATATCCTCTTTATGTTCGTTGCCTGGATCACAAAAGTTTGCTTTGAGATCAACCCAGCTTTGGGAGACAAAAAGTTGTTTACTCGATATTACTTGGGCATCGTCTTCTTCAATAGAAGGAGCAATAGCTTTGATAACACCATCTTTGATTAAGATGTCTCTTACTTCTTTAAAGTGTTCAGATGCGCGATCTAAAACTGTTGCATTTTTAAGTAAAACCTTCATATTAAACTTTCCAAAGTAATACAATAAGCATTTCAATTAAGAAAAATGCCAATGCCAAAATTAATAGAATTCTCCAGTATTCGTTTGGTTTTTCTACAGATAGTTGTTCTATATCATTAAAATCTACTATTTCCCTTGTTTGAACATTATTTACTCCTTGTTCAGTAAAAAAGTCATTGACTTCTTCTATCCCCATATAATCGAGTAGAGATTCGTTGCGATTAAAGTTTAATGCGATCCAACCCAAACGCTCATTCTCTCTAATAATATTGTAATTACCAGCTTTAATCACTTGACTATTCCCTGCTAGACGAACGGATATTTCATCATAAACTTCTTTTGCGTTGATTTCAGGGATAAATGTTATTGCTTCATTTTTTAATTCAACAGGGGCATCTTGACTTTTCGAAGAACGCAATTTATAAACTTTATCTTTTCCAATTGTGAGTTGTAATTCATTTTGAGTTTGACTTATTTCTCCAACACGTAGTAATAATGCACTAAACAGTGCAGATTTACTAAAGTTATTGAATGATTCATTCAATGCAGTATAAAAACAGGAAATACCTAAGTCTCCGCCATGTACTAAAAATAGAGGAGACTTATTTTCTAAATCCACTAAAGGTTTATAATTTGAAGAAGTATAAATCGTGCTTGAAAAATGTTTGTTCAGTGCAGGCATATTCAATTTATTAACGCTTTTATTGAACATTCCTTGAAAGAAACTCTGCTCTGAATGAATTTTCCCTATTCTTAGCTTTTGTGATGAGATATCTTTTATCAACGGAAGTTTTACAGCCTGCAAGAGTGAATTATAAGTATCTATATCGATATCATCTCCTGGAATAATTAATACATTTCCTCCGTTATTTATATATTGTTGAATGCTACTACTTACCCCTGACGAAATTGTTTCCAATCCATTTAAAACAACTAAATCTGACTCTTTAAGTGTATTGATTTGTAATTGCTCAATATTCGTCTGAGAAACTTCATAAAATTCATCTGTTTCAAATACAAGCGATGGAAATTCAGTAGCTTGTGAGCCATTTACCAATTGAATTCGAAGACTATTTTTTACTTCATACGTAAAATAAAATACATCATCAAAAAAGAGTTGATCATCTTTAATATCAACTTTAGCTTTTTTAAACCCTTCAGTTTTATCTGTATAGTTTAATTGAACTACAGAAGAACCTTCAGAAGGAATATCAACAAGAGTTTGCCGTTTAAATTTACCGATTTCGAGGTTTAATTCAGCATTAGTAATTTCGTTAGAACTGGTGTTATTGATCCGAACATTTAAGGTGTTATTTTGATTGACCCGTTGAAAAGGGTTGTCAAACCAAACGGAGTCTATATAAAGGTTTTTAGTAGACTGTGGAGTTAGTTTAAGAGGCACATAAGTTCCATATTGATCAGCTGATAAAGCATCATTTTGAAAATTGATTTTTTGAAAATCGGATAAAATTATATATTGCCGCCTTCCTTTGAAACCTTTATTGTCTAAATGTTCTTTTACACTATTTAAAGGATTGACAAACGCTCTAAAGATAGGAGAGAGGTCAGTTGTTTCTAAACGATCAAGTAGTTCACTTTTTGTGATCATTCGATGCTCTATACCAGATAAATTGTTCGTTACAAACATAAACTGCTGACCATCCTTACTTTTATCGACAATGCTTCGAATAGTTTCTTTTGATTGGTTCAATAAGTCACCATTGGTACCTTTAGCTGACATTGAGTATGAATTATCTAGGTATATAGCTGTAACGCTATCGTGTTGTTCGGCTTTACCTTCTTCCAAAGGGAAATAAGGTTGAGCAAAAGCTAAAACTAACGCTATAAATGCAAGAATTCTTGAAAGTAAGATTAAATAATGTCGTAATTTTCTAGTTGCATTTGTCTCTTTTTCAATCTTTTTAATAAATTGAAGACTTGAAAAGTACAGTACTTTATAGCGTCTAAAATTAAATAAATGGACAATAATCGGAATCAAGATTATACCGAGCGCCCACAAAAACATTGGATGAACAAACTTCATAAGCCCAAATATAAGAGTTTAGGGTTTAGGGTTTGAAATTTAGAGTTGAAAGTTTTGAATTTATTTAAATCCGTCAAAAGCACCTAAACCAAAAAGGGCGTAATCATATTTGACTGGGTCGATAGGATCCATTTTTCTCAATTGGATCATAAGTTCCTCTAAAGCAGGCCAATCATTTTGTTTGCGATTTAAAAGGCCTAGTTTTCTAGCAACATTTCCCGTATGTACGTCGAGTGGGAGGTACAGTTCTGAAGGTTTTATATCAGACCAGATTCCAAAATCAACTCCTTGCTGATCATTTCTTACCATCCAGCGCAAAAACATGTTTATTCTTTTTGCTGCAGATTTCTTTATTGGGTTTGAAAGGTGTTTTTCACTTCGCTTTTCGTGCTCTACGTTAAGAATTGCTTCTCTAAAAGATATGATTCGCCCTTTTACACCTTCAACTTCAGGGTGTTTATTAAACACATTTTCTAAGGAGTTGTGCTGATTATAAACGCTTTGAAGTCCACGAAGCATAAAGTCTAAATCTTGTTTATTAAATGTCCTATGAACAAAATGTATCTTATCGAGGTCTTTAGATTGGTAGTTCTGTACAAATTCAAGCGGTTGATGTCCCATGATCTTTAATAGCTTTTCGCCATTTCGAATTATTATCGTACGATTTCCCCAAGCTATCAGTGCAATCAGGAGTGCAGAGATTTCAATATCTTCTTTTTTATCAAACTGATGTGGAATTTGAATTGGGTCTGTTGCAATAAAACTTTTCGCATTAAACTCTTCGACTTTTACTTCAAGTAAATCTTTTATATCGTTTATATTCAATCTATATAAATTTACCATCAGCCATTTCGAGTTTGCGGTCGGAAATGGAGGCTAAGTGTTCATTATGTGTAACGATAATAAACGTATGCCCGAAATTTTTACGCAAATCAAAAAATAACTGATGCAGTTCTTCAGAGTTTTTGGTATCTAAATTACCAGAAGGCTCATCGGCTAAGATGATTTTAGGTTGATTTATTAATGAACGTGCAACTGCAACCCTTTGTTGTTCACCACCAGATAACTGAGATGGTTTATGTGTATCGCGATTATGTAAATTCAAAAATTTAAAAATATCCTTAGCTCTTTTTTCGGCATCTCTTCGTTCATCTCCACGAATAAGCGCAGGTAAGATAGCATTTTCGATAGCCGTAAACTCAGGAAGTAACTGATGAAACTGAAACACAAACCCAATTTGCTCATTTCTAAATTTAGACAATTGTTTTGCGTTTAAACTAAATGGATCAACACCATTCAAAGTATATTCCCCACCATCTGGTCGTTCTAATGTACCTAGGATTTGCAACAAAGTAGTTTTACCAGCTCCCGATGCACCTACAATTGAGATTAATTCATTGGCTTTTACGGTGATATTAATATCCTTAAGGACGTGAACATCACCATACTTTTTAGTTATATTTTTTGCTATAAGCATGGAGACGAAAATAGTATTATAATTTGTTTATAGACATAAAATATCCTAACTTTGTTTGCAATATATGGAAAATTTAGACTCATTTTATCCTCCCAAACCCACTTTAATTAGAAAGGATCGTAAAGGACATATCTCTATTACGATATTATCTATGGTCATTTTTGCAATTACTTTTTCTTTGATTATACAAGATTATTTGTTAATTGCCATACTATTAGGTGTACTTTTATTTCACGAACTAGGTCATTTTGCAATGATGAAAATATTCGGTTATGAAAATCTAAAAATGCTATTTATTCCTTTCATTGGAGCAATGGTGTCGGGTAAAAAGAAAATTTACTCTCAAATGGAGGGATCTCTTATGTTATTGGCTGGTCCTGTTCCTGGGATAATACTGGGATATATTTTGCTCGAAATTGGATGGTCTTCAGAAATTAACATTTTAGTTCAGCTTGGGGTAATTTTAATTTTACTCAACGTAATGAATTTAATTCCAATTGATCCGCTTGATGGTGGGCAATTGGTTAGGGTTTTATTTTTTACGCATTACGAACTAACACAACTTGTTTTCACACTATTGTCGTCTCTAGCAGTGATAGGAGTGGGGTTGTGGTTTAACTCTTGGATCGTTATCATTTTTGGTTTCTTATTAGGGTTTCGTGTTAAAAACATGCACAAACTTTATTTGATAAGAAAAGATATGAAAGAGAGTGAAATAAAGTACGAGTGTAATTACGAAGATTTATCTGATAAAAGCTTTTCAAGAATTAAGCAAATTGTGATTGATTATACACCAATTTTAAAAGATATTGAAGAGTTTAATGAAGCTGATAAATACAACCAAATTGTTGCAAAACAAGTTGATAGTGTATTATTAGCTCCAACAAAAAAAGACGCTTCAACAATCTATAAGTTTTTAATGATGTTGATTTGGCTTGGAGCTATCTTTTTAGCAATTCATTCTTTTATCTCTATTGACTTTAATTCTATTTTAAATGCATTTCAAGGTAGGTGAGCGAGTTACTTTTTTAAGGGAGTCTGGGTATGGTGTTATCCAATCAATTAAAAATGAGCACAGTGCTATCGTAGAAGACGAAACAGGATTTGATAGGGTTTTTCCCATGAATGAATTAGTTAAAATTCACGGTGATCAAACGAATGCAATTGCGGATGATTTTGACGCTACAATTGTAGAACAAGATGCTGAACTCAATGACGCTAGTAATGATGTCGATGATATCAGAAAGTATAATAGTTATTGGGAAATAGATCTTCATATTCATGAAATTCTAGAATCAGAAGCGGGTTTAACAAATAAACAAATGCTCGACCATCAGATTTATGCTTTGCGTAGATTCTACAGAAATGCGCGTGAAAAAAGAATTCGTAAAATCATCATTATTCACGGTGTTGGACAAGGTGTGTTGAAGAATGAAGTACGTGACTTTTTAGAAGGTCAAGATGGTCTTGAAGTTTATGATGCCGACTTTAGAGAATACGGTAAAGGAGCTACAGCTGTTGAGCTATTTTATAAGTAACTATTAGAAAAGGAATACGGAATTTCTGTAATAATTTGAACTATAAATATGAGAAATATTGTTTTAAGTTTGTTTTTAAGTTTTACGTCCATTGCTATCATTGCTCAAGAAAAGAGTATTTACGACTTTGAAGTAACAGATATTAGTGGTAAAAACTTTGATTTATCTACGTTAAAAGGAAAAAAGATAATGATTGTAAATACAGCTTCGGAATGTGGTTTGACACCGCAATATGAAAAATTACAAGCCATTTATGAAAAGTATGGACCCGACGATTTTGTTATTGTAGGTTTTCCTGCAAACAACTTTATGAAACAAGAGCCAGGAGATGATGAAGAAATCGCTTCTTTTTGTGAAAAGAACTACGGTGTAACTTTTCCTATGATGAGTAAAGTATCGGTTAAAGGAGATGATATGCATCCAATTTATAAATTCCTTACAAAAAAAGAGTTGAATGGTTATAGTGATGAAGGCGTAGCATGGAATTTCCAAAAATATCTGTTTAATGAAGAAGGAGAATTGATAGAAGTATTCCATCCAAGAGTACAACCTGATAGCGAGGAGATTGTTTCACTGATAGAGGAGTAAGGGGTTGCAAATGGAAATTAGGAATTAGGAATTGATAATTCCTAATTCCTAATTTAAAAAGGGCTAAAAATAAAAATTGGAAATCGAGAATTAATATTATATCTTTGCACTGAATCTCATTTTAGTTGTTTGATTCGAGTGATTTCACTAATTATATCCAAAATAATATATTAAATTGCTTTTTGCAACTAAAAAAAAAGGGAACGTAGCGTGCGTTTACCTATTTTAATTAATTAAAATTATTTATGGCGAGATCGCAAGAAACTTTTAGTAAAAAAGAAAAAGAAAAAAAGAAGTTAAAAAAACGTAAGGACAAAGAGCTCAAAAAACAAGAGCGCAAAGAGAATTCAGAAGGGGGAGGGTTAGACAACATGATTGCCTATGTTGATGAATTTGGAAATATTACAGATACTCCACCCGAAGAGCAAAAGAAAACCAAAGTTAAAGCTGAAAACATTGAATTAGGAGTTCCAAAAAGGGAACGTGAAGAAATGCAAACTGAATTTACTGGTCAAGTTGCTTTTTACAATGATTCAAAAGGTTTTGGGTTTATTAGAGAAGATAATTCTGGTGAAAAATATTTCTTTCACATCAATAATGTAAATTTCGATATCCAAGAAAATGACAAAGTTAGTTTTGAACTAGCGAAAGGTCGTAAAGGTATGGATGCTGTAAATGTGCAGAAGGGTTAACCTTTACTAAAAACATTATATCTAAAAGTAGCTCTCGATTATTCGAGGGCTTTTTTTTTGGTTTAACAATTCTATTTATAATGGATCAGTCTCAAAAGTTTGGGTGAGGGTGTAATGCGTGTTTGCATTTAGAGTAAGCTGGTTCTTATCAATGTCCCTCGAACGAGATGCACTACGAAGTAGCACCGTTAGGTAATCTCGCACGAGCCCTTAGAGGAAATTAAAACACGAAAGCCTTTTAAAGGCGTCATATCCACATCAAGTAGGGACGAACGGCCGTTCGTCCCTACTTCAACAATCAGCGTCGTTGTACATTAAACCTGCCAAAACCAATATGACTATTTTTTTATCCCTAATAATGTTAAAAAGACAAAAATTGCAACCATATTACATTTCAAAACGTCAAGTGAATATAATTTATTTATAAACTTAAAAAACAAATGATTATGAAGAGAAAATTACAATTATTAGGGACTTCTTTAATTTTAGGATCCTTTTCGCTTACGGCACAAACAACGCACAACATTGATTGGAATATGTCAACTGGTGGAGCAGCAACAATTACAATTGAAGTAGGGGATGAGATCGAGTGGACAAACACAGAAGCAACTTCACACAATGTTGTGAGTACACACGCCAATGCACCAGCTGGCTTTGATAGCGGAACAATGGGCAACGGAGATACATATGCATTCACCTTTACTGAGCCTGTTCAGTTTCCTTACGTATGTAGTTTCCATTCTGCTACAATGAATGGTGTAATAACCGTAGTTGAAAATGTTGACTGTATGCCAGCGACAGATGTGGGTGTAAACAATATCACAGATACTTCTGCTGATTTTTTCTGGCAAGCTTCAGCTGATGAAACAAACGGTTATACATGGGTTGTTATGAATCAAGGTGATGATCCAGATACAGACACCCCAGTTGATAGTGGAACAGAAGCGTCAGGAGTACTAACAGCTAATTCATCAGTTTTAACTGCAGAGACAGATTATGATTTATACGTTGAAACAGACTGTGGAAATGATGGCAATAGTGGTAACTCTTCTGCTGTTCCATTTACAACTGATAATTTAGGTTTAACTCAAAATGAACTTGAAGGGTTTAAACTTTATCCAAACCCAGCTTCTGAAGCAATCAATTTGGATGCTAAAGCGAATATCGAAAGTGTTTCTATTTACAATATGACAAGTCAAAAAGTGATGGATTATAATCCTTCTGATAATATGACTACTGTAGAAATGAATGTATCCAACTTAGATAAAGGGACTTATTTTATAGAGGTAAGTGCTGGAAATAAAATAGGTGTTTATAAATTTATCAAAAAATAAAACATTCAATTATATTATCTTGATAGAGCATAGCCCTTTGGTTGTGCTCTATTTTATTCTCCAAATGAATCCTTGTTTATCATTACTTTCTTAGATATAGGCTTCAGTTTTATAGTTAATTCATTTGATAGCGAGTAGTTAATTCGATTTCATGTGATTTGGGTAAAAGAAAAAAAATCAGTATATTAACCTAAATTTAAAAACACATATTATGAAAAACCTACTATTTTATATCGCATTATTTGCTTTTGGGAGTTTTGGAAACGCTCAAAATGTAACACATTCAATAAATAACATAACTGATTTTGGACCTTGCCCAGGATATAATTTGTTTGGTTCTTTTAATGATTCAGGAAACTGTCCTCCTTCTTTTGCAGGTGTAGATTGCTTCGATATACCTTTAGGTATAACAAATCATGATGCGTATAATGAGTCTTGTAATACTTTTACCAATATTAATGAATTAAGAGGAATCACAATTAAAGAACAAATTAGCCAGAATTATTATTATGTTTCATTTTGTGACAATATGGGGAACCTTATGTTAAATGGTAGTGGTAATATCTCGTTAACAAATTGTTTCTCACAACCTATTTCCGTTAGTTGGTTTATACAAGGAAATACGGTTTATGTAACAATACAATAATTAAATAATTATGAAAATAGTTAAGTATAATATAATAATTCTTCTTTTTGCTTTTTCTTTTAATGCAAATGCTCAACACACAGTTGTTTTAGATAGCACTTTTGGTGTTAATGGCAAAACGAGTACTACAATAAGTCCAGAAGGTCATACT
>JBBEBO010000185.1:0-12119 GCA_040882265.1 Brumimicrobium sp. | reverse complement strand
GGTAAAACATCTTTAATTAAGAGGCTTATAAAAATATCTTTTATATATTTACTGTAAATTATTTCAACATGGATACTGCCATAACAAAAGGAGTAAAGATTTCAGTAAATACGACGTATAGATCTGACCTTTCAGATATTACGAAACGTATTCTGTTTTTCAACTACTCAATTGAGATAGAAAATCAAAATCCTTATCAAATACAGTTAATTTCACGCTACTGGCAAATATTCGACTCATTAGATAAACTTCGAAACATTAGTGGAGCTGGTGTAATTGGAGAACAACCTGTTTTAGAACCTGGAGAAATTTATGTTTATAGTTCGGGGTGTGATTTAATATCAGAATTGGGGTATATGGAAGGACACTATGACTTTGCAAAAATTGATTTGGATGGATCTCCAAAAAGCTTTTTTAAAGTTTCTGTTCCTAGATTTAAATTAGAATACCCCGCTAAGTTAAACTAGTCAGTTTTCTCCTTAAAAGATAAAGATGCTGAATTAATACAATACCTTAACCCTGTAGGGTCTGGACCATCATTAAAAACATGTCCCAAGTGCGCATCACAGCGAGCACAAACTACTTCTGATCTTTTCCAACCCCCAGAATTGTCTTCAACTTCTAATATATGTCTTTCATTAATTGGTTTATAAAAACTTGGCCATCCCGTACCTGATTTAAACTTTGTTTCTGAACTAAAGAGTGGTAATTCACAGCAAATACAATTGTAAACACCTTTCCGTTTATTGTCCCAATACTTTCCCGAAAAAGCGCGTTCAGTACCTGATTCTCTTGTAACGTGGTATTGTTCTTCTGTCAATTGCGACTTCCACTCTTTCTCTGTTTTTACTACTTTCTTCATCGAATCATCAAGATTAGCAAACTTGCTAGCATGAACTCTTTCTTTTGTCGACTTTTCATCAAAGTCTGTAGCGCAAGAAATTGCAACTATAGCTAAAAAAATAAAAAATAATTTATTCATAGGATTTATTTTCTAATATACGTAACAATTTAGCCGTTTGGATGTTTGAATGATCTAAAATTATAAAATGAAATTTTAAGTAAACTAAGATTATTAAAACTAATTTTACAGATTCATTTTTTCAAGTATGGTTTACAGTAAAAATTTCTGGGCAATTAGTTTTGGGATGTTTTTGTTTATGACATCCTTTAACTTAATTATACCTGAATTAAACACATTTATCACTCAGCTTGGAGGTGCAGAATACAAGGGATTGATTATCGCCTTATTTACAATAACTGCTGCAGTTTCACGTCCGTTTTCTGGTAAAATAGCTGATACTGTAGGGAGAAAGAGCACCATGTATATTGGAACGATCACCTGCGTCATCATAACTTTTATGTATCCATTTAGTGGAACGGTTTTTTTCTTCCTTTCACTGCGGTTTTTCCATGGCTTTTCAACTGGTTTTTTACCAACAGGTGCAACTGCACTTGTAACGGACATACTTCCTCACAACAAACGTGGTCAGGGCATGGGAGTATTTGGAACAGCTATTTCGTTGGGAATTGGAGTAGGTCAATTTTTAGGGACGCCTGTAGCTAACACTTTCTCAATTGATGGATTATTTATAGCTTCGGGAATACTAGCAATTGCATCAATGGTTATTATCACCACCGTTAGGGAAACGCTTGAACAACCTCAAAAATTCTCTTGGAAAGTATTGCGAATAAAACCTGATGAAATTATAGAAAAAAATGTTCTTCCAGCAGCAGTTGTCATGTTTCTAACTGCAGCTTGTACTGGACTAGTCTTTGTCCTTACCCCAGATATTTCGGTTTACTTAAATATTGATAATAAAGGTTGGTATTTTGTTTACTACGTAATATCAACAATAATTGTTCGACTCGTTGCAGGACAAGTCTCAGATATTATTGGAAGAAGGGAAACACTTCTCATTGGAATTTCATTACTCATTGTAGCGATGATAATGACAGGAATGGCGGAAACAACTTTTTGGTACACAGTAGGTTCTTTTGTATTTGGAATGGCTACCGGAGTTTCAAGCCCTACACTATTTGCTTGGATGGCAGATTTAACACCAAAGCACAGAAGAGGGATTGGTTCAGGAACAATTTTTATATCCCTCGAATTAGGAATCCTATTTGGCGCTGCTAGTACTTTGCTCATTTATGACAGCACACCTAAAACAGTATTTATTGTCTTTCTATACGGTTCTTTATTAGCTTTTACAGCGCTAGTTTATGTTATACTTCACTTACTATTTAGTAAAACAAATCAACGCTATAGAGATGAGAAAATACAACAAAAGAAATCTAATCAGGGTGAAATATAATTAATGAATTGGCACTTCAGAATCAACTTTTAAGTAGTTTCTTAAAAATTTAGTGCCAATATAAAAAGGAATGGTATCTAACAATGCAACTAAAACTTTAAATAAATAAGCACTAATAATAAAAGCCATAAGTTGTGGGTAAACATCACTGCCCTCTTTAATCGGTAAACCACCCGCAAAGTAATGCGTAATCAAAATAACGGAAATGGAATCCACTAATTGACTAATCAAAGTAGAACCGTTATTTCTCAACCACAGTTTTTTTCCTTTTGTGGCTTTCTTAAAAAAATGGAAAATATGGACATCAATAAACTGAGCAGTAATATAAGCGATCATTGAAGCAATTGTTGCACCAAAAGCCAAACTTCTTATGCTATAAAATGCATAACCATGTGGTTCAACAATTTTACCGTCAACAATTTTCAATGGCAAAGTACCATCTGCCTGTAAGTTTTCTGGAGCATCTAACCAACCTCCAAACCAAAGCACTAATAAAATCCAAATATTTAGTAATAAGCCTACCCAGACAACACGGTTAGCACGTTTTCTGCCGTAAATTTCAGAAATAAAATCAGTGCATAAAAATGTAATCGGATATGGAAGGACTCCAATTGCTATTGAAAAGGTAACGGAACTGTTTGCTGAAATACCAACCCAGTCGGATAAATCAACAAACCTGCTTACACCTAAAATATTCAGCATTGTAAGTGAACCTAGGAAAAGGCCTGATAAAATCAAAAACACAATTTCTCTTCTTTGCTGAATTCTTGAAGAGATTTTTGTGTCTGAGCCAATCATAGTTGCTTTACTTGTCGAAAATCATAACACTGTTATTTTAATCATCTAAATCCTCTTCAGATTCATCAAGGTTTTCCTCATACTCTTCACGAGCATCTTCTCTTAAGAAACCATCATCATCATAATCTTCATCATCTTCAATGATTTCTTGAGCTTCCAAGATTGTCATTCTTATCAAGTAATATTTATCATCGGTTTCAAAAGGAAGGGCGCTTACAGTGTGTCCCTCTTTATTTTGAAACTTCACCAAATTATCTTCAAATCCTTTTGGATAGTTCAATTTAATTTGCTGCTTTACATCATCTTCAAGCTTATCGTAATCTTTAACAACTCTGGGTTTATTCATAACTGAGATTAAAATGATTTAAATCTAAGGTAAAAGTATTAATTATCGAATACAAACTATGAATGAATTATTTTTTTTCAAAAAAAATTATTTCTGCCTTGAATTCACACGTTCATACCAACGTTTTTCTCTTGAAATAAAATTATTGAATTTCGCTGGTATTTCTATTTCAAAATCAAGCGATTGATTTGTTTTCGGATGAGTAAACTTAAGTCCAACTGCAGCGAGAAACAATCCTTTATGCTCTAAAACATCTCCTTTCTTTCCATAAAGTTTATCACCGATTATTGGAAACCCCAAACGTGATAAATGTATTCTAAGTTGATGCTTGCGTCCTGTAATTGGCTCTAGTTCTACAAGCGAAATAAAACTGTTTTTTACAGAAGGGTAAACGGAAATAGATTTGAAAAAAGTTTTTGCTTTTTTACCTTGTACATTAGAATTCAATACCCCAAATCCATTTAGGCTATCCTTAACAATCGCAACATATTTTTTGCTGATTTGTCTTTCTTCAAACATTTCCCCTAATGCAATGCGCATAGAATATGTCTTAGCGACAATCACAAGCCCTGTAGTTTGAGCATCTAACCTATGTACTGTTAATGGTATAGGTAATTTATCTTTTGCAGCACTTTCATTTATGTTTCCAGCTAATGCATTTTGTAATGTTTTAAACTTATTTCCAGACACAACAAGCCCAGATGGTTTGACAACGATAGCCAGCTCATCATCTTCGTAAACTACATCTAACTTCAATTCAAACTTACTTCTTACAACGGTTTTACCTTGTAATAAATCAACTTGATCTCCATTAAAAACATAATCAGCACTCTTAGCAAACTTTCCATTTAAAAGTATTTGATTGCGTTGAAAAGCTTTTTTAATTCCTTTTCGTGTAGAAATAATTTCAAACTTACCTACCAAATAGTCATAGATTCTAACTTTTTTATCTGTCAAATCTGCTACTGTGTGTTTTTCAATTACTATTTGTTCAGTCGTTGTCATTATTCTTCAAAAGTAAGTGCATTTATTTGAATTGGGGTGGCTACTGAGTTGCAAATTGATATTTATTCATGCATTACTCATAATTCTATGCACAACACGCCTAACTTTTCAACAATTTGGTTGTTTTGATTTTTATTCAATAAGATTAGAATTACTTTTGCATTGAAAACAAACAATAATGTTGACAATAGATCCAAAAGAAATACCAGTACCAAAATTGCATCACTATTTATTGGGCGCTGTTGGACCACGACCGATTGCTTTTGCTTCAACGATAGATGAAGATGGCAATCCTAACTTAGCACCTTTTAGTTTCTTTAATGTGTTTAGTGCTAATCCTCCGATAATGATTTTCTCACCGGCGAGAAGTGGAAGAACAAACACAACTAAAGACACTTATGAAAATGTAAAAAAAGTTCCTGAGTGTGTGATCAACATCGTTAACTACGAAATCGTTGAGCAAATGAGCTTAAGCTCTTCACCATATCAGAAAGAGGTAAACGAGTTTGTCAAAAGTGGATTAACTCCAATTGCATCAGATATTGTAAAGCCTTTTCGAGTAAAAGAATCTCCTGTACAATTCGAATGCAAAGTCATTGAAGTAAAAGAACTCGGTACAAATGGTGGAGCTGGAAACTTAGTGATATGTGAAGTTGTTAAAATTCATATCAATGAAGCTGTACTTGACGAAAATCAAATGATTGATCAGCAAAAAATTGATTTGGTAGCACGTATGGGAGGCAATTGGTATTGTCGTGCAGATAATAAATCTATGTTTGAAGTAATGAAACCTATTACAACAATTGGTATCGGAGTTGACAATATTCCTGTAGACATTAAAAACAGCACTATACTTTCAGGAAATGACTTGGGTAAATTAGGTGGTATTGTTGAACTTCCAAACGAAACCGAAGTTAATGAACACAAATTGATAGAATTATCAGATCTTTTTGTAACTTTAGAAGACGAACCTGCAAAATTAGAGCAGGAATTACATAAATTAGCAAAAACGCTTTTAACGGAAGACAAAGTAGAAGAAGCTTGGAAAACGTTACTCGCATTTAATAATCAATAAAAACAACAACAATATGTTTACCATTTCTGGAATTCTTAAAGTAAAAAATGACACTCAGGTCATCACAGACAAATTTAAAAAAAGAGAGTTTGTCGTAACGGATGCTTCGGGTAATTATCCACAAGACATTTTATTTCAATTAACACAAGATCGTACTGATTTATTAGAAGATATGAATGTAAATGATGTCGTTAATGTTACATTCAATATCCGTGGTCGCGAATGGACTAGTCCTAAAGGTGAAGTAAAATATTTTAACTCTTTAGATGTATGGAAAATCGAAAAATCTCAGGGAGGAGGTAATCCAACACCACCAGATATTGAACCAGCATCATCTGATAATGCAGAAACATTAGTTGAAGAAGGTGACGATGATTTACCTTTCTAGGTAATATTTGAAAAAATCAATATACGTGCGGTAAATAATCGCATGTAAAACAAATGTTGGGACGCACGGTCGTGCGTCCCTTTTTGTTTGTCGTGCGTCCCTTTTTGTTTGTCGCGTGTCTCTACATTTATTTTGCATCATAAATCAAATATTTCTCCCGAATCAAACCAAATTTTTTCAAATCTTCATCCCAAGATGCCCTGATTTCAGATTCGGATAAACCGTTTTCTATTTGTTTTCTCAGTTCTTCAGTACCTGCGAGTAAATCAAACCATTTATTTTTTGTTATAAAATAGTCGCTGCGATTCATATCTTTATATGTTTCGATAATCCATTCCAAGTTTAATTTCCCATTCTCTATTTCAAATGAGGATAAATCCTTTCCGAAACATTTTTCACCTTCGAGTTTTGGTTCTTTGGCTCCATAACTTGAGACAGGTGTAAATTCAAAATCATACTTATTCGGGTTTGACTTTAATACTGGGTGACCAAAAATTTCAAACGGAGTTTCTGTTCCGCGACCAACGCTTAGAATAGTTCCTTCGAACAAACACAAGCTAGGATAAAGCGCAATCGACTGATCACTTCGAAGATTTGGTGAAGGTGCAACAGGTAGTGAGTAAGATGAATCGTGTGAATAATTATCACATTTAACAACTTTAAGATTGCAGTTCATATTGTTTTTAAGCCATTTTTCTCCATTAATCATTTGACCATATTCAGCGATTGTCATTCCGTGAATTATTGGAATGGGGTGCATTCCTACAAAAGATTCAAACCCTTTCTTTAATACTGGTCCATCAATTTGTTGCCCATTAGGATTGGGACGGTCCAGTATGATTAACTGAATGTTTGATTCAGCACAGGCTTCCATGACATAATGAAGTGTAGAAATATACGTATAGAATCTTGCGCCTACATCTTGAATATCAAAAATGACAACATCAATACCTTTTAACTGATCTCTTGTGGGTTTTTTATTACTTCCGTATAATGAGTGTAAAGTCAATCCCGTTTTTATATCTTTTCCAGAGTCTACTTTCTCTCCTGCGTCGGCATCTCCTCTAAACCCATGTTCTGGTGAGAAAACAGATTTTAAATCAACTTCTAAAGACAAAAGTGTATCAGCCAAATGAGTGTTTCCGACCAAACTTGTCTGATTCGCAACTAAAGCAACAGACTTATCATTAATTAGCTCTTGAAGTTGCTCTAATTTTTCAGCACCGACAACTATTTCTTTTTTAATCGTATCTTCATGATTAATAGTTGAAGTAGAATTACTTGTTAATGAATCTTCAACATTTTCACTTTGACAAGAAAGAAGGAAAAACACAAAAAAACTTTTTAAGCAAAGACGTATTGAGTACATTAGCAAGCATTTTTAAATTATAGTGAGCAAAGAATATTTCATAGCAAAAAAGATCTACAAAGGTAAAAGCGAAGATAAGAAAGTTTCGCAACCTATCATTCGTATTTCGAGAGTAAGTATAATACTTGCAATGACTATTAATATCGTCACAATTGCTGTTGTCACTGGATTTCAAAACCAAGTTAAAGATAAAGTTACAGGTTTTGGATCACACGCTACAATTACAAAAGCAGGTGAAGCTTCAACATTTGAGTCTGCTCCTATTATTTTTAGTGATTCTATTATGAAATCGTTGGAAGAAATTCAAAATGTAGCAAACGTTCAACAATTTGCTTACAAACCAGCGTTGTTACAATCTGATCCGGACACAAATTGGTATCAGTTAAAAGATATTGATACGTTTCAAATACAACAGGAGATTCAAGGGATAGTAATGAAAGGTGTTGGTAAAGACTTCAGGTGGGAGTTTTTCGAGAAACATTTAAAAGAGGGAAGGGTTCCAAACGTAAAAGAAGATGTAGCACATCAAGAAGTAATTCTTTCATCAAAAATCGCACGTGATTTAAGGCTTGAAATTGGAGAAGATGTCAATACTTTTTTTGTTAAAGCTACTCCTGTAAAGATGAAATATAAAATTGTAGGAATTTTCGAAACGGGATTAGATGAGTTTGATCGACAAATTGTTTTGGGAGACATTCGGAATGTTCAAGAACTCAATGATTGGGGAATACAATCAGCCGTTAGAGTAGCAGATACAATTACCAAAGACGGTCAATTTGTAATTTATGGCGATGTTCGAGGTGGAAATGGGAATTACCGTTATGATTGGGGAAATGGATTTGAAACTGCGAAAGGATTTACTTTTTGTGATATTAAGGATACCACTATCCGTTTAATCGCATCTGACTATTGGATGTTTATTGATGGAAGAGGCGAACAAAATGCTATCCCAGACACTTCTTATTTAGACATAAAAGTAAGTGGAAATAAAAGACGACCATGCTACCCAAAAAAAATAGAAAATGGAGAAATTCAACGCGAATACCTAAATGATTCAGGAACAAAGTTTGCCATTGATATCAAAGGCGGTAAACGAGTTACATTCGAATATACCGATGGAAAAGGCAGTCACACAAATTATATTGGCGGTTATGAAGTATTGGTGGACGATTTCAATAAACTAAGCGAAACTTCAAAGCAAATAAAGAAAAGAATTTACTTTAAAAACACTGAGAAGAAAGCAGAATTAAGAGTTAGAACCATCATCGAGGACGAATCTGAAATATTTTTATGGTTAGATTTCCTTGATCTCAATGTTTTAATAATTCTAATTCTAATGATTTTAGTAAGTACAATTAATATGGGATCAGGATTGTTGGTACTCATCATTACAAAAACACAACTCATCGGCTTACTTAAAGCTATTGGGGCAACCAACTGGACAATTCGGAAAATATTTTTACATCAAGCAGTTTTCATCATAATCAAAGGAATGATTTGGGGAAATATTATTGGAATTTCACTTTGCTTGTTACAGTATTACTTTACAATTATTCCTTTAAATCCAGAAGTGTATTATTTAAACGCAGTTCCAATTGAGTTAAACTTTTTACATTTAATTTTATTGAATGCGGGAACATTACTTGTTTGTACAGCTGTGCTCATCGTTCCGTCTTATGTCGTAACAAAAATCACTCCTATAAAGGCTTTGAAGTTTGATTAAAGGGTTTGTGAATTAGAAAAATTGCACTTTTTAGTTGGGTTTATACCTTAATTAATTTAAGGCTGAAAGTTGAATAATGCAACTAAGTTAATGTCTTTATTTTCAAACGAAAGCCACCTTATCTAAATCAAGAATATTACGTTAAAATAATATTTCTAAAATCGTTTAAATCTAAACTTTAGGTTAACAAAGTTATCCTTTCTTTAATCTTGAAAACCAAGTATTATTTATCCGTTTACACCTTGTATTTTTGCAGTGAAAATTTAAAAAAATATAAAAAAAATGAAAAAAATTATTGTAGCAGTTGCATTTTTAATGGGAACTTTCACAATTTCTTATGGCGGTGAAGGCGACAAAGTAAAAGTCTTATCAAAAGACTCTTCAAACACTGCTTTAGTATTTAATGTAAAAGCAAGTTCAAATGAAACCATTCAAGTAGATCTTTATGGTATAACTGATGAATTAGCGAGTATTTCTTTGATCAATCAACGGGGAAGTGCTTTGTTTTACGAATTTGTAAAGCCAGGAGCTTCAAGTGTAGACATCAACCTTGACAATGTTAAACCAGGAACATACTATGTCAAACTAAACCTCAACAATGAAATCAGACTTAAAACTATAATTGTAGAGTAACCTACTCCCCTTTTGGGGAAACCCTAAATTGTATTCCTTACAGACCTTACAACCTCTGACAGCTTTATGACAATCATCTTCCGATTGCTGACATAAATACAATTCACATCAATAATTCTGACAGAATGTCCAATTATTCTTAATGGCAATATCTTTGCGAAGCTCCTTATCAGTAAAATAATTAATCAGATGGGAAAAAAAGATAAAAAGAATAAAAAGGAGCAAGAAGAGCATCATGAAAATGTTCAAACTGAAGAAAGAACTGTGAATGAGCAAAATGATGATTTCGAAACTGAAGGTGATGCGAATGATTCAAATTCAGAACTATCTACAGAAGAACTCATGGAACAAAAGTACAATGAGTTAAACGACAAATATCTTCGCTTATATTCTGATTTTGACAATTACAGAAAACGCACAATCAAGGAAAAAAACGAAATGATTTCATCTGCTGGTGCAGGAGTTATAAAAGATTTACTTTCTGTACTCGATGATTTTGAACGCGCGATTCAATCAAATGAAAAAACCGAAGATCCCGAAGGTTTAAAAGAAGGTTTTCAGTTAATCTATAACAAATTTAGAAACATACTAACTGCAAAAGGACTTGAGCCAATGGACAGTTTAGGAAAACCATTTGACCTTGAACATCACGAAGCAATTACAAACATTCCAGCGCCGAGTGAAAAAGAAAAAGGGAAGGTAATGGACGTAGTTGAAAAAGGATATTTTTTAAATGACAAAGTACTGCGCTACGCAAAGGTGGTAGTGGGACAATAATGATTTTATGAGCGAAAAAAGAGATTATTACGAAATACTAGGACTTAGCAAGTCTGCATCAGAATCAGAAATAAAAAAGGCTTATCGCAAGTTGGCGTTAAAATATCATCCAGATAAAAATCCAGATGATAGTAGTGCTGAAAACAAATTCAAAGAAGCTGCAGAGGCTTATGAAGTATTAGGTAATCCGCAAAAACGTCAACGCTACGATCAGTTTGGTCATGCTGGTGTTGGTGGAGCTGCTGGCGGTGGCTTCGGTGGCGGTATGGATATGGATGATATCTTTTCTCAATTTGGTGATATTTTCGGTGGCGCTTTTGGTGGCGGTGGTCGTCAGCGTGGTGGAACGAGACAACGTTCTGCAAGAGGAACTAATCTCCGTGTAAAAATAAAACTCACACTCGACGAAATTGCTGAGGGTGTCAAGAAAAAAATCAAAGTTAACAAGCTTGTCAACGCCGATGGTGTTACGTTTAAAAACTGTTCAACATGTAACGGTTCTGGAAGGGTTCAACGCGTAACTCAAACATTTTTAGGCGCAATGCAAACAGCTTCAACTTGTCCGAACTGTCAGGGAACAGGGAAGATCATTGACAAAAAGCCATCTGATGCTGATAGTCAAGGGTTAAAGCGTAAAGAAGAAGTAATTGAAATAGAAATACCAGCTGGTGTTGAAGAGGGAATGCAACTTTCAGTAAACGGCAAAGGAAACGCTGGACCATTTAACGGTATTCCAGGAGACTTGTTGGTAGTAATTGAAGAAGTAGAGCATGATTCATTACGTCGTGACGGTCAAAACGTACACCATGAAACCTTCATCAGTTTTGTTGATGCAGCTTTAGGAGGAAGTATTGAAGTACCAACGATAAAAAGTCGCGCAAAAATAAAAATAGAGCCCGGTACACAAAGTGGGAAAATGCTTCGTTTAAAAGGTAAAGGACTTCCGAGTGTTCAAAATTACGGAACAGGTGATCAATTTGTACATATTAATGTTTGGACACCAAAAAAATTAACAAAAGAAGAACAATCCATACTCGAAAAACTAAAAGACAGCGAAAACTTCGCTCCTAATCCAGATGGAAGAGAAAAAGGGTTTTTCCAGCGGGTAAAAGATATGTTTAGTAATTAAACGCATAAAGATGACTTGCAGCGGTGGACTTCTTTTTGCTTTTTAATTTACATTTGCTTCTGGAGACGGAGTCATGTGGAGTTTCAAGTCCACAAGGAGTGTGCACTTGTTTGCTTTTATCTCTTTGAAATAAGTTAGCTCCAATCAATGCCCCTCGAACGAGATGCCCGTCTGGCTGCGGACAGGCAATCTCGCACGAGCGGGGGGTGATCATGAAAGATGATAAGCTTTTGTTTGAAAAAGAACGCGTAGAACAAGTGTTTCAGCCTATTATTAAAGATTTTGGTTTTAAAAAATGAGTGTAAATAGCGCAGCAGTACAACTGCAGCGAAGCTAGGGAACTTTAAGACTATTAAACAGTCTGTAAAGCAGGATTATATCCAAGCTTCATTGATATTTAGAAGGTTTTTTATTAACCTTCTGTATTCAAAATCAAGAAAAATGAAAAGATACTACAATACCAGATACAGTACCATAGAAACAGTTGATTTAATTAATATCATTAAATATACTCTCAATGATAGAAACATTAACCGAAAATTATTTCAACAAAATCCC
>JBBEBO010000184.1:0-12196 GCA_040882265.1 Brumimicrobium sp. | reverse complement strand
TGTCTATACTACAATTGGCGGCTGAATTTGATGTAAAAAAGTTTGTTTTTTCATCGAGTTGTACCGTTTATGGTGAACCCGAAAAAATGCCCGTTGATGAAAGTTTCCCCGTTTCATATAGTTCCCCCTACGGTTATACTAAAAAAGTGAATGAGGAAATGATCACCCAGTTCATTGATTCCAAAGCTGATTATAAAGCAACTCTACTAAGATATTTTAATCCAATTGGCGCTCACGAAAGCGGAATACTTGGCGAAGAGCCAAACGGCAAACCAGATAATTTACTGCCTTTTATTACACAAACCGCATCTGGTCTAAGAGAAAAGTTAGTGATTCACGGAGATGATTACGATACACCCGACGGAACTTGTATTAGAGATTATATTCACGTTGTAGATTTAGCCGAGGCACATGTTGAGGCATTAAATCAATTTGATAGAACAGAAAAGTTGCTTCAAACTTTTAACATTGGAACGGGCAAAGGAACAAGTGTTTTAGAAATGGTAAACTATTTTGAAAAAAACACAGGTGAAAAACTAAATTATACAATTGGTACCCGTCGAAAAGGAGATATTCCTGCTATTTATGCAAATACAAGTAAAGCTGCAAAAGAACTTGGATGGAAGGCTAGATTTTCTATTGAAGAAGCCGTAATTTCAGCATGGAAATTTGAACAATATATAAGAACTAAAAGGAAGCAAGAATGATTAAACACGTATTAATATTATTGTTTTTTGTAACTGCTTTTAAAGTGGATGCTCAATATTTTGAGGAAGAAGAAGGTTTAGTTTCTCGTTATCGTCCTGGAGTTGGTTGGTTTTATAATGGGATGAAACCCTATGAAAAAGGAAAACTCAGAAAATACGACCGATTAATTTTAGACGTCACATACAGTGACTGGTACGGTGATCGCAATTATTTTGAAAGCCCTTGGAATTCAATCGGATTTAATGTTGCGTTGATGTTTGATGTTGTTTTATCTAAAAAAAATACGTTTGCCCTCGGTTGGGGAGTTGGATATAGCCATTTCGGTAACGCCACAAAAAAACAATTCACCCGTGATTTCGATGAAAAAGCGACATACATGTCAGATTTTCCCGAAGAAGCAACACCAATCCGCAACAAGTTTGGCGCAAACTACATTGAAGTGCCCATCGATTTTAGATTTAGAACCAAAGGATTTAAGCATTTTAAAGTAATGATTGGTGGTAAAATCGGGTATCAAATAAATTCTTTTACCAAAACAGCCGAACGTATAGATGGACAAACTTACACCACCAAGCTATACAACTTTGCCGATGCCAACAGACTCCGCTACGGAGCAACCGTTCGCATTGGAATTAGAAATTGGGCAATTTATGGCGCTTACTATTTTTCTCCATTGTTTACTAATAGTGAAAGTGTACAGTTGACTCCGTTTACTGCTGGAATTAGTCTTTCGTTGTTTTAGATTGACACTAGAGTTTAGTTTAAACTATCCCACTTGCCCCACTTTCAAAATCCCTTTATCCACCAATAATTTCGCAATCTGAACAGCATTAGTTGCAGCTCCTTTGCGCAAATTATCAGCAACAATCCACATGTTGAGTGAGTTTTCCAATGATTCATCTCTACGAATTCTACCTACAAAAACGTCGTCTTTTCCTGCAGCATAAATAGGCATTGGATAAGTGTTTGTTGCAGGATTATCTTGTAATGTTAAACCAGGGGCTTCGTGAATAATTTTTCGAATATCAGAAAGGTCGAAGTCATTTTCAAAAGTGATGTTTACCGCTTCAGAGTGCCCTCCTTGTACTGGAACTCGCACAGCTGTAGCAGTAACATTTATGTTCTCATCGAGCATTTTTTTGGTCTCGTTGGTCAACTTCATTTCCTCCTTAGTGTAGCCATTATCCATAAACACATCGCAGTGAGGTAAACAGTTTTGGTCAATCGGATAGGGGTAAGTCATCTCTCCTTTTTTGCCTTCCCGTTCGCTGTTCATTTGTTCCACCGCTTTTACGCCTGTTCCTGAAATCGACTGATAAGTAGAAACCACTACTCTTTTGATCGTATACTTTTTATGTAGTGGAGCCAATGCCATCAACAATTGAATCGTAGAACAGTTGGGGTTAGCAATAATCATATCATCTGCTGTCAGCACATCTCCATTTACTTCGGGAATAATTAATTTTTTATCTGGATCCATGCGCCAAGCAGAAGAATTATCGATTACACGGCATCCTTTCTCAGCAAATTTTGGCGCCCATTCAAGTGAAGTTGCTCCTCCAGCTGAAAATATCGCTACGTCAGGTGCTAAATTCACAGCATCCTGCAAACCTACAACCAAATGTTTTTCATTCGCAAATGTCACGGATTTACCCACGGAACGCTCTGAGGCGACTGGGATTAATTGTGAAACTGGAAAGTTTTGCTCTGCTAATACTTTTAACATCACACTTCCAACCATTCCTGTGGCTCCAACAACTGCAACTTTCATATGATTTGTTTTTGGCAAAAGTAGTGAAAATTCTTTCTTATGGTATAAAAAAAGCCACGTACGGGCGTATTGCGATACGCCCGTACGTGGCTTTTTTCGCAGAATACCTAGAAAAATACCTGAAATTGAAACCGCATCAAGTTTCCTGTCTGGAAATTATCCAACCGCACTGCATCTTCGTATCTTCTTTCAGAAAATGTGTACATAGCAACAATTTCAAAATTTGGATAAGGCATCCATTCAATTCCAACTTCCAATTCATTCACATTATAAGTTCGCGCATCAAGTTCATGTTTTTTACCACCTTGATAATGCTGAAGGCGTGTAAAAGGATATAATTTTTGTCCTTTAAATTCAAACAAATAATTCAACGTCACATAACCGCCGTGCAAATCTTTTACTTGAATTGAGTTTGTAGCGTGGTCATACTCCGGTCCTCTTCCAATGTTATATTCCGCTTGAATACCGAAAGGGCGAGGATATAAAATTGTTGAAACCGCCACGCGTTGATCCAAATAGTTTCTGTCGGGATTATGCCCAACCCCTGGTGTAATTTTATTTGCCGCAATCTCATATTTACCAGTATAAGCCTGAATGCCCGGTTCAAAATATTGATTTCCTAATTTAAACGGGTATGCTAACCTAGCAACAACATGCGGTTCACCGTTTAATTCAAATTGGTTTGCTGTCTGTCCATTATATAATCCAAGCCCAAAAACACCATAATCTCCAGAACCCTTTAAACCTTTTTTGTTAAACATAGAAAAGCGTTTTCTGATCTTTTTTGGCGCCCAATAAAAGAAAATTCCGTGGTCACGTTCGTTTTTCTTGGCACTGTTTATCCCATCATTACGATCAAGTGGCAAGCGATTTGAACTAGACTGCATATTCTCAAAACCATACGGCACTTTGCTTTGTCCTAATCTAAAACGAAATTCATTGTCTTTATCAAGTCCAACGTCAATATATGCATCACGCAATTGACCAAAATTCGTACTACTTCCTCCTGCGCCACTCGCAAAATCGGGTTGCACATAAAAATAAACACGTTCATGAATTTGTCCAAAAAATATAATTCTTACACGGCGTAGTGAGAATCCACCACCATCACCCCACGCAGGATCACATTGTTGACAGGTTAAGTCTGGATTTGTCTCAAACAATCCGTTATACCTCAATTGTGCATACCCTCGTATTCTAATCTTTTTATACCAATCTTCACCACCAAAAGCTTTTGGAGCGGGATTTTCTATATCAGTCGCTTGGGCTGCAACATCTATTTGCGTAGAAAAAGTAAAAAGTAAAAGTAAAATTGCCCTTAAAAGAATAGTGCTTTCTGAAAACATTATTATGTGTTTAAAATTTATTTGGGCACAAATATGGTAGATTTTACATCAATTTAATAGCACTTTACACTACCCTAAAAATACCTTAACATTATCCTAACATTAAAAAACTAACAAATTAGTTACTATGTTGATTTACTGTAATTTAATCTATTAAAAATTAGTGAAAACAAACTTTTAACAAGCAGAGAACATTATCAAATGTTAACTTTATATTAAATGTTAAATATTTCAAGATTTAGAAAAATTGAGCTAACTAGTTTTTTTCTAGGAGGAAGAAGATATATATTTGTATAGATTTAGGAAGATTTTAAAATTAAAACACTGCTTTTTTTAGACAACTGAGATCATAAAACATGAAGAATTCTATTACATTATTGCTTTTCACTACTCTCTCAATTTTTACATACGCTCAGACGAGTGATGATTTCAGTGATGGCGACTTTACAAACAACCCAATATGGGTGGGTGATGTTGCAGATTTTATTGTAAATGGAAACGATCAACTCCAACTAGATGCTGCAGCTGCTGGAGATTCATATTTGTCAACAGCGCACAATTTAACACAGCTCGAAGACCAAGAGTGGCGCTTTTTCTTAGATTTTGGTTTTAGTCCTTCTGGTTCGAATGGGGGAGAAATATACTTGACTGCAACAGATTCAGATTTATCCACTTCTCCCGATGGGATTTTTATTCAAATTGGTGAAACAGGAAGTGATGATCCTATTCGATTATTTGAAAGAGACGGTGGTACGGAAACAGAAATCTTAGAAAGCACGCTTGGTATTGTGGCCTCGCCTTTTGAAATCTCCGTTAAAATCATTCACCGAAACAATGGCGACTGGGAACTCTTCACTGATTTAGCTGGCGGAAATGCCTTTCAGTTAGATGTTTCTGCAAATTACCCTACTCCAATTGTTGGAAGTCATGTTGGTCCTTGGGTTCAATATACAGCTAGTAATATTAGTAATTTTATTTTCGATGATATTTATGTTGGTCCAATTCAAGTGGATAATACACCTCCTAATTTAGTCGAAGCGAATGCTATTTCAATTAATCAATTGGAAGTGCTTTTTGATGAAGGGATCGATCAAGCTTCTGGTGAAGACATCAATAATTATTCAGTAGATAATGGATTGGGAAACCCAACTTCTGTTGTAAGAGATGGCACCAATTTAGCACTGTTCACTTTAACTTTTGCGGACGATTTCAATATTGGCGATGTTTATAACTTAACGACAGAAAATATTGAAGATTTTGAAGGAAATACGAGCACATCTCAGTCTGATGACTTCCAATATATTGAATCCCAAACTCCAGAGTTCGGTGATATTATCATCAATGAGTTTATGGCTGACGAAACACCTGTAGTTGGTTTGCCAGAAACACAGTTTATTGAACTTTACAACCGAAGTAACAAATACTTTCACTTAGACGAATGGAAGTTGAGTGACAACAATAGCACAGGAACTATTCAAGACGAGTGGCTATATCCTGGAGAGTACCTTATTCTCGTTCCAACAAGTGGTTTGACAGATTATCCTCAAGCAATTAACGTAACGAGCTGGGCCAGTTTGAATAATACAGGAGATGATATTCGGTTAGAAACAGATGGAGGAATATTAGTCGATGAATTAACCTATACGGATGATTGGTATCAAAATCCAGATAAAGAAGATGGCGGCTGGAGTATAGAAAGAATAAACCCTGATTTACCGTGTTCTGATGGTAACAATTGGACAGCAAGCACAAATCCAGACGGTGGAACTCCAGGGTCTGTAAACAGCGTGTTAGACAATACTCCAGATACGGATGAACCGCATCTCATTAATTCTTTAGCTTCAGCACCACATTTTTTAACCATTACTTTCGATGAAGGAATGGATTCATTAAGCTTAGTGAATGCAGTTTTTAGTTCATCGCCCAGTTTAACAGTTGACCAGAGACTTATAAACGCATCGTATCCAAAAGAGTTTACTTTGCAATTCAATGAAGCTATTACACCTGGAGTAGTTCACACTTTTGAATTAACAGGCTTTGAAGATTGTTCTGGGAATGAAAACAGTTTTGAAGGGACATTCGTTGTTCCTCAGCAAGCAGATGGAGATGAGATCATCATTAATGAAATCTTGTTTAACCCTTTAACAAGTGGGTCTGACTTTGTAGAGCTCTATAATCGATCAGATAAATACATTGATCTTATAAATTGGGAATTGGCGAAATTTGATGATGATACTATTTCAAACAATGTATCCATCGAAGATCATTATATTCTTGCTCCAGATGATTATGTTGTGCTGACAACTGATAGTAATTTCCAAATAGCAAACTACCCTTTTGCAAAACCAGGAAAATTTATCCAACTACCAAGTCTCCCAAGCTATACAAATGATTCTTCCACGGTATATCTAATTTTCTTTAGTGATGTAATTGACAAAGTAGCGTACAGTAGTGATTGGCATTTTAAGCTATTACAATCAGATAAAGGCGTGAGTTTAGAACGGTTTGATGCCTTTGAACCTTCAAATGACGAAAACAATTGGCACAGTGCAAGTGAAACAGTGGGGTTTGCTACACCAGGAATTAAAAACTCACAAGCTGCTTCGCCAAATTCAGGGGGAACAGTTTCTTTATCATCTAAGTCATTTTCACCTGATAACGATGGGCATGAAGATGTTTTATTAATCACCTACGAAGTAGACGAGCCAACCATGTTGGGAGATCTTGTAATTTATGATGATATGGGTAGAAAAGTCCGTACGTTGATGTCTAGTCACCTCCTTGGAGAACGTGGGGTCATTAAGTGGGATGGATTGAGAGACGATGAAAATAAAGCTTCAATCGGGCCGTACATTATTTTATTTGAAGCGCTCAATGCTGAAACGGGTGAGAAAATAGCAATTCGGAAGGCTGTAACTGTTGCGGGACAACTTTAGTTAGTGACGAGTGAATTAGTGACGAGTGACAAAGTGACGGCGTTCGCAGGCTCACTTAGTGACGAATGTTTAGGGCTTAATAAGTTTTATGAAAATACTACGTAACTCATGCACAACTTAATTGGTCACTATACTCATTTCACCAATGCAACTTCAAGCAAACTTGGCCAATTTTTACCCGTTATAAAAAGTTGTTTTGTTGAATTTTTGTATGCTATACCATTTAATACTTCCCCTGATTTTCTGTAATCTAGCGCAATAAGATCAGCATCAATTTCACCCGTTACAATACCTGTTTTTGGATCAATAATTACAATTGTGTTGGATTGATAAACATTGGCGTAAATTTTTCCTTCGATATATTCAAGTTCGTTCAAGTTTTTAACTGCTCCTCTGTTAGAATAAACTTCAACTGTTCTTTTCAAGCCAAATGTTGATGGGTCTCTAAAATACAACCGTTCTGAACCATCTGACATGATCAGCATTTCACCGTCATTGCACAGTCCCCATCCCTCACCTCCATAAGTGAATTCTTTCCTTTTTTCCAAGGTGTTTTTATCGTAAACAAAACACTTGTTTTGCTGCCAAGTTAATTGAAACAACTCATCATTTAAAATAGTAATGCCTTCTCCAAAAAACTCATCACCAAGATCCACTTTTTCAAGAATTTCTCCAGAATTAAAATCAACTTTTGCAATCATGCTTTTCCCTGAAGAGCCCATACCGCCAGTACCTTCATAAAGTTGATCGCCATCAAACTCTAGCCCTTGTGTATATGAGGTTGTTTTATGAGGGAAAACTTCAACTACTTCAGCTGTATAACCAACTGGGTAAACATCAGACAAAATCTTGACTAAGCGGTTATCTTTTTTCGTTTTTCCGTTTTTTAATTTGGCTTGAAGTGATAATTGAGTAGACCCAATACTCCAGTTTTTTGTGTTTACCTCAAATAATTTTTTGTCTTTTTTGAAAATTCCATCAAAAATCACAGTGTCTTTCGTATAGATTTTAACTTTTTCAAAATCAGAAGGGTTTGATAAACTCACTTCAACTCGAATGGTTTTACCTCTTTTAGCGGTAGTATTGTTAAAGGGCAATTCAAACTTCGCAATTGGGCCTCTATCACGTGTTCCTTCATTGGAGTCATCTGTACAACCAATTAATAAAAGCAAACTTGATAGAGATAATAAAAGATATTTATAAGTATTCATAGTTGGATAATTAGCTAATTTTTTCCTTAATTGCAGTTGCAGAAATTTCGCCGTGAGAAGCGTCGTAAATTACTTTTTCGTTTCGAATAAGTATCGCTTGAGGTGATTGATGAAATACATTTAATTTTTCAGCCAATGCATTTGAAACATCACGGTGAGCAATCAAATCTATAAAATATAAATTACATGAATTAGATTCACCCCATTCATTTTCTAATCTACTCAATGCCATTGAAGAGATACTACAGCGTGTAGAGTGTTTAAAAAACAAACTTGGAATAGTATTGCTTTTATCAATCGCTTCATTCAATTCAGCAAGACTGGAAATAGTCACCCAGTTGAGTTTTTTATCAGCCGATGAGTTTCCAAATGAAAATAACCCCATTTTAAAATGCAGATTTAAATTGTTTTAAAAAACGCACATCATTTTCTGAATAGAGACGTAAGTCATTTACGCGATATTTCAGTTGTGCAATCCGTTCAATTCCCATTCCAAAAGCGAAGCCACTGTACTCTTCTGGATCAATATCGGCAGCTTTAAGCACATTTGGATCAACCATTCCACAACCTAAAATTTCCAGCCAGCCCGTGTATTTGCAAACATTACACCCATCACCGTTACAAATAGTACAACTCACATCAACTTCGGCACTGGGCTCTGTAAATGGGAAGTAAGATGGTCTAAGGCGTATTTTAGCTTTTTGCCCAAACATTTCTTGTGCGAAATATAGAAGTGTTTGTTTTAAATCGGCAAAAGAAACTTTTTTATCAATAAACAACCCCTCCACTTGATGAAAAAAGCAGTGAGCTCGAGCAGAAATTGCTTCGTTTCTATATACTCTCCCTGGAGATATTGTTCGTATTGGAGGTTTGTTGTTTTCCATTACACGCACTTGTACAGAAGAAGTGTGAGTTCTCAAAGCCATCTCTCTTTCACCTTTCTCCACGAAAAAAGTGTCTTGCATATCTCTTGCTGGGTGCTCAGGGGGGAAGTTTAACGCTGAAAAATTATGCCAGTCATCCTCCACCTCAGGCCCTTCAGAAACACCGTAGCCAATGCGCTCAAATATTGAAATAATTTCATTTCGAACGATACTAATTGGGTGACGAGAACCTATGTTTTTTGGCTCTCCAGGTCTTGAAAAGTCAATTTTTTCTGCGTGACTTGAGTCAGTATCTAAGACCTCTTTTATTTCGTCAAATTTTGCTTGTGCAAGTTGCTTTAATTCATTTATCTGTTGTCCAACTGCTTTTTTTTCTTCATTTGGTACAGTTTTTAAATCTGCAAACAAAGGTTTTAAAACATTCTTACTTCCGAGAAAGCGAATTCTAAAAGCTTCGAGTTGCTCTAACGTTTTTACTTCTAAAGCTTCAACCTCACTAAATAATTCTTTTATTTTATCTTGAATGTTTACCATAATACGACTTTGTTCAAAAACTTAACCCACAAAACTACAAATTTAGTGTATAATTCATCTAAATTATAATTAATACATAACTTTGCATTGCTTAATTAAAAATGTAATGCTAAATAAAATATTTTCTTTCGTCGTAATTATTTGTACAATTGGGTTGTTGATATCATGTAAAAAGGATCCATCAATTCTAAAAGTATATGTTCGTTCGAACAATCATGTTTTAACTCCCGATGCAAAAGTTAGAATCGTTGGTGACATAAGTGAAAATACACCTGAGCACTTTCAAGAAACAAGAACAAATGAATCTGGAGTTGCTACTTTTAACTTGGATGACCTATTCGATTCGTATGATAGTGGTCAAGAAAAAGTAGCGATTTTCACCCTATATGCTAAGGATTCTTCAAGCTTATTTACTTCAAAAAGTATACGCACCAAAGCCTATGTTACATCAACAGAAACAATTACTTTGGCAGAATAGCAACTTTTTATTAGTTTTACACGTTATACACACAGAGGAAATTATAAAATTATGAAGAACTATATTATCTATCCAAGTTTAGCCATTGTATTCATTGCCCTAGCATTTAGCACTGGTTCATGTAGAAAGAAAGGGGAAACAATAGCAGTAGTAACTGTTAGAGACACTGCTAATGTCGTTGTTTCTGGAGCCACAGTTATTCTGTATGGTGAATCTACAACAGACCCTATTCAACCAGTTATTAGAAAAGATACACTTAAAACCAACTCTTCCGGTGTTGCAACAATGAACTATGATGATGTATATCAATTAGGTCAAGCTGGTGTTGCGGTTTTAAACATTTCTGCTGAAAAAGGAGACCTATACGGTGAAGGTATTATTAAAATCGAAGAAGAAACAACTAGTTCTGCTGTGGTATTTATACAGCCGTAAATGTTTTTTTAATTATTGTTAAGCCTTGCATTCAAGAAATGTGAGGCTTTTTTAATTTCATTACTTACTCAAAAATATTCGTTTCTAAAACTAGACGATAGAATATTGAACTTAACCATACATAATTGAAGTATAGATTTAACCCGTATTATTCATGAGTTTTCGTTCTTGCCTGTCCCGTTTTTCGGGAAAAAGTCAAAATGTCAATAGATTTGGGAAGCACAGACATTTTTAATGCGCATAATTGCAACCCACTTTTGGGTATTAAAAATTTTGAGCATTTCCAAAGGTAGCAGCCTGTCCGACCTTTGGCGGAGCAGTTTGGCTTTGGAATAGAAAATTCATGAATAATGCGGGTTAATCCGCATTATTTAATTGAGGGGGTAGCACCCTATTTCAATTGAAAATGTATCTCTAAATTTGTAGAAGTAAACTAAGAAAACATTAATTGTTAACACTACAATGTAACTTGTTACTACTATATAAAAACCGCGCTTTTAAAGTGCGGTTTTTTATTTTCCACATAATTTTATTGCCAATTCTCTAGATAATTTATCAACCTCAACAAAGTCATCATACGTCGGTTTATTGATCATTTTAACTTGACGCATTGTTGTTTCATTAATTTTAGCGATATCCAAAAACCCTATTCTGTTTTCTAAAAAGGCTTGTACTGTGATTTCGTTAGCCGCATTTAGCGCACATGCAGCAGTTCCCTCTAAATTCATTGCTTCAAACGCCAAATCTAAATTTCTAAAAGTTGTTCTGTCTGGCTGTTCAAATGTCAATGATGGATAATCCATAAAATTAAAACGAGGAAAATCAGTTTTAAATCGCTCAGGATATGTAAGTGCATACTGGATTGGTAATTTCATATCAGGTAGACCCATTTGTGCTTTCATACTTCCATCTTCGAACTGAACTATTGAATGAATAATTGATTGAGGATGAACAATCACATCAATTTGTTCAGGTTTTAGTGCAAACAACCATTTAGCTTCAATTACTTCTAATCCTTTGTTCATTAAGGAAGCTGAGTCAATAGTGATTTTTGCACCCATTTCCCAGTTCGGATGTTTTAAAGCTTGTTTAGGTGTTACATTCTTTAATTCTTCATAACTCCATCCGCGAAAAGGTCCTCCAGATGCAGTGAGGTATATTTTTTCAATTTTGTTGTGAAATTCACCAACTAAACATTGAAAAATTGCAGCGTGTTCTGAATCGACTGGATAAATATTTACACCGTTTTCTCTTGCGAGTCGGGTTACTAATTCACCCGCAACAACCAACGTCTCTTTATTCGCCAATGCGATGTTTTTCTTAGCATTAATGGCATGAATTGTAGGTTTTAAACCAGCATATCCCACAAGAGCTGTAAGAACAACATCAACTTCGCCATATTCTACTACCTGACAAAGTGCTTCTTCACCAGCATAAACATGAATGTCATGATCCCAGAGTGCATCTTTTACTCTATCATAATGGTTCTCATTTACAATCACAACTGTATTTGGATGATATTTTAAAGATTGCTCAATGAGCAAATCAGCATTGTTGTTTGCTGTTAAAACTTGTAAATCAAAATAATCTGGGTAAGCCTCAATAACCTCAAGTGCTTGTGTACCAATAGAACCTGTTGACCCTAAAAGAGCAACTCCTTTCTTTTCTTTTCCTTCTGAAGATAATGCTGTATTCAATCTGATCTTTTTTTATTTAATATGTAAATTTAAGGATTTGTTGCAATCATGTGTTTATAACTGAAACTATTTAGCTTTACACAACATATTAATCAAAAACCAATCGGGCTAACGATTCTATATTAATATTTAATGCCTATCGGGATGTTTACCAGTTAAATAAAGCTTCTTCAATTTTACTAATGTCGATTATAACTGT
>JBBEBO010000183.1:0-1946 GCA_040882265.1 Brumimicrobium sp. | reverse complement strand
AGGTAGCAGGCAGTTTGGCTTTGGAATAGGAAATTCATGAATAATGCAGGTTAATTTGAACGGTACTTTTTTTCGTGCCTCAAAAAACGATTGTGCTGGGTTTGAAAAACAGTTTAAGCTTATTGATAAAATGGAGTTTAAAGGAAAATATTGTCATTTTGACTATGCCTCAATCAAAATGACTGACGAATATGAGGTTGATGGCAACTACGTATACATAAATATCAACAATGAAATAGGCATACTTTCAATGGAAATTATTGATCAAGGTCATCTAGAAGGGGAAGGCTTTATACACGGGGCATTTTTGATTAGTCTGGTGTAAACGTCATAGGTGCTTTTGAGGTCGGAGCCTGGGATAATTATTTTGGTATGTTTTTGTGTTATGCTCATATTTTTTCAAGTATTTCCCATTTTCCAGTTTTAGCGCTACCAGTTCTATCGATTATTGCTTTTTCTTTCAATTTTTTAATATTGTTTTCCACCGCCGTAGTACTTATGCCAATCTCTTCACTAAGCTCTACAATGGTTATGGTTGGCATATTTAACATTAAACGATAGACCTTGGCTTCATTTACACCCAACTTTACACCCAACTTTACACCCAACTTTTTACGAATTTCGTCCCAACTTAACTCGTGCTGTTGTTCATGCTGTAACTCGCGCTGTGCATCCTGAATGTTTTCGTAATCTTTCTTAATGAAAGAAACTCTGAACGCAACACCGGGTTCTTTCCAAGTCAAGTCAATTTCCGGGTATTCTTTTAAGTCATCCGCAATAAGCTGTAATCCATTACCCCATTGCTCAATTATTCCAACACGTTTAAAAACTGGTGCTAGAACTTTATTGCGAACATCAGACTGTCCAGATTCTTTGTCTTCAAAATCAACAGTCGGTAATAGTTTTCCCGGGCTTGTAACTTCAATTTTATCATCGAAAACAGCCACTTTGATATCTTTTCCAGTTAAGGAATAATCACGGTGAATAACTGCATTTCTTATTACTTCTCTTATGGCAATTATGGGATACTCCCATCTGTCTTTTCGGTAAACCCCTTCATAACCCTCTGTGCCTTGAGAAATATGTCTTTCTATAAATGACAATGCGAAGTCAGCTTGTTGTGCAATATGTCCATCAAACGTTTTTTGGTCAATGAAGTTCCCAGGACGAGTTCCTTTAAAACGAGCGCATTCAATTTTAGCATTTGGGAAGAGCTGATTTTTTAATTCATCGTTAGACAAGAGAATCAGCGCATTGGTAGGAAAGGTATTACCTTGTTCATTCTTAAACAATTCAAGCTTCTTTAGTACATTGTTCGTTAATGGCTCTCCTGCTTTATCCTTGAAAAATTCTTTTAACTGAGATAATTCTAATTCTTCCAACGGTTTTTTAAAACAAGGTTGCGCATCGAATGAAATATTAGCTCCCTGTCTTTCTAATTCCTCAATAATTTCTCTAGAAGCAACACGGTTAGAAGAACCCACACGTATGTAAGCCCCTTTCTCTTTCCCTTTACTTTTATGAAAATAAGGAGGTTTGTCACCTTTATGAATGTACACTCTAATGATATTTTTATCATCCACTTCTAAAAAAGAGATTTCAGGGAGAATAATCGGAAAACAATGATCGTGAATTAAATTACTAATCTTATTTTCAATACCTACAAGTTCTTGTTTGTCTAAACCTTTAAGATCTCTAGGCTCATCCTTTATACCAATAAATAACTCACCACCAGCGTCATTGGCAAAAGCTATAACCGTTTTTGTTAAGTCAGCATTCGTAGGGAGTGATTCTTTGAATTCAATTCTCCTTCCTTCTGGTTGTTTTATTTTATTTTCAAGGTTCATTCTAAAAAATCGATTGTGCTTCAGCTGTTTTTTCTATTTCCTTTTAGGGTTACCCCTTTAAATCGCAAAACGTAAATAGATTATGTTCTGCATGTGTTT
>JBBEBO010000182.1:44451-63368 GCA_040882265.1 Brumimicrobium sp. | reverse complement strand
TGGCGGAGCAGTTTGGCTTTGGAATAGGAAATTCATGAATAATGCAGGTTAAATGCATGGGTGTTAAAGTTCATGCATTTTTTTGGTTATACCTAATACTTGATATTATTATAGAATAAGTAAAACTTAGAAAGCAAATAACGTTTTAATATTAAATAAGTTTATCTCAAATGATTCTATTGCTGCGGGTTGAAACCAGCAGAATAGAATTTGCATAAAAATCCCTTTTTGGCTCGATTTTTTGACTCAAAAACGAAGACTTTAGTCTTGGGTCAATCTCATCAACAATTACAACAAAACTCACACCCTAAAACTCCTACATACATCCTTTACTTAATTCCTTAATGATTCAAATCTCACGCCCTACACAGCCTACAAACGTCCAATAAATTCGTGAACAACATTCAACCCTGCACGCATATTAATTTAAACAGACACAAAAAAGCTGTCTAAAACCTTCTATTTATAAGAATAGTTCTAGACAGCCTCTTTATAGTGACTTACATTGATGTTTACACTTTTCCAAGCATAGCTTTTTTTAAGCCTGAATCAGCAGGGTTATCACCGAACCAGATACCCCAAAGTGCTTTTTTAAAATCTAATCCTTTAGTAGTTCCTAGTTTATCTCCATTCATATAAACTTCAATTCCTGTTCCAGGCTTGTAGATTAAGATGATATCATCACCTGTTTTAAATTCGGAATTAAAAAAGCTCATAAACTCTTTGATTTCTGACTCTGTTGCTTCACCCTCAGTAGATGTACCAAATCCGTCTTTCACAGTTTCAACAAATTTATCACGTGTTACTTTATCAGAAACCAATTTGATACGAATACAAGACTCGCTATCCATGTTGATCACTTCCTTTGCATCACTTGTTTTTTCTGGTAGATAAAGAGCGGAAACATAAAGGTCAAAGAAATATTTTTCTCGTAATCCAGCACCATTATAAACGACAACTTTATCGTTAACTTTCATTTTTGCTGGAAATTTTGCGCCAGCTACTTCAATTTCTTGTGCTTCAGTTGTGAATGCTAGACTAAACGAAAGTATAGTAATAAATAATAATTTCAATTTCATAATTTTGTTTTTAATAATTAATGTTTAATTTTAAGCAAATGTTATTCCAAATTTACAAATAAAAAAAATATGAATAGAGTTTTTGGTATTTTACTTGGTGGCGCAGTTCTTTTTCTAACGTCTTGTGGTGGAGGATGGAATGATGAGCGTCAAACGCAGATCAAGAATGACTGTGTATCTGAAGGGAATTATGATTGCGATTGCTATCTTAAAACAACCATGGAAGTATTTCCAAACCCAGAGGATTATAACAATCAATCAAATGAAGACAAAACTAAATACGAAGAAAAGTTGCAAGCTTGTGAAGTAGAAGTTGATAATTCTGATGATGAGAATTTAGAATCTTTTTAGTCTAAAAACAGACTTTTACTTATAAAATAAAAGCACTTTGTTTTTTAAGGTGCTTTTATTTTATAAGGTTGTTTTAGTACTTGTTTCTAGTACATTTTTTTGCGCTTTGTCAAATACTGAATGAGTACATCATTAAATGATTCATTGGTATCTGCTTGTTTAAAATCAATTCCAAAAGCGCCGCACTTTCGTTCGATTTCTTTAAAATATTTTTTTGTCTGTTCGATGTAATGAGACTTCACTTCACTTGGAACAAGTTTTAACTTTTCTCCAGTTTCCATATCAACCATTGTATATGGTCGGTTTTCTAATTCAAAATCAAGTTCATTTTTTTTATCAACGACATGAAAAAGTATAACTTCATGTTTATTGTGTTTTAAATGTTGAAGTGCTTCAAATAGTTTTTCTTTATTATCAGGATCATCAAGCATATCTGAAAAGATGATAATCAAACTACGCTTGTGACTTAATTCAGCAATATCGTGAAGTGCCTGAATTGCAGAAGTGGCCTTAATCTCTTTTGAATCGTATGGTTTCAGTTGCTTCTCTAGTTCAGAATATAAATAGCGGTGGTGACGGGTTGAAGATTTTGTTTCTGTATGAAGTTCAAGCTTATCACTAAATAGCGAAAGACCAACTGCATCTCTTTGTTTTTTTAGCAACTCAATTAACGAAGCAATAGCATAAATGCTGAATTTCATTTTACTCCATGAATCTTTGTGCTGATAAAGCATAGAACTAGAGCAGTCTAACACCATTTGGCAACGCAAATTCGTTTCCTCTTCGTATTTTTTTGTAAATAATTTTTCTGTTCGAGCATATAATTTCCAATCGACATGCCGTGTTGATTCACCTGTATTGTAAAGCCTGTGCTCTGCAAATTCTACAGAAAAACCATGAAACGGACTTTTGTGCAACCCAGTTATAAAACCTTCTACAACGTGTTTAGCGAGAAGTTCTAAGCTTCCAAATTGTGCAAGGTATTCTCTTTGGATTTGTTCTGACATAGGCGAAAGGTAGTGATTTTTGATCTTTTTTAAGTTAAATTAAGCGGATTTTATCAGTCCTTATACTCTTTTAACACAGATTTTCGGCCAATTTTCTTTGTGATGAAATCAATACTTGATTTTGGACTTCTTGCAGGAGAGTATTCTCGGCCGTAAAAAATAATTTGTAAGTGCAATTTATTCCACGTTTCTTTTGGGAATACTCTTTTTGCATCTTTTTCTGTTTGCACAACATTTTTACCGTTTGTTATTCCCCAGCGATACAATAATCGGTGGATATGTGTGTCAACGGGGAATGCGGGTTCACCAAAAGCTTGTGACATGACCACACTTGCTGTCTTATGACCAACTCCTGGTAAAGCTTCTAAATCTTCATAATTATCGGGAACTTGACCATTGTGTTTTTCAATGATGATCTTAGAAAGACCGTAAATAGCTTGTGACTTTCTTGGAGATAAACCACAAGGGCGAATAATTGCTTTTATTTCATCCACGGGAACTTGAACCATTTCATGCGGGGTAGAAGCGCGGTCAAAAAGCGTAGGAGTGATTTGGTTGACGCGTTTATCTGTACATTGAGCAGACAGAAGCACAGCGATTAGCAATGTGTATGGATCACTATGATCTAAAGGGATAGGTGTTGTTGGATACAATTTCTCTAATTGTTCAATGATATAATTAGCTTTTTCCTTGCTTGTCATCTTCTTTTAATTTGAAACCGTTTTTGATGAAAGTGATAAATTCAATAAAAACACTTTTTTTTGTTACTACATTTTTAAGAACTTCTTTTTTTGTTGGCTGTTTGTCGGGTGTTAGTTTTCTAGGTTGTAATTTTTCTCCTTTAGGAATGTAGCTATCAGCCTCAGAAGATTTTTCTTCGGCTGATTTTCCCTCGATTTCATCCAGCTTATCAAACATCTCTTTTTGGATCTGAGATAGTTTATCTGCTTTCTCAAAGTTTTTTTGTGCTTTACTTTGATATCCTTGTTTTTCTAGAAGGAGCCCCAAATTGTTGTGAGAAACTGCATCTTCTGGATCTATTTCTACTGCTTTTTGATAGTCTTTAATAGCACCCTCCAAATCCCCGAAATAATCACGTGCGTAGGCTAATGAAGCATACCTATAAGCGTTGGTTTCATCTAATTCCAAAGAAAGTAACAAATCATCTAAGCAATTCTTTTTTTGATTGAGGTGTAAGTATACAACTCCTCTATGCGATAATATATCTGGGTGATTTTCGTTAATTTTAAGTGCTCTATTAAAAGCCGCTAAAGATTTTTTTAACTCGCCTTGATCGAGTAACTCCTGTGCTTTTTTATGGTAAGAATTAATATACATTTGTACGATTAAAATTGAACTTCAAAGTTATGGACTTTCCGCAATATAGAAAACGTTTTGACAGTAAGTCTTTTTATAAAATAATAAACGAACGAACCTTTGAAGAAGTTCAGTTAATTGGTGATCGAGTGTTCCAACATAAAATAATAGCAGATAAATACTTTGAAATTATTCAAGTTCAGGACATGCTTAATCTAGTGGGAGAGATGTATTTGATATCTAATGAAACTGAATATAATGAGGTTTTAAAAAAGAGAGGTTAGAGTGTTCGGCGGTCTTTAACCTGTGAATAAAGTCGGTTAAAGTTTGGAAAAAGAGGCAAATCTATAGGTTCATGGTTGGAGAGTTAAAAAAATAAAACAAATAGACTAGGTGTTGTATAATTATTACTTGAACTCTTGCTATTTTTAAAATATTTGGAATTCAAGTAATAATTAAAAAGCTCATCGCGATGTGCTGATTTCGCCGAAGTAAAGCGAGTTAACTCTCCTTGCTTTCAGCTACATCATCTTTTTTCTCAACAAGTTTTATTGAGTTAGATATTTCCTCTAAGACTTTTGCATATTTGTCTTTTCTATCTTTTAAGGTCCAGGCCATTATCATGTAAACATTATCTTCACCCTCTACAAAAGTATATAGGTAGTATAACGTTGCATTAATTCCAGGTGCAGTTCCTTCAATTTCAATTTGTTCAGCATCTAAGCCATTTATTTTAAATTTTTTAGGCTCAGACATTCTCTCAACACTCATATCTTCATTGATATAATTACTTTGGACAATTCTATAGTTTTCAACAACAGATAAAGATTCATCATAACCATCAAGAGACTTAAAAACAGAAATAAACTCATCAGTTGGTTCATCAATGACAATCATATAGGTTTCTTTGTAAATGTTTTGACATTGAAAAGATGCTTCATTGTTTAGTGTAGTAACTTCTGTCATAAATTCAGGCATTTCTATCGAATACTGATTTTTTACGACAACTGTTTCTGTTGGGTTAGAAGGTTTATTCGCTTCAGAATTAATTGAACTGTTATCAGTATCTGAACTTGTAACTAAAGGCTCTCCTACTTTAGTTCCATCTTGACATGAGAAAAAAGTTAAAGCGATTAATATCGGTAAAAATGTTTTTGTTATAGTTTTCATAATGTAGATTTTAATTATGCTGTGAAAGTAGAAAAAAATCACATTATAAGCCTTTATATTTTAGATTTTTATTTAAAAAATTATTTCTAAATATATTGCTATACAGATGTTTATATTCTTTTCTTTAGAAGTGTTTACTTCACCTTAAATTCAGAAGTCTTATGGAAAGTAATGTCTGGATAGTCTCTTTCAGCCATTTCTAACAAAAAGGGTGTTTCAGCTAAGAAAACCAAATTATCGTCTTTGTCTTTTGCTATATTCCCAGTTTTTGATTTCAAGAAGCTTGTTAATTGCTCTTGATTGTCAGAGGTCACCCAACAAGCTTTATGGAAATTGAGTGGAGTGAATGAACATTTTGCACCATACTCGTGCGTGAGACGGTGTAAGATCACATCAAATTGTAACTGACCAACCGTACCAACAATTTTTCTACTTCCTGGTTCTTGAATAAACAACTGCGCTACTCCTTCATCCATTAATTGACGAATTCCTTTTTCTAATTGTTTGGATTTCATAGGGTCGTCATTTCTTAATTCTTGGAATATTTCAGGTGAGAAAGACGGAATCCCAACAAAATTCAAGTCGCGACCTTCTGTCATTGTGTCTCCAATTTTAAAGTTTCCAGTATCGTAAAGCCCAACAACATCTCCAGGGTAAGCTTCATCGACAACACTCTTGTCACGAGCCATAAATGAAGTGGGATTAGGGAACTTTAACTTTTTACCTTTTCTAACATGTTTGTAAAAAGTATTTCTTTCAAATTTCCCTGAAACGATTCTTAAAAAGGCGATTCTATCTCTATGATTTGGGTCTAGATTGGCATGAATTTTAAATACAAATCCTGAAAATTTGTTGTCATTGGGTTCAATAAATTCCACGTCAGTATCTCTTCCTCTTGGTGAAGGTGAAATTTCAACAAAAGTGTGGAGGAGCTCTTTTACACCAAAGTTATTTACAGCACTCCCAAAAAAGACTGGAGCAACTTCGCCAGAGAGGTAAGAAGATTGATCAAAATCATCATAAACTCCGTTGATAAGCTCTACTTCTTCTCTTAATTCATTTGCGAATTTTTCTCCTACTATTTCATCTAGTTGTGGATCGCTTAAATCTTTGAATTTCATTAGAACATCTTCAATCTTTGTTTTATTTGCATGAAATAAATTGAGTTCTTTCTCATAAAGGTTATAAACTCCTTTAAAGTCATCTCCGTCACCAATAGGCCAGGTAAGTGGTCGTACTTTAATTTTTAATTTTTCTTCAATTTCATCAAGTAAGTCAAAAGGATCTTTACCAAAACGGTCCATTTTGTTTATAAAAACGATTACTGGAGTATTTCTCATGCGACAAACTTCCATTAATTTTTCAGTTTGACTTTCGACCCCATTGGCGTTGTCAATAACCAAAATCACACTATCTACGGCAGTTAGCGTTCTGTATGTGTCTTCTGCAAAATCTTTGTGACCAGGAGTATCGAGAATATTAATTTGTTTGTTGAGGTATTCAAACGCCATAACAGAAGTTGCAACAGAAATCCCACGTTGTTTTTCAATCTCCATAAAATCCGAAGTAGCTGTTTTCTTGATTTTGTTGTTTTTTACAGCACCAGCAGATTGAATTGCACCACCAAAAAGTAATAATTTTTCTGTTAAAGTAGTTTTACCTGCATCCGGATGGGATATTATACCAAATGTTCGTCTTTTTTCTATTTCTTCTTTGTTTGTCATAAGACTTGTGGGATTAAACGAAAAAATTAATACGTTTCTCTAATTTTTGTGCAAATGTACACACATTTTATTAGTTTTGTCTTGCTATGCTCATAAATTTAAGCGCCAAATTAACACTGTTTGTTGTTGTTGCATCAGGTTTAATGGCTTTTTCCGATAATCCTCCAAATGAGGAAACTAATCCCCCTTTAATGAATAAATGGGAGCAATTGGTGTATTCCAATTATTCTTGTCTTCAAGATACTTCACTGAACATTGAAGCGTTTCGTCAAGGGCTACACGGGTTTTATAAATTAAAATCTGAAGGGAAATTACAGAATGAAAACTATTTAACGGTTGTTGATTTTAGTCAACACTCCTCAAAGAAGCGAATGTATGTTATAGATACCGAAAACTTTGAAATCGTTTATAAATCTTTGTGTGCTCACGGAAAAAACACAGGGAAAGGGGAGGCGAAAAGCTTTTCAAATCGACCGGGGAGTTTACAAAGTAGCTATGGTTTTTTTATTGCTCAAGAGACGTATGCTGGGAAATTTGATTTAGCAATGCGTTTAGATGGTTTGGAATATTGCAATTCTAAAGCGCGAGATCGAGGAATTGTAGTTCATGGAGCTGATTACGCAACGCCTTCTTTTTTACTGAAAAACGATAATGTTTTAGGAAGAAGCTTTGGTTGTCCTTCACTTCCAAAAGAAGACGCTCCTTCAATAATCAATACAATCAAAGAAGGCTCTTGTTTCTTTATTTATAGCCCGAGTAAAACCTACAAAAAAAAGTCACGCATTCTAAACGACTTTGATTTTCTCTCGGAGGTTTGAAGTTTAGAGTTTCGAACTCAGAACTCTAAATTTAAAAATGGAAGATACCACTGGAAAATGCGACATTACCGTTTTGGAAAGTAGTAAAAAAGCATTACTTTATTTTTAGAGATAAGAGTTTTTCTTTTCCGATATATCCTTCCAAATGGTCTCCTATTTTTACTTCACCTACGCCTTCTGGGGTTCCTGTAAAGATGATATCACCAATTTTCAGTGTCATAAATTGAGAAACGTAAGCAATAAGTTTATCGATGGAGAAAATCATATCTTTTGAGTTTCCTGACTGAACAAGTTTATCATTGATCTTTAATGAGAAATCTAAATTATTTACATCGAGACTTTCCAATGGTATAAATCGATCACTTAGTGGTGCGCTATGCTCAAAACCCTTTGCTATTTCCCAAGGATGCCCTTTTTCTTTACATATTCGTTGTAGATCTCGAGCTGTAAAATCTATGCCTAGACCAATATGATCGTAGTATTCATGTGCATATTTTTCGGAAATATTTTTGCCTACTTTATTTATGCGAATAACCAATTCACATTCATAATTAAGTTCTTTTGTAAAATCAGGGTAGAAAAACGGATTTTTACGCGGTAAGATGGAGGTATCTGGCTTCATAAAAAACATTGGCACTTCGGGTACAGGTGAATTCATTTCCTTTGCATGATTCAAGTAATTTCTCCCAATACAAATAATCTTCATTCTAAATAAATTTATCTAAAGTCAAATATCTAATTAATTGCTCAAATTATTAAATAACAAGTTTTTTGTAAATGTAATTTTTTAAACATTTTTTACTGTCCAAACTTACTTTTTAATGCCTCTATTTTGTTTTCCATTTTAGCGGCTTCTTTTTCAGCTTTGATGCGTTTTGCCTCTTGTCTGTCCGCTTTAATTTTATCCATCTCCTGCTTTAAAATCGCTTTTGTATAGCGAGGAAAATTACCATTTAACATCCAACCGTAATATCCAGGTTCTTTTTCAGCAATTTCAGCAATGGTTTTGCCGTTATGCTTACCAAAATTATAAACAGCTTGACCTTTTTCATTTTGAGCTATTCTTCCTGCAAAATCAAGTATTTTGTTTTTATTTTGAGTAGAGAATTCTGAAAGGAAATCCATATCATTCTCAAGCTCTTTGTATTTATTTATTTGCGCTTTAAGTACTTCGTATGTTGCAATAACATCAGCATCAGCACTGTGCGCATTTGTTAAATCTTTATCGCAATAGAACTTATAAGCTGCTACTAATGTTCGTTGTTCCATTTTATGAAAAATGTTTTGTACATCTATAAATTTTCTGTCTCCGACCTTAAAAGGATGCTTTACCCTTAAAAATTCTTCAGCTAAAACAGGAATATCAAATTTATTTGAATTAAAACCAGCCAAATCTGCGTCTCCAATGAAGTTTGCTATTTCATCAGCAATTTCAGCGAATGTTGGGCAATCTTTAACATCTTCGTTAGATATATTATGAATAGAGGTGCTTTCTTCAGAGATTTTAATTTCTGGATTCACACGTTTTTCATATTTTTCTTCCTTTTCGTCGGGATATACTTTGAGAATTGCTATTTCAACAATACGGTCAGTTGAGACATCTAATCCAGTTGTTTCTAAATCGAATACAGCTAGTGGCTTTTTAATATTTAACTTCATAAAAATTTATATAAAAAAAGCGGGTCATTTCCCCCGCTTGAGTTAACGTTATGCAAATATCATTGCTTTCAATTTAAAATCCAAGCAGATTCAATAACTTCTTCACGTGCTCTACTCAAAATTGACTTGATTTCATTAAAAGAATTCGAGGATCCTACAGAAACAACATTTAGACCGTTTCGCTTACCGATTATTTCCGCATCAAACCCTTGATTTTTTGCACTTCTGACCATACCTTCTGCGTTGCTCATTCTTCTAAATACACCAACGATAACATGAAATTTGTAATCACTTTCAATCACTTCACCACTCGTAAAAGTGTCGCCGTTACTATCTGTGGAGACTTTACCATTACTTATCTGTCCATTAGAGGCGTCTATATTTTTAATGCCTTGATCTTTTGATTCAAAAGCAATCATATCTTCAGATATACTATTAACACCTTCTAATGAAACACTAACATATTGATAAGGAATGTACTTTTCTACATCGGTATAATCACTTCTGTATTCAGGCCCTGAGACTTGGATGTCATTTATTGTGATTTCAATTGAATCAGTATTTTCTTTTTGACTAAAATAGATATCAAGCAGTATATTTAGTTTTTTTGCTCTAGTTTCAGCTAACTCTCTATTGTTCTTAAAAGTTTTTGTTGTTACTTTTGAAGCAGAAGAGTTAATTGTTAGATAAATATTTGTTCTTCCTTGACTCATTTGAATCTCTAAGGAGTCTAAAAAAGTTTTTAACGCTCCTTTGTTTGGGTCTAACTTATTATTGTTGTAGCCAAAATAATGTTTCATTGAAATTGGAGGGTATGAAGAAATAAGGTCTTTTTGATCGATTACACTCATTGTGTTAACATCTAGCATTATATGTCTATAAACTTCTTGAAAACCTTCACTACATTCAGTGTTAAATGTTTCTTGATGAATTTCATCTTCTCCTTTATTGTGGTGAACGATTAATTTATACTCATGACAAGGAACTAAAGAAGCAATGAATGTACCATCTGAAATCCTTGGAAAGAATTCAATATCAAATTGTTCTTCACAATCTATACATCTCAGGGTAAATGCTACATCTTCAGGGATAGGATCTCCATTTTTGGTTTCTATTTCACCTTTTAATACGGCTGCATTTTCAATTCCTAAATGATTATTTTTAATCTCATAAATATCTTTTTCACCTTCACCGTCTGGTCGAAATGAGGTTAAATAACCTGTTAATCCATCTACAGTAGTAGTGTAATAAATATCATCACTCGTCGTGTTTAGGGGGTATCCTAAGTTTTTAGGTGTACTCCATACGTTGTTTTCATCTCGTTCTGTCATGAAAATATCAAAACCTCCCATACTTTTTGGACCGTTACTCGCATAGTACATTCTTTTGTTATCTACAGCTAAGAAAGGTGCATCTTCATCATATTCAGTGTTGATATTTGGACCAAGATTTTTTGGTTCACTCCAATTGCCGTCAGGTAGTTTTATGATTCTATAAATATCTCTCCCTCCATAACCACCTTCTCTATCTGAAGAAAAATATTTTTGTTGACCGTCAGGTGAAACAGTAATATGTGGCTCCCAATTATCGGTGTTTACCCCTTGATCTTCTAATATTTCTAGTTCTTTAAATTCACTTGCTTCGAAATCAGAGAAATAAATGTCGCCATTACCAGTTTCGTCTTTATAAACATAAATGCGTCTTTCATCTGTACTTACAGCAACTGTAGCTTCATTTTTTTCTGGGTCACAGAAATCCATAAGTTGAGGTTCAGTCCAATTATCGTCATAATCTTTTTTCGAAACATAGATGTCTTCAAGGTGCATATTCGTGCCAGGCTCAACAATATCTATATTTGAAGAGTCCTCTCTTAATCTTCTAGAAGTATAATATATTGCAAATCCATCTAATGAAATTACAGGGCTATAATCTGGAAAAGAACTATTAATTGTTGATCCTAAATTTTCGACATAATACTCATCGTCTTTTTCTTCAAGTAATTTTTTAGCTACTCCACATTGTTTAATTTTGAGTTCTGCATCTGAGCGTAAGTCTTCATTTTTTTTTGCATTATCTAAATAAGATTGATAAAAATCAATTGCTTTATCTAGTTCATTACTTAAATGATAACATCTCCCCATGTAGTATAATGCATCAAATGGGGCTCTTTCTTCTTTAGTTGAAAGTAGGTCGTATTTTTTCGAAACATTTATAACAGCTTTTTCAAAATAGGGTTTTGAATCGTTAAAGCTAATATTAGACTTAAAGGATGCAAACCCTTTTCTATAGTTATAGTTTGGATTATCTGGCTGAAACTTTAATAGTTTATTAGCTACCCTTTCTGCTTGGTAATAACTTTCTTCAAAATTTAAAATGGTATTGATTTCAACCAGCTCCTCTTCCGAAGCGGTTTCTATTAAAGCATCCAATTCATTATCTGTAAATTCTTGAGAAAATGCAAACGATTTAAAAAATAGAGTTAAAGTAATAAGTATGTAGCACAATTTCATTGTTAATAATTTGAATTAGCACTATGTTCTACTTGTTTTTCACATTTTTTGTTACAAATAGATGTAGCTTAACTCACAAAAATACTACAAATCCTCATCTTTAGATGTTATTTTCTTTGTCTCAGTACCATCAGTTTCACCATTCACTTCAATTTCAATATATTGAAACTGAACATATTTTTCAATGTTTTTGTGAGTGCCATATTCGTATGATGGACCATTAACACCTATTTTATTTGTTTTTACTTCAACTTTTCCTTTAAGTGATTCATTATTAGCTATGTATTCATTAATTAATTTTACTGTATTTTCAGCACGAGTTGAAGCAAGTGTCATGTTGTTTTTAAATGTTCTTGTAGGAACTTTAGATGCTGAAGCGTTTACTGTGATTTTAAAGTTTTCACGTCCCGACTCAGCTTGCTTTGTCAACTCATCAAACAATTCTTTTAAAGAACCTTTGTCAGCATTCAATTTATTATTGTTGTAGTCAAATAAGTGTTTTAGAGAAACTGGAGCGTATACGTACTCTTCTTTATCCTTGTCATCATCATTGTCATCGCTATCGTCATCGATTACAGACATAGTTGGTAAATCTAAAAGTATTGACTTTGCAACCTCTTCATAGCCTAACTCGCAGTCTGTGTCAAATGTTTCTCTATGAAACTCTGTTTCACCATCATTGTGATGAAATACCATTTCGTATGTTCTACAAGGTTGTAAACTAGCAAAAAATCCACCATCACTTAGACGAGGGTAGACCACTCTTTTATCTTCTTCACCACAATTCAAACAGTTCAGCGTGAAAGCGACATCTTCTGGAATCTCTTCATCAGTGGTTGTTTTAATTTTACCAGTAAGAACAGCGACATTATCAAGTCCAAGGTAATCGTTTTTAATTTCATAAATATCCTTTTCACCTTTTCCTTCTTCACGATATGAACTTAAATATCCAGTTAATCCATCAGCTGTTGTAGTGTAGTAAATATCGTCTCCCATTGAGTTTAGAGGAGTCCCTAAGTTGATAGGATCACTCCATACTTGCTCTTCGTCATCAAATACTGATACAAATACATCAAATCCACCCATGCTTTTTTCTCCATTATGAGAAAAGTATAAGGTTTTGTTATCAACAGATATAAATGGTGAGTCTTCATCATGTTCAGTATTTATTGTTGGTCCAAGATTTTCAGGTTCACTCCATTCTCCATTAGGGAGTTTAACAACTCTATAAATATCACGTCCTCCGTAACCACCTTCTCTATCTGAAGTGAAATATTTGACTCTACCATCCGGACTTACGGTTAAATGTGGCTCCCAAGCCTCAGTGTTAATCCCCTCTGTTTTTAACGGTTTTAGTTTCTTAAATCTACTGTCTTCAAACTCAGAGTAAAATATATCTCCGTTGCCTTCATCGTCTTTATAAACATAAATAAAACGTTCGTCTGTACTAACTGCTACGGTAGCTTCGTTTCTTTCAGGTAAGCAAAAATCAAGTAACTCGGGCTCCTTCCAACTATTATTATTTTCACGATATGAAACATAAACATCCTCCATGTAAGTATTATCTCTAAGCTCAATAATGCCTTCATTTGATTTGTCTTCTCGTAATCTTCTCGTTGTGAAATACAACGCTTGACCGTCTAAAGAAATAATAGGAGAGTATTCAGGTGCAATTGTATTGATGCTTTTTCCAAGGTTTACCATCTCATAATTTCTTGGGTTTTTAAGAAACTCTTCTGCTACATCGCATTGCGTAAGCATTAATTCAGCTCTAGGTTTTAATTCTGAGCCTCTAGGGGCCTTGTTTTTGAATAATTCATAATTTTCTCTTGCTTCATCAATGTTTGCTTTTAAGTGATAACATCTTCCTAGGTAAAAATAACTATCAACTGAAGCGTCATCTTCATTAGAAGAAAAGATGTCATAAATCTTACTTGCCTTTTTTGTAGCTTTTTCAAGATACGGAACGGCATCTTCATACCCCCCTGTAGATTTAAAAAGTGCATAACCTTTTCGGTAATTGAAGTTTGCATTATCAGGTTCTTTTTCAAGTAGCTTATCGACAACTATTATAGATTTACTATGAAAACCGTCAAGCATAAGCAAGGTGTTTTTTTGAATTAAATCTTTTGTAGATGCTGTCTCTACGAAAGTTTTTAATTGCTCATCCGTCATTTGTGAAAACAGGCTGGAAAATGAGCATAAAAGCATTACAAAAAGTAGTCCTATATTTTTCATGGTCGTAAAAATAAAAAATCTCGTTTAAAAAACATTAAACGAGACTATTAAGTTATTATTTAATCTAAATATTAAAGCTTAGTATTTGGATCAAATGCTTCTAAATACTCAGCTACACGCTTAACAAACATGCCTCCGAGCGCACCATCAACAACACGGTGATCATAAGAATGTGATAAAAACATTTTGTATCTTATTCCTATAAAGTCACCTTCAGGTGTTTCAATTACAGCAGGAACTTTTCGAATTGCACCAGTAGCCATAATTGCAACTTGTGGTTGATTTATGATAGGTGTTCCCATCACATTTCCAAAAGTACCAACGTTTGTAAGTGTATAAGTTCCACCTTGAATATCGTCAGAAGTTAATTTTCCTTCTCTCGCGTTATTTGCTAATTCATTTACTTTTTTCGCTAATCCATATAAGTTTAAACGATCTGCTTGTTTGATTACAGGGACAATAAGATTTCCTGAAGGTAAAGCAGCTGCCATTCCTATGTTAATATCGCGCCTTTGAATTATTTTATCACCATCAACACTTATATTGATTTTAGGAAAGTCTTTTATTGCTTGAGCAACTGCTTGGACAAATACTGGCGTAAAAGTAAAATTCTCACCTTCTTTTGCTTTAAAGTCACCTTTGATTTTATTTCTCCAATTCCAGATATTAGTAACATCAGCCTCAACAAAAGAAGTTACGTGAGGAGAAGTTTGTTTTGAAGTCACCATATGCTCAGAAATCATCTTTCTCATGCGATCCATCTCTACGATTTCATCACCTGGCATAGAAGGCACACTTTTCGCTTTTGGAGCTTGAACTTTCTTAGTTGGAGCCTCTGAAGCAGAGTCATCCGTTTTTGGTTGAGCAGCGGTAGTTGAACCTCCATTTGACCTGTTATCAAGGTACCCTAAAACATCTTTCTTAGTTACACGACCATTTTGTCCAGAACCTTCAATTGATTCTAGTTCATCCATTGAAATACCCTCTTTACTTGCAATACTTCTCACAAGTGGGGAGTAAAACTTACCACTTGGACCGTTTTTATCCATTTCAGCAGTACTCGATGCAGATGAAGTTTCAATCGCAGTATCAACAGTTGCTTTTACTTCATTAACTGCGTCACTTTTAATATCGTTTGCAGCACTCTCAACGCCGTTTGTAGGAGCTTCTCCATCCGTTGATATGATAGCTATTACATCTCCAACTTGAGCAACTTCATCTTGATCAAAAAGTATTTTTGAAACAGTTCCAGCTACTTCTGAAGGCAATTCGTTATCAACTTTATCGGTGGCAACTTCTACTAAAGGTTCGTCCATCTCAATAGTGTCGCCTACACCTTTTAACCAGTTCGTTATAGTTGCTTCGGTAACACTTTCTCCCATTTTAGGAAGACGAATTTCTACTTGTGACATATTGTATATTATAGAGTTTTAATCGAATTTTAGTACCACAAAAATAACGGAAAATTCGGTTTTAGCAAGTGAATTTCATGGATTATCGGTCTAATTTACTCCAATGTGCAAAGACAATTTGTAGGTCTGTAAATATAGAATAGTCTCGAGCGTAGATTAAATTGAGCTTAGCGATTAAGGAATCGTCTTCAGTGTTTTTGTTTCCTTCAGTCGGAGTGAGGATTCCTTCTTTTATACGTGGCAGTTTAAAAGGATGGTTTCTTGGCTCAACGGAATAACCAACGAGAGATTTTTTACCAATACAGACTTGCCATAAATTTTGAAAAAATCTCTTTTTGTTTTTAAATGACCAAACTAAAAGGGGAGAAAAAAGTATAGATATTGAACTAACAATAAAATCAATAGCTCTTTTATTTCTTTTGTTTGATTGTCGAGTGATATTGTCAATTTCCAATACATAAAGATCTCCAGAAGTATCAATAGAATTGCTTCCAATCAAATATAAGCTATCAGGTTGTGCGATTTTAAATTCAACATCTCTGGAAGCTATATATGACATCCACTTAATAATTGTTTCCGCAGTATTGTTCTTGGCACAAAAGATAACTTCATCTATTTTATGGATATGAATGACTTGATCTAATTGTTCGATAGAACCAGTATGATGCTCCCTTTTTGATGATGTAGGGGCGATGTAATGTAATTCAGCTACCTTGTGAGAAGTGTTCAATAGAATTTGTTTCACGCGTTCAATCTCATCATCTTCACCAACAATTGCAAAGGTTTTACTTTTTAGACCTTTTAAATCAAATTTATTCTTTACGACAATATGTAAGAATAATCTTGTTATCAGATAATATATAATTACCCAAGAAGCCCCTAAAAGAATATATAACCTGGAAAATTGTACATCTTTTGGTAATAAAGCGTAAATGATTAAAAGTATACCAGTGCCAATAATTCCTCCTTGAAAATAGGATTTTAATTTTATTGGAAAGTCATAACCTCCTGAAAACAAAATTGAAAAAAACCAAATTAAGGCATAACAGGGAATAGCATATTTTAATATTTCTATTGGAAACTCAATGTGTTCTCTTTCCCAAATTGTTGTAAGTAGAATGAGTCCAGTAATAATTACGCCCAAATCGATAGCTGGAAGTGCAATCCGCTTTAAAAAACGGCTAAATAAAGCTAAACCTGCTCTAAAGTAGATTGCCATGTTAATAAAAAACGAAAATAGTTTAGCATTTTTCTGACTAAAATGTTTTTCCGCAAAAATTACCATTGCTCTATAAAAAACAAACACATAGTTGATGCTACTTTTTTTTGTGCTCTCACCTTTGTAGTGAATGATTTGTGTTTTTGGGAAATAATAATTCTTAAATCCGCCTTGTGTTATTCGATAAGATAAATCTATGTCTTCTCCATACATAAAAAAAGCTTCATCAAGCAATCCTACTTTTTCTAACGCCGATTTTCGCATAAACATGTATGCTCCGCTTAGAATTTCAATTTCATTTGTCTCAAATTCATCTAGGTAACCCAAGTGATATTTTCCAAAACGTTTGCTTTTTGGAAAGAGTTTAGATAAACCAAATATTTTATAAAATGCAACAGATGGGGTTGGGAGTCCACGTTTACTTTCTGGAAGAAAATTACCTTTACCATCAATCATACGAACACCTAAGCCTCCCGCATTAGAGTGTTTATCCATAAAATCAATGCATTTTTGAAAAGTATCTTCCTCTACAACAGTGTCGGGGTTTAATAGAAGAATATATTCTCCTTTGGCTAAACGCATTGCTTGGTTGTTTGCCTTTGAGAATCCTAAATTTTCTTTGTTGTCTATTAATATTGCTTTAGGAAACTTTTCTTTAACCATCTCAACAGATCCGTCAATTGAATTATTGTCTACAACAAAGACTTCACCATTGATGTTTTGGATTGATTTAAAGACAGAATTTAAACATTGTTCAAGAAAGTATTCAACATTATAGTTGACAATTATAACTGATAATTTTAGTGTATCTTGTTCCAATTGATCTTCTACTTAATAAGTTTAGCGTCAACAAAGAAATTCGTAAAAATATCAACTTCAACGTCTTCAGTAATAACTTCATCTGTAACTGTGGTAAGTCTTATTGTAATTGATTCTTCCATGATGTATTCTTTCAAGTCTTTTTTAATAACTTCACAAATGATCTTATCTCCTACATTTTCTGGAATATCTTCTTTATATGCAATTTTAATTTCAGGTAGATTTTCTGACGACAAGTATATTTCTATGTCATTTAAGAAAGAAAAAGTCTCGTCATCAGGTGAAATAATCGTTAATTCAAGATCTTCTAAAATTATTTGTTCAATTTTATCTTTTCTTGTATCATTTGATTCAAATTCAACTTCAGAATTAGTAGTTTTTTCAGGAGTATTTAGTGTAACTGGCGAATCAATTTGTGCAGATGCGGGAACTATAGCATCAAAGTTGTAATCGATATAAAACTGTGTTAGTTTTCCTTTACAACTAAACAACAGTACTGTTAAGAAAAGTAGAATTAAATATTTCATGGTTTTTAATCTACTTAAATTAACGTTGAGCAATACAAGATATTTCAACAGGAACATCCAAAGGTAACTTACTTACTTCAACTGTTTCTCTTGCTGGAGGTTCACTTTGGAAATACTCCTCGTAAATACGATTAACTGCTGAAAAGTCATCTAATGATTTCAAAAATATTGAACACTTTACAACGTCTTCCATTTCGAATCCAGCTGTTTCAACTAATGCAGTAATGTTTTTCATAACTTGTTTGGTAGCTTCTTGAATTGAACTGATTTTTAATTCACCATCAAATGGGTCAAGGGGAATCTGTCCACTGACATATAGCGTGTTGTTTTTGAGAACAGCCTGACTATAAGGTCCAATTGGTGCTGGAGCGTTTGGTATTTTTATTATTTTCTTCATTTTTCAATTAGCTTTGTACAAGTTTAGTAAATTTGAATTAAAAAGTAGCTTGAAGATACTAATAATAGATAATTATGATTCGTTTACATACAATTTGTTTCACTACGTTGACGGATTAGATGTTGAGATAGACGTATTTCGAAATGATGAAATTGACATTGATCAACTATCTAATTATGACAAAATCATATTGTCGCCTGGTCCAGGACTTCCTAAAGACTCTGGATTGTTGTATGATGTTATCAAAAAGACTCCTATCAAAACCCCAATTCTCGGTGTTTGTTTAGGAATGCAAGCAATGGCTGAAATTTATCAGGGAAAACTTTATAATATGAACCATGTAAAACATGGAGTTGCTGTTAATTCTAATCTTAGCGATAATCATTACATTTTTGAAGGATTACCCAATACTTTTCAAGTTGGGTTGTATCATAGCTGGGCTGTAGAATTGCCGTTACCTAATTGTTGGAGGCCTTTGTTAATGTCAGAAGATGGTATTGTGATGGCTATGGCACATAACCAGTATGATTTAGTGGGAGTACAGTTTCATCCAGAGTCAGTGCTAACTCCACATGGTAGACGAATGATCCAGAATTTTATAGCGCATTAATAAAGTGGTGGGGGGGGGGGGGGGGGGGGGGGGGGGGGGGGGGGGGGGGGGGGGGGGGGG
>JBBEBO010000182.1:0-44441 GCA_040882265.1 Brumimicrobium sp. | reverse complement strand
CCCCCCCCCCCCCCCCCCCCCCCCCCCCCCCCCCCCCCCCGCCCCCCCCCCCCCACAACTGGAAATGGAGTTTTTATTTACAACTTAAACTTGTCGTCGTCAATTTTTGTGTTCACATTTATTTCCTTGATTTCAGCTTTCATACCAGCTGAACCAACAATTTGATCTGTTCTTTTCGGGAATAAAATTTTACCGTACTCCTCAAATTCACTAAAAGTAGCAGCACTATTTTCAGTTCCTTCTTCAGTTATTGTAATTGTTTCAGTGTGTTTTTTTAACATTGATTCTGAATGATAAAAGGCTTTTGTTGTAGTCTCACCAGATCGATACTCAATAACATAAAACTTACTATCATTTCTCTCCTCAATGCCCAAAAGTTCATAGTCAACACCATGATCTAAAAGACCAAGCTCTGGGAATAGACCAGACATCTTCTTTTTATCTTCAATTTCTTCACTTGACAATTTGGATGAGTCAACACCACCAGTCTGATTCATTCTTTTAGTAGCACCTTTTTCACCATCAAAAACTTCTTCTTGAACTGTCATTCCTTGAAACTCGACACTCATCGCTCTTTTGTTTGGTGCTTTGTAGTACGACTTCATAGTAAGCTCTGCAGGTGTTTGTTGGGGAGTAACTGTATATATTTGTTCAAGTGATTTTACTTTTTTCATCACCTTTCTTGCTTTTTTGAGTTTAGAAGTTTGAGTTACTGCCATTAAATAGTTTTCAATAACCTCTTCTTTTTCAATATCTGCAGGCAGATATTCTTTTTTCTTACTTGGATTACCAAAAGCATCAAAAACTTCAATTTTACCATCAGCATCAAACTGTTTTATTTTTTCTAAAACGTCTTCGTTGCCTACTACTATTATGTTCATGTCATTTGGCGTGAAATATTTTTTAGCAACTTCTAATATGTCTTCTTTTGAGACATCACTTAGTTTTTTGAGATAAGTTTGGTAATAATCTGGCTCTAGATCATTTCTAAAAATATTCACTGCAAAATTTGCAATCGTTCTTGGAGACTCAAGACTTCTTGCGAAACTTCCTGCCATAGATGCTTTGTTTAATTCAAGTTCCTCGCTGGTCACTTCGTTTTCGGTTATACGATTAAACTCGTATAAAAATTGAACTATTGCTGAATCAGAGACTTCATTTCTAAAGTTTCCTTGAGCTGAAATCCAGCTACCTTCTCGGTTGACATCTAAATTAGTGTAAGCACCATAAGTGTAAGCTTTGTCCTCGCGTAAGTTTTGCATTAACCGTGTTCCAAAACCACCGCCACCAAGTAGTTTGTTTAAGACGCTTAGCTTAATTTGGTCTTCATCACCTGGTTTCATTTTTACTGGAAAAGTAATGTTAATTACAGACTGAACTGCTCCTGGTTTTTCAACAAAAATCACTCGGTTTCCATCGGGGAAGTATCCTTCGTTGTAGCTTTGTTCGTAGGGTACGCCTCCTTCCCAATCTCCAAAGTTTTTTTCAGCAACTGAACGTGCTTTTTCTAATGAGATATCTCCAACAATTACTAAATAACTACCTGATGGTGTAAACTGGTTTTTGTAGAAATTTAGAATATCATCACGTGATATTTTTTCAAGGGACTTTTCGGTCATGACCTCACCATACGGGTGCTCATTAGGAAATAGAGCTTTATACATTGCGTTAGAAGCCATAGATTTAGGATCAGTTTTTACTGAAAGTAAATCAGACTCATATTTTTTCTTAATTCGAGTATATTCATCTTCAGGAAATGAGGCGTTTTTCATAACATCAGTCATGATATCTAAACCTTTGTCCATGTGCTTAGTCATACAATTTAAGTAGATGTTTGTACTACTAGCGTATAAACTAGCACCAATAAAATCTTTTTCTTGATCGAGTTCGTCTTTCGTACGGTTTTTTGTCCCAGAAAGCATAAGGTCTCCAGCAAGTTCGGATAAACCAGCTTTATCACCTTCTAACCTCGGATCAGAAGTCATCACTAAATTAAATGAAACTTTAGGTAGTTTGTCATTACTTGAGACAATAACTTTCATTCCATTGTCTAGTGTAAAAACTTCAGGGTCTCCAATATTGATGTCTGGAGCTGGACCTGGTACTGGCGCTATTGTTCTGTCAACTTGTGATATGGAAACAAAACTGGAAAGTATAATGAGTGAGCTTAATAATATGTTTTTCATCTTTATTGAGTTATATTTTTGTTGTTGAAATTCAAATTGCTTCTTGGATTAAAGAGTTTACAATTATTGATTCAATTTAATTTTCTTCTTTTGGTAAATAATGTAAAATTACACGAGCATCTTCTTTTAAATACTTTTTAGCTACGCGCTGAAGGTCTTCTCTAGTAATCTCTTCATATACGTTTAACTGTTCATTAACTAAATTAGTGTTACCATAATAAACATAATTATTTGCTAAACTTTCAGCTTTACCTGCAACTGTGCTATTTGAAGAATAAAAATCATTTTCGTATTGATTTTTTACTTTTTGAAATTCTTTTTCAGTCACAAGTTCGTTTTGTGCAAGTTCAATTTCTGTGTCTAAAGCATCTTGAAGTTTACTTAATTCAATGTCTTTTGCTGCGATTGCAGCCACTAAAGCCATGCCAGGATCTTCAAGGGGAAATGTGAATGAAAAAGCTGTAACAGCCAACTCTTGTTCTTCAACAATGCGTTTGTTTAAACGTGAACTTGTACCTTCAGCTAGAACTGAATTTAACATTTCAAGTGCATAGGAGTCTTTAGTGTTTTGTGCAGGAGAATGATATGCTAAAAATACCGCTGGTAATTGAATATTGTCATAAATTGTATCAGCTTTAACTTTATCTAATGGTGGCTCTACTACTTCAGGTCTTGGTACTTTAGTAGGAATATTTTTGTATTTTTCAATTGCATTCATCCCTTCTTTTGAACTTTCTCCAAAAAAATCTTCTTTACTAAAAGCACTTTTTTCAATATCGTGTTTTTCTTTAAAAGATTCTGCATCCAATATGAGGTAGTCACGATATAGATTTATCGCTTGTCCCTTAGCTACACTTCCAAAATATTTATCAATCATCACTTTTGCTTCTTCAATGTCAATATCTCCAGCAATTGAAAGTGTTGCATTAGAGGGTACATAAAATGTTTGATAGAAGGTGATATAATCTTCTTCTTGTGCAGCATCTAAATGCTCCATATATCCAATAGGTGTCCATTTGTAAGGGTGTTTTTCAAAAAGCCGATCAAATGCTTCAGCCATAAAAGACCCATAAGGCTGATTATCTACACGTTGGCGTTTTTCTTCTTTTACAACTTCACGTTGTGTTTCAATTCCTTTTTCATCAACTTTTGCATGGAGAAGCCTCTCTGACTCTAGCCATAGACCTAGTTCAAGGTTGTTAGATGGGAATATTTCATAATAATAAGTTCTATCTTGAGAAGTATTTGCATTTAAAGTCCCACCGTTTCGTTCAACATATTTATCATATTCACCTCGGTCAATGTTTTGTGAGCCTTCGAATAATAAATGCTCGAAGAAATGTGCAAACCCTGTTCTATCAGAGGCTTCATTTTTTGATCCAACGTGGTACATTACTGAAACAGCAACAATAGGCGTGCTTTTATCTTCGTGAAGTATAACATGCATTCCATTGTCTAGGTTGTACTCTACGAAATCAATTTTTCGCTCTTGTGCATTTGCCGAAAGCAAAAACGTTGAAGCGAGAAGTATTGAAAAATATTTTTTCATATTTAATTTATTTATTTTGAGCTGTAAAGAAAAGAAACTTTTTTGAACTTTTCATTACTCTTAGGACTAAAGGAGGATGAATATTAACAACGGTAAATATTCGTTTTACTCAAAACTTAAATAATGGCTGAATTATGAATTTTAATTAATTTCGTAGAAATTATATTGATATTCACTATTGTTCGAAATAATCCATGGCGAAAAGGACACACCTGCGAAGCAGGCAACGCAGTTAAACATCAATGAAGGTAATCCCAATTTTTGTCGGGATGACCTTTAAAAAATAAATTAAAGACGTATGAAACTCTCTCTTTACTTATTAGTCATTTCATTTACTGCTTTGACCAATATCTATTCCAAAACGAATGATACAATAAAAGTCGGTTATACTGAGGGTGCACCTTTTATATACAAACAGAATGAAACACTTCAGGGTCCTTTGGCTTGGCTCTGGGATGAAATAGCTGAAGAAAATGAATATCACTTTGATCTTATTGAAATCAATGCTGATAAAATTTTGGTAAGTATTGATAAAGGAGAGATTGATTTAGCAATATTCCCTTTATCAATTACTAGTGAACGTTTAGAAACCCTGAATTTTTCAGTGCCTTTTTATTTAGCCCATTCAGGAGTTATGACCAAGAACCTTTCTAGTTGGGATCAGACACTTTTATTTTTAAAAACCTTTTTTTCTTTAAACTTTTTTCGAGCCTTAGGTGCACTAGCCTTAGTTATTTTAATTTTTGGTTTTCTAGAATGGCTCTTTGAAAGAAAATTGAATTCTGAAGAGTTTGGAGGAGGTGTAAAAGGTTTGTGGAGTGGGTTTTGGTGGTCTGCAGTAACCATGACAACTGTTGGCTATGGTGATAAATCCCCAAAAACTACTGGTGGAAGAGTGGTAGCATTGATATGGATGTTTGCTGCAATAATGATCATTTCTGGTTTTACAGCGAGTATAGCGTCTTCTCTAACGGTGACAGAATTAGGGACAGCTTCTGATGGTATAGAAGACTTCAAAGAACGAAAAATAGGAACAGTTGAGAACTCTGCGACACATAAATGGTTAAAAGATAATTTTTTCAAAAATAAGACCTTGTACCCTACAAAAGAGGAGCTGATTCAAGCTTTAGAAAATGATGATATCGAAGCTGCTGCATACGACTTGCCATTACTTAAAGAAATGCAGAAAAATGAAAACTTGAATGATTTGAGAATTTTGGAAATTCGTTACAACCCTCAATATTATGCGCTTGGAATGAATACAAATGTTTCAGATTCATTGAGGAAAGAAGTAAATACAGCATTACTCAAAGCTACTGAAAGTTATGAATGGAGCATTTTATTAGCTGAATATGGATTAAAGGATTAGTTAAACTCATGTTCACACCATTAAATTTTCCAAAAGCTTCATTACAGCTCACTCAATCTGAAGGAAAAGTTTTCGTTTGGGATATTTTCCGCAAAAAGAAATTACAGCTTACACCAGAAGAGTGGGTGAGACAGCATGTTCTACATTATTTAGTGAATGAAAAACAAGTTCCAGTTGGATTGATTGCCTCGGAATTTAATATTGAAGTAAATAAGCTCAAAAGGCGATGTGATGGAGTTATATTCGGCAGAAACTCTAAACCAATCGCAATAATCGAATGCAAAGCACCAGAAATAAAACTTTCAGAAAACACATTTTACCAAATTGCTCAATACAATTATAAATTGAGGGTAGATTGGTTGATTTTAACGAATGGATTGGAGACGATTGTGGCTTGGGTCAATCACAAACAACAAACGATCGATTACATTAAAGATATACCAAGTTTTGATGAGATGATATAATAACCTATCAGTATAGACGTATGGACGTATTGCAATACGTCCATACGTCTATACTTGGGGAAACTTACCCTTCCAATGCAGACAAATAACGTTCAGCATCCAAAGCAGCCATACAACCAGTTCCTGCTGCTGTAACTGCTTGTCGATAGACTTTGTCTGCTGCATCACCTGCAACAAAAACCCCCGGAACATTCGTTCTTGAAGTGCCAGGTTGTTCGTATTTGATATATCCTACTTCGTCAGTATTGAGGTAATCCTTGAAGATATCAGTGTTTGGCTTGTGTCCAATAGCTAGAAAGAATCCAGTACATGGAATATCAAATGTTTCTTTTGTTTTATTATTTATTGCTGTAACACCAGTAACACCGTTGTCATCACCGAGAACCTCTACAGTTTCAGTATTGAATAGAATCTCGATGTTTTTTGTGTTTTTCACACGGTCTTCCATGATTTTTGAAGCTCTAAATTCATTTCTACGAACGAGCATAGTCACTTTTGTACAAAGTTTTGACAAGTAATGCGCTTCTTCACAAGCTGAGTCACCTGCACCTACAATAACAGTTTCTTGACCTTTATAGAAAAATCCATCACATACAGCACAAGCTGAAACTCCACCACCCATTTCAAGGTATTTTTGCTCTGATGGAAGACCTAAATATTTTGCAGAAGCACCTGTGGAAATAATAACTGTTTTTGCATGAATTTCAGTTCCGTCATCTGCCCAGCACTTGTGTATCGGTCCCGAGAAGTCAACTTTTTCGATAAAGCCAGGGCGAACATCAGTATCAAAACGCTCAGCTTGCTTTTGCAATTGCATCATCATTTCAGGACCAGTAACACCGTCAGGATATCCTGGGAAGTTTTCTACTTCATTTGTTGTTGTCAATTGTCCCCCTGGTTGAAGCCCTTGATACATGACAGGATGCATATCAGCTCTCGCAGCATATATTGCTGCTGTGTATCCAGCAGGTCCTGAACCTATGATTAAACATTCTACGTTTTGTATATTGCTCATGTCTTTGTTAATTTTTCAAAGGACAAAAATAGTAATATTCTTGGCTTATTCGTGTAACATTAGTTTCACTTTTCAACCTTTTGATAGTGACGATTTATAGTGACGAGTGACAGTGTTCGCGGAGCTCACTTAGTGACGAATAGCAGGGCGTAACTTAGAGCGTCTTTTTAATCCTCCTCACTACCGATTCGTGACTAAGACTGGCTTACCGAATCTGTCGGCACATGTGCCCAGTCGACGTCACTCGTCACTATAAATCGTCACTAAAAAGTCTCAATTTACAACGAACAAATAAGTGATGTTATCATATAATTTGACAATAATTTTTTTCTTCACGAAAAAGAGTGTACTTTTGTAGCCCAATTTTCGAGATTAGAAAAGTATGATAGACGAAGCCCTTTTTGAACCAAAAACCCTTTATCCTTTCCAGAAAAGGACTGTTGACCAAATAATTACAGAGTTGAAAGGGCATGGTAAAGACTTTAATTTACTATTTCAACTACCTACAGGAGGTGGGAAAACTGTAATATTCTCTGAAATAGGAAAGCAGTATATTGATGAATGGGATAAAAAAGTATTAATTCTAACGCATAGAATAGAGCTATCTGTCCAAACTTCTAAGCAGCTTTCTGCTATTGGCGTAAGCAACAAAATCATTAACAGTGAAGTAAAAACACTTGATGATCAAAAGGAATATAATTGCTTTATTGCAATGGTAGAGACGTTGAACAACAGGCTTCAGGAGGATGAAAACTTCATTAAAAACATTGGTCTAGTGATTGTCGATGAAGCACATTACAATAGCTTTAGAAAAATATTTCAATATTATGTAGAGGCAAATATTTTAGGAGTAACTGCAACGCCGTTGAGCTCAAATAAAGCATTGCCTTTAAACGACCACTATGATGAACTAAAGGTAGGTGAAAGTATTTCATCTCTCATTGAAAGTGGTTATTTAGCCAATGCTGAAACGTTTACTTATGATGTGAACTTGCATGGCTTAAAAATTGGGTCTAACGGGGATTTTACGGTGAGTAGTTCTGAACAAGTCTATGGAAATTATTTCATGCAGGAAAAATTGCTTTTTGCATATGAAGAAGTTGCTGTTGGAACAAAAACATTGATTTTTAACTCAGGAATAGAAACAAGCGTTCGCGTTCAGGAAACGTTTGATAAACGTGGATATAAAATCAGACACCTCGATAGTACTTTTTCTGATAAAGATCGAAAAGATATTTTAAAATGGTTCAAAGAAACACCAGATGCTATTCTAACTTCTGTTGGTATTTTAACTACAGGATTTGATGAGCCAACCGTTGAAACAATAATTCTAAATAGAGCAACACGCTCACTTACCCTTTATCACCAAATGATTGGGCGTGGGTCTCGTAGATTGCCAAATAAAGACATGTTTCGCTTGATTGATTTAGGAAATAACGTTCGCCGTTTTGGGTTATGGCAAGACTATATCAATTGGAGAGACGCTTTTCTTTTCCCAGATCGCTTTTTAGAATCGAGGCTAACTGAGCAAGATGATTTAACGTTTGAGGCAGAATATAAACTTCCTAAACATATAAGAGAAAGAATTGATACAGAAATATTGGATCAATTTGCAATGAAGAAGGTTTACGAAGAATGTATCGATAAAGGTGAAAAAGGAAAAATAGCTGTTGATTTATCTCTTGAAAACCATTTTGAAGCTATCAAAAACAAAGCAGAAGACTTCTACGATGGTTTGGATCTGATGGAAGCGCTTCAGGAACATATTGAGCACCGGTTAAAGCAATATACTAAGTGTATAGCAAAATCCACGAAAAATTATTTCAAATATTTAATGGAGACTTACAATAGACAATTGCGTCAGAAACTGAGAGCTGTTTTAGATGATGAATAGTTGTTGTTTTTGAACTTCTCAAAACTTAGTACATTCTCTTCATTTTTTAATAGTTATAGTCTCTACAAAATAAACTATCTTTGCAAAAAATTAGAATAAGCGTATGATTGCAGTTAATAATTTAACCTTACAATTTGGTAAGCGGGTATTGTTTGATGAAGTAAACCTTAAATTTCTTCACGGAAATTGCTATGGTGTTATTGGAGCCAATGGTGCTGGAAAGTCAACATTTCTTAAAATATTAACTGGTGATCAAGATCCAACTAAAGGTCAGGTTTCTCTCGAGCCAGGGAAGCGTATGGCTGTTTTAAAGCAAGATCACTTTGAATTCAATGATTTTGAAGTATTGCAAACTGTAATTCGTGGTCATAAACGTCTGTTTGAAATAATGATTGAGAAAGATGCACTTTATGCTAAGCCTGATTTTTCTGATGAAGATGGGATGAAAGCATCTGAACTAGAAGCAGAGTTTGCCGATATGGAAGGTTGGAATGCCGAAACTGATGCAGCAACTTTACTTTCAAATTTAGGCATAGGTGAGACTTATCACAATCAGTTGATGAAGGATGTGCCAAATGATATTAAAGTACGTGTTTTATTAGCACAAGCACTATTTGGAAATCCAGATGTGCTTATTCTAGATGAGCCTACGAATGATTTAGATTTAAAAACAATTGAATGGTTGGAGGACTTCTTGTTGGATTTTAAAAACACTGTGATTGTTGTATCTCACGACCGTCACTTTTTAGATACGGTTTGCACACATATTTGCGATATCGATTACTCTAAAATAAATTTGTTTACAGGAAACTATACGTTCTGGTATAAATCATCTCAGTTGGCATCAAGACAACGAGCAGATAAAAACAAAAAGGCTGAGGAGAAGAAGAAAGAATTACAAGAATTTATTTCTCGTTTCTCGGCAAATGCTTCAAAATCAAAGCAAGCAACAAGTAGAAGAAAATTACTTGACAAGTTAGACTTAGACGAAATCCAACCATCTTCGAGAAGATATCCTGGGATTATTTTTGAACAAGATCGAGAAGTAGGAGATCAAGTATTACACATAAATAATTTGTCGTGTGAACAAGATGGTGAGACTTTGTTTAAAGATGTGAATATCAATGTAGCTAAAGATGATAAGATTGCATTTATCTCCAAAAATTCTAAAGCATTAACTGCTTTTTTTGAAATCTTAAACGGAAATAAAGCTGCTAAAACGGGTGATTTTAATTTTGGAACGACAATTACAACGGCATATTTACCTAACGATAATCACGCTTTCTTTCAAAAGGATGAAACACTGATCGATTGGTTAAGAACTTATGCTCAAACAGACGAAGAGCGCGAAGAAGTATTCATTCGTGGATTTTTAGGGAGAATGTTATTCTCAGGTGAAGAAGCGACAAAAAGTGCTACAGTTCTTTCAGGAGGCGAAAAGGTGCGTTGTATGCTTTCAAGAATGATGATGGTAAAGGCAAACCTTTTAATGATGGATGAACCGACAAATCACTTGGATTTGGAGTCGATTACAGCATTAAACAACGGAATGGCTGACTTCCCAGGAGTAATTTTATTTACATCTCATGACCATGAATTAGTGCAAACTGTTGCCAATCGCATCATCGAATTGACTCCAACTGGCATGATTGATAAAATGATGCCTTATGATGAGTATTTAAAAGATGAAAAAATTGCTCAACAGCAAGAGACTATGTATGTTTAGCTCATAATTTTAAAGCTTAAATTTTTTTAGTTTATACGGCTTTTAATGCATCTCTGATTTAGCGATATTTATTTAATAAAAGAAATTGATGAAAGTAATCTACTTAGTTCTTTTTGTTGCCTTAATTCTACTCGGCTGTAAAACTGAAAAAGAAATGAGTTTTTCTGATTTTGTTGATGTTGATAAAATAGAAAAAGTTAAAGTTAAGAATGATTCAGTAACATTTTATTTGTCTAAAGATCAACTTAAAGAATTTAAAGAAGACTTAGCCTCACTTGAATATGCCCCTAATACGTCGACTAAAACTGGCGTAGTTATATTAAAAGTTACTGTGGAAGGTAAAGATTATGATGTAAGTAGCTCTGAGAATAATGATTACATAAGAATTGATAAAAGCTTAGTGACCAATAATAAAACTTCTTTTAAAAATGAATTTTTTAGTATTGAAGGATTAAATCTTGATGAATATAAACCTGAAAATAAATTAAAACTTTATGCTGTAAGCGGTTTAGGTGTTGATAGTAGAGTGTTTGAAGGACTAGAGCTAGATCATTGTGAGTTAATCCCTTTAGAATGGATAGATCCTCATGAAAACGAATCCATTGAATCGTATTCTATGCGGTTGTCTGAACCAATTGACCAGTCAGAAGAGTTTGGCATTTTAGGTGTAAGTTTTGGAGGATTAGTAGCAACCGAAATAAGTCAGAAGTTAAACCCAAAGCTAACAGTATTGGTCTCGACAGCCGAAACAAAAGATGGTTTAACTTCACTTTTCAAATTAATAGGCAGGTTTAATTTGAATGATTATTTGTCAACAAAAATGTATGACCCGCCAAGACGTTTATCATATTTTATGTTTGGAACGGATAATAAAGACGAACTAGACGCAATTTTAGATGATTCAGATTTAAGCTTTACAAAATGGGCAGTCGAGGAGCTTGTCAACTGGGAGAATGAGACCAAACTAGAAACAGTGATCCATATCAGCGGTACAGAAGATAGAATTTTGCCTCCAACCGAAAGTGAAAATCTTTATTTAATTGAGGGAGGTGGTCATTTCATGATAGTTGATAAGGCACAAGAAGTTAGTGAGGTTATCAATAACTTTATAGTTAAAAAAAGTAAACTTTAACATTTACCATCTTTAAGAGCAATTTTTTTAATTATCTTTATAAAAGTTGATAATCTTAGATTTCACTTTCTTTTCATCATAGTAAAATAAAGATGGCACTTTTATTAGTTTACTTATTCATTGCATTATTCACATCAGCGTTATGTTCGATCATGGAGGCTGTTTTGTTGTCTACACCTGTTTCTTATTTGAGGGCAAAAGCAAATAAAGGAGATGTTAATGCAAAAGCGTTTATCGATTTAAAAAAAGATATTGACAAACCTCTATCAGCAATACTTTCATTAAATACAGTAGCTCATACAGTTGGTGCAGCAGGTGTTGGCGCTCAGGCTACAATTGTATTTGGAGATGCATATTTTGGAGTTGTTTCAGCAGTATTAACATTGCTAATTCTTGTTTTAACTGAAATTATACCAAAAACTTTAGGTGCAAATTACAGTAGAGAATTGATGGGCGTCTCAGCGAGAATAGTCAAGGCAATGATTTTTATTACTTATCCGCTTGTCTTTTTATCCGCCTTATTGACTAAATTGTTAGCTAGAAAACACAAGAGACTAAGTACGAGCCGAGAAGAAATATCCGCATTAGCTAGTATTGGAACAGCAGAAGGTATTTTTGGGGAGAAAGAGAATAAAATCATTCAAAATCTCATTCGACTTAAAAGTATTAGAATATCGGAAATTATGACGCCAAGAATTGTGGCTGTTGTTGCTGATGAAGAGATGATGTTAAAAGATTTTATGGAAAATGAGGAGTTTATTCATTTTTCTAGAATCCCAATTTTTAAAGGAACACGAGATAATATTACTGGTTTTGTTTTTAGGTCTGATGTCTTTGAACAGTTAGCCAGAGATAAATTTGAATTAAAGCTTAAGGATATCAGTAATGAAGTTTTAACTTTCTCACACGATACAACATTATTTATTGCTTGGGAAGAACTTATCAAGGGGAGGCAACAAATCTCAATTGTAACCAATGAGTATGGCGGTATGGATGGAATTGCTACGCTTGAAGATATCATAGAAACACTCCTTGGTTTTGAAATTGTAGATGAAAAAGACAAGGTTGAAGACATGCAAAAATATGCATTGGAAAAGTGGAAGAAAAGACAAGAAGAAAAGGCTTTACTAAGAAAAACTAAACTTAGATAATTGATTATAGTTGCTCGAAATAAGTTCTAATTGAATTGTGTTTAATTTCTTGTCAAGTCTTATAATTTATCCCTATTTTTGTTGAAATCCAACTATGTAATCGTTTGTGCCGTTATATAGTTGAAGCAATAATAAAACTTATGAAGTTTTTTACAACAGTAATTCTTGTTTTAGTACTATTTGCTTCGTGCAAAAAAGAACCTACTTCATGGGGAAGTAACTGGATTGCTCCAATATTTAACGACACACTTGATATTACCAACTTTGTTAACGACTCAACATTAGCAATAAATAATGATGAATCTGTTCAGTTAATCCTAGATCGAGAAATATTTAGTTTTGATTTGTTTGAATTGATAGATTTACCTGATACATCGATAATTCAAGACTTCACTATTTCTGTTAGCTCACTTAACTTAAGTCCAGGTACAAACTATGTTGATGATGTTCAGAATAATGAATTTGATATAGATGGCGCTGTTGTCACTAAAGCTCGAGTAGAGAGAGGTGATGCTAACATTGAAATAGAAAACCCGCTCGAAACAAAAACAATTTTTGAAATTGAACTACCTGGGGTAACCAAAAATGGAGTAACTTTTTCTCAGGTAGAAACTGTGCCAGCTGCAGGGGCCAGTGGGCCAGGGAAAAGTACTTTTAACTTTGACTTAAGTGGTTATAGTATTGATATGCGTGGTGAATCAGGAAATAGTTCTAATATTATTCAGTCGAGAATGAAAGCCAAAACAGATCCAGATGGGGCTTCTGTGGTTATTACTGATCAAGATGTTATTCGGTTTACAATTGATATTGTTGACCTTAAACTAGATTACGCTAAAGGTTATTTTGGATCTGTAGACATCACGGACACCACAGTGTTAGAAGTAGATTTTTTAAAAAATATAACGAGTGGTAATTTGGTCTTAGATGAAATTGATTTAAAACTTCAAATTTTTAATGGGTTAAAAGTGATTGGTCAGGGAAATATTACAAAATTTGATAGTGAAAACAAATCAGGAGACTTAGTTTCATTAACTCATCCTAACTTTAATCAACCTTTTAATATAGATGTCGCTCAGGGAGAGTGGGAGAGTCTTACGCCCTCTGAAACAGCTTTTGAATTTGACAATAATAATAGTTCTATACAACCATTTTTAGAGCATTTAGGTTATAAATACCACATTGGTTATGGTGTTTATATTAATCCTTGGGGGAATACATCATCAGGAAATGATGAAATTTTTCCTAGTAGTTCAATTGACTTTAGGTTAAAAGCCAACTTCCCTTTAAAAGTAGGGTTGAATGATCTCACTCTAGTTGATACATTTGAAGTAGACATAGCTGAGCAAGATAACTTTGCACAGGTAAAATCTGGACGTTTTATTTTAAACACAGAGAATAGCTTTCCTTTTGGAGGAAATGTAATTTTATCCTTACTAAATGAAGACGGTGAAGAGTTGAACACAATTACTGCTGATGGACAAATTAATCCAGCAACACTAAATAGTGCTCAAAATCAACATGTCCCTGTGAAAGATGAGTTGTTTTTTGAAGTAGATGAAGAAGTAGTAGATCAACTCCCTGATATGAGATATGTGAAGGTTATTGTAAATATGGTTAGCACTTCTCAAAATGATAATCAGGTTTATTCAAATGCATTATTAAAACTAAATTTAAAAACAAACTTTGAACTCGAATCAAAATTATAAATAGTGAAACTATTGATTGATACAATGTATACAAGTTTTAATTCCTTTTGCTTTATAAAAGAGGTAGTGGATTGTAAAAACACATTTTTATGAAAAAAATAAGTAAATATTTTCAAGTTCTTTTCGCTTTTTGTTGGTTCTTGATTCTTGGAACTAATTTTTCAATAGCACAAGATTCAACTAGCTTTTATAAAGTTTATACAGGAGGTCTATTTGATTATGGACAAGGAATCACACAACTGGATAATGGAAAGTATGCCATAACAGGAAGTACTTCTTCATTGGATGACAATACATCAAAAACACTATTGATGGTAATTGATGCTGAAGGAAGTCACGAGTGGACCAAAGGATATGGAGGTAGCAATAGTAACTGGGGAAGAAGAGTGTTTCATGAAACAGGTGAAGGCTTTTGGATTGCTGGATATTCAAATAGCTTTGGAGATGAAAGCTTTGACTTTACGCTCACTAAAACTGATGAAAATGGAGTTTTAGAATGGGAGAATAATTATGGCACTTCAGATAGAGAAAGACTTTGGGATGCGATCAGATTAGACGATGGAAGCTTTGTTTTAGTAGGAGAAACTGAAGGCTTTTTGAGTGAAGGGAAGGATATTTTAATGTACAAAATCGATGAAAATGGCAATGAGCTGTGGGAAACTCAAATTCAAAATGAAGGCAATGATATAGGATATGCATTAACGCCATATGATGACACTTCTTTCCTTGTATGTGGAGAATATTATAATAACGGAGCGAATTCTGGAATTATATTGAAAATGCATGAAGACGGAAGTTTTATAGAACAATGGTTATATGATCAAGATGGACCGGCTTCTTTTCGAGATATAAAACGTTTTGATGATCAAACTTATGTTGCAGGTGCTGTGAATGCAACAAGTTTAGAATATTTAAATAGCGTTATACTTAGGTTGGATAATAGTTATAACATTATTAATGAAGAAGTTGGGAGTACTGAGGGCGACGACTTTGTAACTTCACTTGAAATCATCGCTAATGACAAGCTTTATTGGACAATTAAAACTACCGCTCCATTTTTTAATGTTTATAATGTAGGGTGGGATGCTTTAATTTACAGATATCACAGATCAATGTACTTTTTAGGGCCAGCTATTCATCCATCAGGTTTGAATGATGATGAATTCAACCAGACTGTAGCGACTTCTGATGGTGGGATTATTTGTATTGGTACCTGTAGTGATGATAGAGTTAATCTCTCTAATGGGAATGATCTTATGGTGGTAAAAATAGGGCCTAATCACGAACATCAAACCGATAGTAACCTTGGAAATGATTTAGTGAATATAAATAAATTTAGTGTGAGTGATCAAAGACACTTGTATCCAAATCCAACTGAAGGAATGCTTCATATTCCAGACGAGTTATCTAATCAAGTTAAAGATATTAAAGTGATTAATACATTGGGTGAAATCCAAAAAGTGGTTATTAGCAATACTACGATCAATATTTCAAACTTAAAGAGCGGAGTGTATTTCGTCATTATTAATGATGAAGACAAAGCACATACATATCGAGTTGTAAAAGAATAAGAAGGTTAATAATGAAAAGTTTTATAAGAAGCGTTCTAAACACATTACATCTTGATTTAACTAAAAACTTGAAGTACGACAGACTGACGAAAAAAATCATTCGAAAGTATTTAAATAATAACTCAAACTGTATTGATGTTGGATGCCATAAAGGAGAGATATTAGATTTACTATTAAATCAATGTTCTAATGGAAATCATTTTGCTTTTGAACCAATTCCGGTCTTTTTTAATGCTTTAAAGAATAAATACCATAATAAAGCCACTATATTTCCCTATGCTTTAGGTGAAGAAAATGGTGTTGATACTTTCCAATACGTAGTGAATGCACCCGCTTATAGTGGACTTAAAAAGAGAGATTACGATAATATTGAGCCTCAGATTGAAGAGATTGAGGTGCAAATAAAAACGATGGATGATTGTATTCCAGCTAATGCAAGTATCGATTTTATTAAAATTGATGTTGAAGGGGGAGAATTTGGTGTATTAAAAGGATCTAAAAGAATCTTATCCGCAGATAAGCCAATTTTACTCTTTGAGTTTGGTGTCGGAGCAAGTGATTTTTACAACATACATCCTGAAGAGTTTTTTGAGTACCTTTCGTCATTTGGTTATAAAATCTACGCTTTAGATGCATTTATTAAGTCTGAGAACCATTATAGCAAAAGACAGTTTGTTCAATGCTACAGGAAGAAACAGGAATATTATTTTGTTGGAAAAATATAGCTTTAGATGGACTCAAAGACAACTTTAAGATGGTTTATTTATTTACTTGTTACTTTTTCGAGTTATATAATAGGATATTTCTTATTAGTCCAGCTGGGAGTTTTATCTGAATTTCCTAATAATAATAACTTACTGAATTGGGATTCCTCATGGTATCATTCAATTGTTAACGAAGGTTATTATCTAGATTTAGAAAATCAATGTAATGCAGGATTTTTCCCAGGGTTTCCTTATTTATGGAAATTATTAGGAGCGACTCCCCTTATGATTTCTATTATTAATGGAGGTCTTTTTATTTCAGGTTTATTTATTTTGAAAGAAATTACTCAATCAGATTGGAAAAAATATTTGATAATTCTATCACTTCCATCAACGTTTTTCTTCTTCTTACCGTACTCAGAATCACTATTTTATATTTTTGCGATTCTATTTATTTTTGGTTGGGTAAAGGGTGAAGTCTGGATGATAATAATTTTCGCAATTCTTCTGTCCGTTGTTCGTCCAGTTTTTTTCTTTTTGATTCCTGCGCTTGTTGTCTTGAATCTTTTTTTTCAAGATAAAACCGTATTTAAAAACAGTTTTTTGACTATAGTTTCACTTCTTTTAGGTGCATTTATAGGATTTGTAATAATTGGTTTGGAAACGGGTGATTTATTTGCTTATAGTAAAAGTCAAGTTAATCAATGGGGGCATGAATTTAAGCTTACTTCTTTACCTTTAACTACATGGAGGGGTTACCGAATTTTATGGCTAGATGCTTTGGCGTTATTTACTGCTTTTATCGCTCTGTTCTTATTAATTAAGGCATTCTTTTTTAAAAAAATTAAAGGAAAACCTCATGATTTATCACAACTTGAAGTTATAGGTCTAAGCTATTTAGTGATGATATTGGTTTATGTACTTTTTTTTCACCCAGTCGAGGATGGGAGAACAACAATACTTAGTATAAATCGATATGTTTTTTGTAATCCTTTCTTACATTACATTCTATTTAAAAGGTTGATTTCTATTAAATTAGAAGCTTCTTCATTAAGCCTTCCTGTAATTGTGAGTGTAATTATTTTATTCATTTTCGGGATCCCTTTTTATTCAATTATTGGATTGGACTATAATAACTCACTTGTATTTGGGGTTGCAATTTTAATATTTGCTTTAGCTCAGAGTTTATTAATTTATAAGTATAAACTACTTAAATATTACTTTATCCCACTAGTGATTTTAAACGTTCTATTACAATTATACCTTCTTAATAGTTATTTAAAAGGAAACTGGATCGGTTAAGCTTTGAGTTTACGTAAAAATCCAACTCCAAAGCATAACAATACCAAATGCGACAATTGGACCTACAACTATAAAGAATAATCCACCTTTTCGAAAGTCTTTTTGTTCAATCATCCCTGTAGAATAAGCGATAGCATTGGCAGGAGTAGAAACGGGCAATAGAAGTGCACATGAACAGCTAATAGCTATAATCAATGGAGTAGCAATTCCAAAAATACCAGTTAAAGAAAGTCCAAGAGGAACAAGAATGGCTGATGCAGCAGTATTACTCATGATATTCGATAATGAAATTCCTATAAAGCTGAAGATGATCACAATCCAGACTTGGTGAAATGCTAAGTTTGATAACGCTTCCATTATCAATGTCGAAAGTCCTACTTCTACAATGGCTAAACCAAGTGCCAAACCTCCAGCTACGAGCATCAATGTATCCCAAGGTAAAGCGCGAACTTGCTCGGCTTTAATCACCTGAGTAAGCGTGAGAAATACGATGGGAACTGCTGATGTAGCAGCGACTGGAATACCGTGAATTGGTTCGGTGAGCCACAAAGATATGGTCATGATCAATGTAAAGATTACAGCCCGTTTATCCTTCTTGTCAGCACTCGAAGACCTTGATAAATGAGCTAGTTTCAAATCCTCAATATTCATTGTTTTTGGAATACTCTGTGCTAAGATCTTATAAAATGAATATACCAAGATTAGAGCGATCGGTAAACCAAAAATCATCCAGTCTAAAAAGGTGATGTTAATTCCGATTTCTTGTAAAGCACCTACAGCAATCGCGTTGGGTGTGCTTCCGATTATCGTTCCGATACCTCCGACAGCTGCGGCTGCAGGTATACCAATTAATATTGATTTAGCAAAAGGATTTTCCTTCCCAATAAGATTGACCATTGGTAAAACAGAAGAAATCATCATTGCTGTAGTAGCGGTGTTTGACATTACCATGCTGCCAAAAGCTGTCGTCATCATCAATCCGAAAAGTAGGTAGCGTGGAGAACGGCCAAACCTATTCAACGTAAAAACAAATAATGAACGATCTATTTGTGCAACTTTCATTCCTTCCGCTAAAAAGAATCCACCTAGAAGTAACCAAATAACATTACTTGTCCATGTGTCTAAATATATTTCAACTGGCGATGTTTCTGAAAAAAGGTAGGGTGTTCCAAATCCGAACATTAATAATGCTATAATCAGTATTCCAACTGCAAAAGGAGGGATTGCTTCCGTGATCCACAGACCTATTGCTAAAATACCTATAAGAAAAACGTAGTTGACATCATCCGTATATCCAAGTTTACGAAAAAAATAACTCGCTAATAACGCAATTACTAAGTTCCCAGTAAAGGTGGAAGTATTGAAAATCCAACCCATCCCTTTCCGACCAAGTTTAGAGATAGCAGTTAATCTAGAGTCGTTCTCAAACATGTGGTAAAACTACTAAAAAACCATTAATCAATTGTTCAATTTGAAAATTAGCCAATTTGGAAATTAACCAATTAACCATTTCTAAATTGACTAATTGAAGAATTTCCAAATTGAAACATTTCAAAGTAAAAAATATTTCGTAATTTTACGAACATATGAAAGAAGTAACTAAAATAACTAGCAATTATATTTTGACTGAGGAACAAAAAGAACTCGCAAAATATGCGAAAGCTTTGGGACACCCAATTCGTATTGCAATATTGGATTTACTCACCAATCAGTCATGTTGCTACCATGGAGACATGGCGAATGAATTACCGATAGCTAAATCAACATTGTCTCAACACCTCAATGAACTCAAAAAGGCTGGGTTGATTCAAGGAAATATTACACCTCCAAGTGTGAAATATTGTGTGAATCAAGAAAATTTATCAAAGGCTAAATCACTAATAAGCAATGTTCTAAAATAATTTTTTTAAATAAATGTTCGTATAACTACGAACTACGAATTAATATTCGTATATTTGCGAATATAAACTAAAAACAAGATAAAATGAAATCAATAAAAGTATTAGGACCTGGATGTCCAAAGTGTAAAACCACTTTTTCTAATGTGGAAGAAGCACTAAAGCAGTTAGATATCGAAGCAACTGTGGAAAAAATAGAAGACATTGAAGAGATGATGAAATATAATGTCTTGACAACTCCTGTTTTGCTTATTGATGAAGAAATCAAAGTAAAAGGTAGAGTTGCTACTATTGGTGAGATTAAAGAAATGTTGAACGCATAATTTTAAGAATATGAGTGTTAAAGAAATTTGTCCTACAACAACGCAAAGTTGGTTAAAAGAAGGAGCTCTTTTAGTTGATGTTCGCGAGAAAAATGAAGTAGATCAATTGGCTTATGTCGCTGAAAATTTAGTGCATATTCCGTTATCTGAATTTGAAGATCGCTTTTCTGAATTACCAAAAGATAAGAAAATCGTCATGGCTTGTAGAAGTGGCGCTCGCAGTTTAAGAGCAGCTAATTTTTTACAAAATCACGGCTATGATCAAGTGGTGAATATGCAACACGGAATGATTCGCTGGGCGGAGAAAGGATTTCCAACGAAAGGAGATGTTTTAGCTGTTGGAGCCAATGCTGATTCAGGAAATTGTTGTGGGTAATTGTAAATCATGAAAATACAAAATTGATAGTATAAATTATGTTTGACTGGCTACAAAATTTTTCAGACTGGCTAATTTACAACGTATTTAATATTGCGGAGACCACTCGTTTGGGAACTGCCTTAAACTTTTTTGTTTACGACACATTAAAAATATTAATTCTACTCTTCCTCATCGTAGCTCTGATGGGCGTAGTGAATGAATACTTTCCAATTGAACGGCTGAGAAGTTACTTGAACCGAAAGAAAATGTACGGATTAGAGTACCTTTCAGCGTCCTTGTTTGGAGCGATTACTCCGTTTTGCTCATGCTCTTCCGTACCTTTATTTATTGGCTTTGTTCAAGGTGGAATTCCTTTAGGAGTAACCTTGTCCTTTTTGATTACCTCTCCCTTAGTGAATGAAGTCGCAATTGCGATGTTTTTAGGTATGTTTGGAGTAAAGGCCACGCTTATTTATGCCGTTTCTGGAATTGTTTTAGGAACTGTCGGTGGATGGATTCTAGGCAAGTTTAAGCTAGAGCATTTATTGACAGACTGGGTCAAAAAGATTCTTGAAAATGCGCAGAACGGAGGTGGAGAATTTGAAGAAGAACATAAGACTTTCATTCAAAGAGTGCCTAATATTTTGCGCGGAGCATGGGAGATAGTTCGTGGAGTATTGCTTTATATTTTAATTGGTATAGGTATAGGAGCAGCAATGCATGGTTATGTGCCTGAAAACTTCTTTGAACAATATTTAGGTGGAGGAGAATGGTGGACAGTACCGTTAGCCGTTATCGCAGCGGTTCCTATGTATGCAAATGCAGCTGCAATCGTTCCAGTAATTGGTGTTTTTGTTGCAAAAGGTGTCCCACTTGGAACTGCAATTGCTTTTATGATGGGAACAGTGGGGCTTTCTATACCAGAAGGAACTTTACTTAAAAAAGTAATGACTTGGAAGTTGATTGCCATCTATTTTGGCGTAGTGACACTTTTCATTATTATTTCAGGATATATTTTTAACCTTTTACTCTAAAAAAGAGAAAGATATGATTAATAAAACAGAAGAATTTATAACTATTTGGAAGGAGGCAAGAACTCGTTTTTCCAATCAAATGGAAAACCTTAGTGAGGCTGACATGTCAAAAACATTGGGCGAGAAATCAAACTCTATTGGTTTTCTCATGCGCCATATCGGAGATGTTGAGTTGCTTTTTGCAAAAAATGTTTTTGGAAACAAAGATGTAAAAGTAAAAGCCGAAACGGTAATTGATGGTGAAGATACTGGTAAATGGACAGATGCCGACGAATTATTACAATATATAAAAGATAGCTACTCCCAACTTTTAGCAACGCTCGAAAATGTTTCTGAAGATGAATGGGAAGAAGAAGTAGAAACAAAAGAATTTGGAAAGAAATCAAAAGCAGAAGCATTTGCTCGAGTAGTATCGCATACAGCTTATCACGCGGGACAAATTGCAATTATAAATAAATATAGTAACAAATAATAAATTAAATAAAATGAAAAAAGTAACTAAACTATTACTCGGAGTTTCAATGATCGCAGTATTTGCATCTTGTAATTCAACAGAAACGGAAGAAGCAAGAGCAACGGATGAGACTGAGAATAAAACTCCAGCTAAGATTGAAAGTGTAGAGATCATACAATTTCACTCAGCCAATCGCTGTATGACTTGTAATAAAATTGAAGCATTAACGCTAGAAACGTTGAGATCATTTGAAGGTGTTCCATTTAGATTAGTAAATGTAGATTCTGAGAAAAATGAGGAGGAAGCAGAAGAATTTCAAGCTACTGGTACAGCGCTTTTTCTTCATAACACAAAGACAGGTGATAAAAAAGAGTTGACGGATTTTGCTTTTATGACGGCTCATGATAAGGATAAGTTTTTGGCTGAATTGAAAGAAGAGATTGTTCAATTTGGAAATTAATCAATTTGGAAATTAATCAATTTGGAAATGGGTCAATTTGGAAATGATTCAATTGTTCAATTTGGAAATTGGTTAATTGGCTAATTGGCAAATTTCCAAATTGGTCAAAAAATAATTGGAAAGATTTTCGTTCATGAATAAATTAATTTAACTTGTATAGGTATAATCTAAAAACTTAAATCTATGCAAGGGAATAAAAAAAATGTAGTAGTCGAGAAATCGTTTGATTTTGCTTTAGAAATCATCTCTTATTGTGAAATTCTAGAAGATAAAAGAAAATTTGTGATTGCTCGTCAACTATTAAAATCGGGAACGTCTATTGGTGCAAATATACGAGAGGCTCAAAATGCAGAGAGTAAAGCGGATTTTATTCATAAATTAAAAATCTCCGCTAAGGAGGCGGACGAAACGGAGTATTGGTTGTTGCTTTGTCAAGAATCAAAAAACTATCCTAATTGTGAATATCTCCAAGCTAAATGCAGAGAATTAATTTTGATTCTTTCAAAAATTATTAGTTCAACGAAAAGAGGAGGTTAATTTGGAAATTGTCCAATGATTCAATTTGGAAATGGGTCAATTGGTTAATTCCAAATTAGCAAATTTCCAAATTGATTAATTTCCAAATTAAATAAATTAAAAAAATTAAATAAAATGGATTGGTTAAACGAATTAGCACAAAATAGCGACATACCTATAATTGCTGCATTTTCACTAGGTCTACTTACGGCTATTGCACCTTGTCCATTGGCTACAAACATTACGGCCACGGCTTATATTGCCAAGAATGTGAAGAGTCAACGCTTTGTAATCTGGAGTGGGGTAATGTACACGTTGGGTAGAGTTTTTACTTACACGTTGATTGGTGCTATAATTTATTTTGGCTTTAGTAAGTTTGAGGTCGCAAAACTATTACAAGGTAATGGTGAAAAATACATCGGTTTTGTGATGGTGTTGATTGGTTTAATCATGCTTAATGTAATAAAACTCAATTTCATCAAGGGAGGGTCGCTTAGTGATCGTCTTTCTGATAAGTTTAAAGACAAAGGCTTGCTAGGTTCGTTTGGACTGGGAGCACTATTTTCTTTGGCTTTTTGTCCTTACAGTGGAGCCATGTATTTCGGAATGCTAATTCCTATGATGTTGGTTAGCTCTTTTGGTCTAGCTCTGCCTGTTGTTTATTCAATCGGGACTGGACTTCCAGTGATATTGTTTGCGTTTGTAATCGCATTTAGTATCAATAAATTAGGACTCTATTTTAATCGGATTTCTAAGATTGAGAAGGTGATGCGTTATATTGCGGGTGGTGTTTTTATCATTACAGGACTTTATTATATCAATATTTATTTTCAAATTATATGAAGCTATTTAGTATTTTAATTCTGAGTCTAATTCTTTTTGTTGGGTGTAGCAAAGTGAAAAACGAAGAACCAAGTTTAAAAGTAATTGATACCGACTTTTCAAAGGGAAGGCTTAATCATGAACAAAAGATTACTTTGTCGGATTTAGTAAAATTTCACGGTCACAAATGCGACGGGTTAGTGGTTGGATTTCTTGCTATACAAGAAGCAATGAAAGAACTCTATCCAAAAACACCTCTAGATCGGACAGATTTACGAATTGTGAGTAAATCTTCTCCTTGCCTAACTGATGTAGCCATTTATTTGACAGGTGGAAGGTATCAATTCAGTACATTTTACGTGGATAATGATATTGATGGTTTATTTGTAATTCAACGCATAAGTGATCAAAAAACAATTACTGTAAATATCAAAGAAGGTGTAATTCCCAGAGATATAAAGTCAATGGGTAAGAAAGCGGTGCAGCAAGAATTATCTCCGTGTGATTTGGATAACTTGAAAAAGTTAGAGGATGATTTTTCCGACTTTTTAATTTCGAGTAATTCAGAAGAATTATTTCAGGTCGATGAGGTAAAAGAATTTGAATGGAAACCCACCACAAAAAATGATTATATCAAAACAGATATTTTGAATAAATTGGTGAAAGAATGTATGTGATTAGATTGTTATGCAACTGAATCATTTTAAAACTTAATAAATGATGCCATTTTTTAACGTTTGAATGAATTCATGTAGACAAATATCCTTTAAAAACTTTTTATTATTTCAAATCCGTTGCTGATACTTTTTTAATTCTTTACTTTTGTACTAAATCTTTCCGAAACAAAACAAAAAGACAAATGAAAAAAATATTTCTTTCAAGTTTATTTACCCTCATAATTAGCATAACTTTTGGACAGTGCTTTTTTGGGTTTGAACATATAAATACAGCACAAAACGATTCTGCTTTAGTAATTCATAAATATGGATTCCCAAACTATACTGACTTTACTCTTTATCAAGATAATAATGATGGATGGATCATAGATACTACATTATCAAATCAAACAAGTGATACCTTAATTTTTGGTACACATGCTGATACTTTGGGCACGTTTAAACTTTATGGCACCTCAGTAGCAGGAGATACTTTAGGATATGCGATTAATAAAGGTACACCTAGTCAATGTTACCCTGAGCTATTGCTTGTAGCGATATATTGGCCGCCTTCATCTATAACTGCTGCTGATGGAACGTTCAACATACAGAAAATTGATAACGGTTCAGACTGGGCTTTGTTCAGTCATGGGGGGCAAAATAATGGTGACTCTATTTTAACCTCAAACGTAGATGAAGGAATAAAAACGGCATCATTTGTATTAGATGGTTCTGCTCAGGACAGTTTGTATATGCAGTTCATAATCGGAGATCCTGCAAATTGGGCAAATATTCAAAGCGGAACAATGAATTGTCCTGTAGGAGTGAGTTTGGCGACTGATCAAAGTACTTGTGATGGCGAAGCCTATATTGGTCAAGTTCAAAATGGTTTAGCGCCGTATACTTATGATTGGAATGGAACGGGAACTTATGATGCAGATAGCACCATATCTGGGTTATGTGCTGGGAATCATTATGTTTACATTAAAGATCAAAACAATGATGTGAGAGTATGTGCTTTTGCAATGGGTAGTTTAGATAATGGATATTTCCCACCAAACCAACCAAGTGATACAACAATTCATACTTATACAGATTATTGTGTGCCCTCAGCTGTAGACTCTGTTTCGCTTATCGGTAGTCAGGTAATAGATTCTATTTCAGCTTCAGTCGTGTGGAGTTTTTATGAAAATTCTATCCTAGTTGGTCAACTTTTAGACACAGTTTCTTTTTCAAGCCCAAACTCCACTTATAATAATGTTTATTTAAATTCGCATTTAGTGTGTAACGGAGATACATTAAAAGCTTCAAATTCAGTTTATACTGCGGCGGGTTATTTTGAATATCCGTTTACAGAAGTTGGGTTTTTAGGGGTTGATAATAATGATCTAACAGCAACTTCACCAACTTTATATCCAAATCCTGCATCGGATAAAGTTTATATAAAAGGAATCAATGAAGCTGAAAGTATTATGATTTATAATAATCAAGGAAAAATGGTTAAAAGAACTCAGTCAACAGAAATTGATGTATCTTTATTGAAGGCAGGTAGTTATTTTGTTCATATATTTGAATCTGAGAATAGAAGATTTATCAGAAAAATGGTGATTCAATAAGAATACTTTTGAACCATCTTATTCAATTGAAATCCCGTTCTCTTTATTGTGAATGGGATTTTTTATGGAACAATCTCACTAAGTATGAGCGTTATTTTTGTGCAATGATATTAGATTTAAAGAATAAAGCGAAACAATATAAAAGGCCATTTTTGATTGCTGGTCCCTGCAGTGCTGAAACTGAGGAACAAATGCATAATGTTGCTAAGAGCATTGTTGAAAAATCAACAACTGCATTGTTACGTGCGGGTATATGGAAACCTCGCACACGTCCAAATTCTTTTGAAGGAGTTGGAGAAGAGGCGTTAGCATGGTTGGTAGATGCTGGTAAATCAGTAGGGCTTCCAACAACAACCGAGGTGGCGAATGCAAAACATGCTGAATTGGCCATTAATGCTGGCGTTGATGTTTTGTGGATTGGTGCAAGAACAACAGTAAACCCTTTTGCGGTGCAGGAAATTGCAGATGCAATTAAAGGAACAAACATTACAGTGATGGTTAAAAACCCTGTAAATCCAGACTTAATGCTTTGGATTGGGGCGTTAGAGCGGTTTCAGCAGGCTGGAATTGAGGACTTAATAGCAATTCACAGAGGTTTTTCGGTGTATAATCATCCAACTTATAGAAATGTACCTAATTGGGAGATTCCGATTGCTTTAGTTGAGAGAATGCCCGGAATTCCTATTATTTGTGACCCAAGTCATATTTCTGGTAAGCGAGAAGGACTCTTGGAAGTAGCTCAAAAAGCAATGGACTTAAATTTTGCAGGATTAATGTTGGAGACCCATCCAGATCCAGATAAAGCATGGTCAGATCCTAAACAACAAATCACTCCAGATAGTTTAGTTGATTTAATTGGTAAATTGAAGCTGAGAAAGGAACGTTTGTCTAAGGACGAAATGAGTTTTATTAGTGTGATGCGCGATAAAATTGCTGATTTGGACGATAAAATGTTCAACTTATTATCTGAAAGGATGAAAATCGCTGAAGAAGTAGGCGATTATAAACGTGAAAATGATATCACTATCCTGCAACAAGAGCACTGGAAGAAATTAATTGAAACACGTTTAGGACAATCTGAAGAATTACACTTGACCCCAAGATTTGTAAGATCAGTAATGGATGCCATTCACCAAGAGTCTATTCGTCACCAGACAAAAGTGATGAATCCAAAGCTTTCTAAATAAGGATTTCGATTTATCTTCAGATCCAAGTCATTTCAACATATACTGTTTTTAAAAGTTACTTCAAATGAAATGAGAGGTTTTAATTTAAATGCTTATCGGGATGTTTACCAGTTAAATAAAGCTTCTTCAATTTTACTAATGTACGATTATAACTGTTACTTTTTCCAAGTTTTAACCGCACAAAGTGCCGACCGTTCGGTAAAGCACGCCATGAAATCCCCTTTGCGACCCTTGCGTCTCCTTAGCGCCCATTGCTGTTAAAAACTTACTGATAAAGTATCCGATACGCAATTTAATTTATATTGGACAATAGTAAAAAAAGATTTTCCTTTATTGATACTGAAAGATGTTCAATTAATTCTAATTTGACTTTGACTTAAAGTCAAAAACCACGGTTTTAAGCTTCGATAATCACTCAATTCTGCTTATATTTGCGAACGTTCACAGAAGAAAATTATGGAAAAAATTGCCCCTTATAAACCAAAGAATAAAGTAAGAATAGTAACGGCTGCCTCATTGTTTGATGGTCATGATGCTGCGATAAATATTATGCGTCGTATCATCCAATCAACAGGTTGTGAAGTGATTCACCTTGGACACGATAGAAGTGTGGAAGAGGTTGTAGACTGCGCGATTCAAGAAGATGCTCAAGCAATCGCTATGACTTCCTATCAAGGTGGTCACACGGAATATTTGAAGTATATGCACGACTTACTTCAAGAAAAAGGAGCGCCGCAAATTAAAATCTTTGCCGGTGGAGGTGGTACGATTCTTCCCGAGGAGATTGATGAACTTCACAATTACGGAGTTACTCGTATCTATCACCCTGATGATGGTCGTGAAATGGGATTACAAGGAATGATTAATGACCTTGTTCAACAAGCTGATTTTCCAGTAGGAAAAGATGTAAAAGTTGATATTTCAAAACTGAAAAATAAAAATGACGCTGATTTAGCTCATGTGATTTCTGCGGCTGAAAATTACCCTGAAGAATCTAAAGCGTTACTGGATGATATTCACAAACTTGCAGATAAAGTAAATACGCCCGTTCTTGGAATTACAGGAACAGGTGGTTCTGGTAAATCCTCGCTTGTGGATGAGTTGGTGAGAAGGTTTTTAGTCGATTTTGATAACAAGAATATTGCAGTGGTTTCTGTGGATCCTTCAAAACGTAAAACTGGCGGAGCTTTGCTCGGAGATAGAATTAGAATGAATTCAATTTCGAGTAACCGCGTTTATATGCGTTCATTGGCCACTCGTCAATCTAATTTAGCGCTTTCAAAGCACGTGGCTGAAGCTGTTTTGGTATTAAAAGCGGCTGAATATGATTTAATTATTCTTGAAACATCTGGAATTGGTCAGTCGGATACGGAGATTTTAGATCACTCTGATGTGAGTCTTTACGTAATGACGCCAGAATACGGAGCAGCGACGCAATTGGAGAAAATTGATATGCTCGATTTTGCAGATGTGATCGCATTGAACAAGTTTGATAAACGTGGTGCGCTTGACGCGTTGCGTGATGTGCGTAAACAATATCAACGCAATCACCAACTGTGGGATACAAAAGTAGATGAAATGCCTGTTTATGGTACAATCGCTTCTCAGTTTAATGATCCTGGGATGAATACGTTGTACACAGTGTTGATTGATATTCTGAATAAAAACACAAAAGCAACCCTCGATTCGACGTTTGAGATTACTCAAGAAATGTCTGAAAAGATCTTTGTAATTCCACCAGAAAGAACGCGTTATTTATCTGAAATTGCTGAAAACAATAGAGCTTACGATAAATGGGTGGATCAGCAAGTGGAAGTAGCGAATAAACTTTACGGCTATCAAAAATCAATTGATAATCTAGCAGCGAGCGAAATTGAAGACAAAGATCGCTTGATTAAAGGATTGACTGAAGCTTTTGAAAATGAAAAGATGAATTTAAACCCTCATAATTGGGAATCAATTGAAAAGTGGGGTGAAACCGTAGAAAAATATAAAAACCCTGTATTCAAATTTAAGGTTAGAGATAAAGAATTAAGCATTAAAACGCACACAGAGTCGCTTTCTCACTTACAAATTCCAAAGATTTCTTTACCAAAATACACTTCTTGGGGAGATACATTAAGATGGATTTTACAAGAGAATGTACCTGGAGAATTTCCATATACAGCTGGACTTTTCCCTTTCAAAAGAGAAGGGGAGGACCCAACGAGAATGTTCGCTGGGGAAGGAGGTCCAGAGCGTACCAATAAACGTTTTCACTACGTGAGTTTGGGACTGCCAGCAAAGCGACTTTCTACAGCATTTGATTCTGTAACTTTGTACGGAAATGACCCCGATAAACGTCCAGATATCTACGGGAAAGTAGGGAATTCTGGTGTTTCGATTTGCTGTTTGGACGACGCGAAGAAATTATACTCAGGTTTTGACTTAAGCGATCCAAAAACTTCGGTTTCGATGACGATTAATGGTCCTGCGCCGATGTTGTTAGGATTTTTTATGAACGCTGCGATTGACCAAGCGTGTGAAAAGTACATCAAAGCAAATGGTCTTGAAAAAGAAGTAAAAGCAAAGGTAGCTAAGATTTTCTCGGATAAAGGAACCGAGCAACCTGTATACCAAGGTGATTTACCGGAAGGAAATGACGGTTTAGGATTGATGCTATTAGGTGTTACTGGTGATCAAGTTTTACCGAAGGATGTTTATGCTAAGATCAAAGCCGAAACAATGGCTGTTGTTCGTGGAACGGTTCAAGCGGACATCTTAAAAGAAGATCAAGCGCAGAATACATGTATTTTCTCAACTGAATTTGCTTTGCGTTTGATGGGAGATGTACAAGAATACTTTATCGAGAAGAAAGTACGTAACTTCTATTCAGTTTCCATTTCTGGATATCATATCTCGGAAGCTGGAGCGAATCCAATTACACAGTTGGCATTGACGCTTTCAAACGGATTTACGTATGTTGAATACTACTTGAGCCGCGGAATGGACATCAACGATTTTGGTCCCAACTTATCGTTCTTTTTCTCCAACGGAATCGATCCAGAATACGCTGTGATTGGTCGTGTAGCTCGAAGAATTTGGTCAAAAGCATTAAAACAAAAGTACGGAGCGAACAAAAGAGCGCAAATGTTGAAATATCACATTCAAACTTCAGGACGTTCACTTCACGCACAGGAGATTGACTTTAATGATATTCGTACAACGTTACAAGCACTTTACGCAATATACGATAACTGTAACTCATTACATACAAACGCTTACGATGAAGCCATTACAACGCCAACCGAGGAATCTGTAAGACGCGCAATGGCGATTCAGTTGATCATCAACAAAGAATTTGGTTTAGCGAAAAACGAAAACCCAATTCAGGGTTCGTTTATCATTGAGGAGTTGACAGAGTTAGTGGAAGAAGCTGTACTCACAGAATTCGATAGAATTACCGAAAGAGGAGGCGTTCTTGGTGCGATGGAAACGATGTACCAACGCTCGAAAATTCAGGAAGAATCATTGTATTACGAAACGTTAAAGCACAACGGCGAATTCCCAATTATTGGTGTAAACACTTTCAAAAGTTCAAAAGGTTCGCCAACAATGCTTCCAAAAGAAGTAATTCGTGCCACTCCAGCTGAAAAGGAATATCAAATCAATATGCTTGCAGATCTCCACGTAGCGAGAAAAGAAGAATCTGAAAAGTGGCTTGCTGAAGTACAAGAAGCCGCAATCAAAAACGAAAATATGTTCGATAAATTGATGGAAGCGTGTAAATATTGTTCGCTTGGTCAGATTACGACGGCGTTGTTTGATGTTGGAGGGCAGTATAGGAGGAATATGTAAGGGACGCACAATCCAATGTGTAGGGACGCACAATCCAATGTGTAGGGGCGCACGGCCGTGCGTCCCTACATTGGGATTAACGGGTTATCATTTCTTCTTTGGGCAATTAGACGAAACGGAAATCAAAAATCGCGGGTGAGGAGCAGAAGCATAAACAACAACTTTTGAAATATCGTGGTTCTTAAAGATTGATCGTTGATATTCAAATGATTTTGATCAGTTGAATATGAGGTAAATGGTTGAAACCATTATTGGGGTTGCTTTTTCGTCTTTTGGTGCGGGATTAATCCCGCACCAAAAGTTGGGTGGCTTTTTGCTTAACCGTTTTAACGGTTTATTTCAATCATAAGAGTGTTTCTTTTATAGTATAACTTTCATTGATCTGATGGGGAGGGGAAGTGTATTGTTTATCACTAGCAGAAAGCTAAACTAGCTCCAAATAAAATCAGTAAACTAAAAAAAGATGAATTTATCCGATCTTAATCGAAATGAGTCTTTAAGTTTTCTAAAAGAGCTCTATCTTTTTTCCAAGTTCGTAACTTGTTTTCATAACTATCTTGTGTTTTTATGATCTTCAATGTATGAGGGGAGCCTTTTTTAATAGTTTCAGTTTTTAGGTCAACTTTAGCATTTAAAATAGCCGACTCAAACAATTGTCTGTATTCTTTACCTCTTCTATATTCGTAAACCTGCTGTTCTGGAGAATTCATAAAATCTTCTAACATTTCCCAAACTTCGGTATGATCATTTGTTTTAGGTAATTCTCGAACCCAATCAGCTGGTGGCTCGGGTTTGGTATTTACTCTCTCTTTAAGATAACCTTTACAAAAAGACACCCAGTTTAAACTGAGTTTAGATGTGTTTTTCTCTTCTACAAGAATTGGAGCTAAGGTTTTGTGTATATACTTCCAGTCAGATTGTGACTGAACAGATTGTCCTATTCTATCAGACCAATTAACATCTTCAAAATTAACATTTGTTGCAATCCAAAACAGGCTAGATATAGTATTAGTACCTATTTTGGTGTTATCTACCTTTTCAAGGTGTTGAATGAATTCTGGAAGTTTCGTTACATAGTGAGTTACTAAGTCATTCTTATCCGACTTTTTTAGCATTTCATGACTAACATCAATAAATTTTTCAAAAACAGGTAAAGTTATGTTTTCAGATAATTGATTGAAAAATGTAGATTGCTCTTTTTCCGATAGCCACTTTATCATTTTAATACAATAAGAAGTATCAATTTTTACAAAAAGTTTTAGCAACTGCACTTTATTTATGTTTAGAAAAAAAGTGGTATCATTTTGACTGATAATCCAGTCTGCTATAACGTTAAAATTAGGAGATTTTTCAAACTTATTATTATAGTTTAACCGCCCCTCAGAAATAAAAGAATTAACACTGTTCTTCTCTGCAATAGTAACCTTTCTTTCTTTGTTAAAATAGGCAATCCATTCTAGTTTGGTTGCAAGGTTTTGATTTTCGAATGAGTTGGCATTATAGTCAGGAGACCAAATAACGACTGCTCCATAATGATACCAGTGCATTAAATCAGGACCATAATTACCCATGTATCCTGTTGATTCTTTGATGATTGGTTCGTTATCTTTTAGTTCAAATGAGGTGATCAGGTCTTTTTCTTCAAAATTAACATTGTCTAAATTAGGAAACTTGTTGTTTAACCAATGTTCAATAGACAAGGTCTCGTCGATCACTTCTTCCATAACAGCATCAGCCACATTGTCGTCATTTCCGTATCTATAATAGTCGTAATCATAGCTGTCAGCAGCAGGAATACCCTCTAAAAACGAAGTTACTAGGCATAATTTTGCATAAAACCCCATTTGTTCCGCTGCTTCAATCAATGCATCTGCTTTATAGCGATCATGTAATTTAAGCGCTTCATACGAAAAGTTTTCGGGGGTGTATTGATGACTAAGAAGTATTATAAACGGTTCTACTTTTCTATTTTTTAAAAATGTCTTTACAAGTTTATTTACCGAATTATTAAAAGATTGCAGCTCTATTTTAGCTCCAGGTGCTTGTTGAATTAAATTGTAAACGACACAAATTCTATAACCTGAAATTAACTCTTTCACTTCATGGTCACAGTCTGCGTAAAACGCCGCATATTTTATACTGTAATCATTGTTTTCAGCTGTAAAATCTGCTACCACTTGTTTACCATCATGACTTATAATTAATTCCCCTCCAGAAAAATCTGATGGAAAATTAATAATTAAAGAGCCAAACATGCCTTTTTCTTTTTCAGAATCTTTATGTGGTAGAAAGAAATCTCCTTTCTCATAAATAAGGAGCTTGTAAAGATTAGCTTCAATCGTATAATCGATTAAACCTAAGTCATTTTGTGCCTTTTTAACTGCTTTCTTGAGAAACTTTTGCCATTCAACATTCCTGAATTCAAATTGGTTGACATCTATTTCCCAAGCACTTCTTATATTAGCATCAATGATTGTCTCACTCCCTTTACCAAAAGGAGCTTTGTGCGCTACTTTAATCACTTCTTTTGCTTGACTTTTGTTAAAAGGAAATGCAATTTCACCAACACCTTCTACGTATAATCCAGGAAAAATAAACTTACCGGTATTAACACTCGCAAACGCTCCACTGCCTTTTAATTCACTTAAGTTACTAATAATCGATGCGCTAATTTCTTTCATTTTTTCGTTTAAAAAAGATTGAGAACTAAATTAACAGAAAATTTTATACTGCTCGATATAGCGTTGAGTACTTTTGATTATAAATTTAATGTGTGGTCAGACTTCAAACCTTCATGTTGCAAAGCGCTCTGTATGATAGATTGTTTTTGAAAAGGTGTGGAAACACCTGATAATTTCTTTTTAAACAGGGGGTTCCATTAAGTTACAGGGCAAACGCATTTAAAATATAAATCTCGAAAAGAACACATTTTGTCACGACTTTTGAAACAAAAAGTCGCGCCAAAATGAGAACTTCCAAATAATTCTTTAACCACGGGTTAAAACCCGTGGCAAAAGAACCTTTGGTTTTACTAAATCAACGAAAAAAGAAGTTCTAAATTTAAATGCGTTTGCCCTGCATTAAATGACTAATTAATAGTGTTTTTTATCAGCTTCTATTTGGCTATATTCTCAATAGAAGAGAGCCATCTTTTCCTTTTCAGTTTTAAGTTTGATTTATTCAGTTTTCTAATTTCCATGCGAATTCTTATGGCATCTTTTTCTTTGATGATTGGTGGAATCAAATCTTTAAACTGTAAATCTAAAATTCGATTCAGTATCACGATATCATTCTGAGAAAAAGGGCGTACACCATTCATTAATTCTGACATATAGCTTTTTCTATGACCTAAAATTTTTGCTAAATCATTTTGAATTAAATCATTTTTTTTTAAAGCGCTCATAATTAGTTTTTTTCGCTTTTGAACAAATGCATTTTGATAAGCAATCATTTTCATTGTCTGATCACTTTCGGTGATTTGTTTATCAGAGATTTTCTCTTCATCAGACCAATGTTCGTCTTCGTAAGCTTCGATTAAATCAGCCAAATGTTGTCGTAATGGTTTTAGGCTAACATCTTCTTTAATCAATAATCTTAATTTGTTATAGAATGCTGTCGCCTGTTCTAATTCAAATTCGTTATTGATAGAAACAATTTTTAAAATATTATTTAATGTAAACTTTTTCATGTTTTAATCACTTATTCAATTAATCCTCGACTTTTTAACCAGGTATTTATTTAGTTTTTATTATTCTTAAAAATCCGTTCATATTCATCATGTGATCCGATCCACTATATTTCAGCAATTCCATTCCTTAACGTTTCTTCACCATCCTTATTTATTCCGGGTTCACAATACTCTATTAATATCATTGTTCGGTAAATATTAATATCAAAAAAGTAAAATCCATCGTTATGAACGAAGTCTGCTTGATTATTCATAGCTGCTAAAACTTCTTGTTTACTTTTCCATTGAGCCTTTTTCAACTCATCAATTAGATGATCGAGAGCTTTGATCAACTTCAAGTTACCTTTGTTCTTTTTCTTTAACTTTTGGATGTGTCTTATTCCTATTATTTTCACATTGTCATAATCCTACGTACAATGATACAAAAAGTTCCATAAAAAACAGAACTTTATAATGCTTTTTATATTGAAATTTCGTTTAAAATCCACATTCCAAATTCGAAAGCAATGTCTTTGTGTGCGTAAGTTCCGCCATATCTACCCGTTTTTGCAATGACACCAATTGCATTCGTTCGCTTTGACCACTCTTTAAACCCGATTTTGAACTAATTGTGGCGAATTCGCCATAATTAAAATCTGGATTATGTTTCGCCACCAGCGAAACGATAATGCCCCCCAACACTAACGTCATCTCGAAGAGCGATAGCGATGATCTGCCAGTCGCTGGGAGTGAAGTTTGATATTGAGTTTGTTTTAAGGATGTGGTTTCAATGAATGACGCTGCACATGAACCAGTGCGATTTCTCGAGCTACCGCTCTTCGAAATGACGCTGGTTTGAGAGGGTGGGTGTCGTTTCGCCGATGGCGAAACGTTACTAACTTCAGTTTCCATCTGAATTTGGGTCTAGCTCATTCCACTCGGGGTTGATGGCGTTGATCAAAGCTTCTTTCTTTTCGCGGCGATATTTCTTTACTTGCCTTTCTCGCTTGTGGGCTTCTGTTATTCTTGGGAATGACTCAAAATAAACGAGTTTGTCAACATTATACTTGCTCGTGAAGCCTTTGTAAAATTTGGTTTTGTGTTTGTGAATGCGTGAACTTAAATCACTTGATGACCCAACGTAAAGAACAGTGTGATTACGGTTGGTAGTTATATAAACTTTGTTTCGATTGGTGGTACTCATATACTCTAAGTTAGGAAAAAATATTAAATGAAATTATACGAGTGTCATTTTTTTTACGTTCCGCCATTGGCGGAACGATAATACCTCCAACACTAACGTCATCTCGACGCGCGATAGCAAGGAGAGATCTGTTAGTTGTTGGGGGTGATGTCTAATTGTATGGGTTTTGCAGGGATGTGATCTCAATGATTAGCACCGCGCATGAACCAGTGCGATTTCTCATCTCGACTGGCTCGATACGGCGCGTGCTATCGCTTTTCGAAATGACGCTGGTTCGGGAGGTATGTGTCGTTTCGCCAGTTGATGAGACATGATGTTTAGTTGGAGATGCTCTACGAACAACATTGGCTATGAACCAGTACGAGTTCTCATCGCTATCGCTCTTCGAAATGACGCTGGTTGGAAAGGTGGACGTCGTTTCGCCATTGGCGAAACGTAAAATAAAAATCGCAAGTGAGCAATCCCTCACCGCAAATAAGCAAACGACTGCGGCGGAACCATTCCAAACTTTTCCTTCAAATTAATCGGTTCTTTATATCTCGATGGATTTCGAACGGAAAGCGCAAATCCTTGGTTCGACTCCGCTCACCACTGGTCTTTGCCCGTAAAGTACTGATCAAAATAGTCTTTTGAAATACCCGAAAAGTCTTTCGTTTCATCCCAAAGTTCGTCGAGACCTTTTTGAATAATATGATCTACTTCAAATTCACCAATAACTTTACTAATAGGCGCAGAAGCATAAACAACAACTTTTGAAACATCGCGGTTCTTGAAGATTGTTCTTCGGGACTTAAAGTGTTTTGTGGCGTTGAATGGTTTTTCTGTGAATTCTGGTTTTATGGATAGGAGGACTTTCATTTGGTTTGATATTTAATGTATTGATCAATAATTTTAACCGTGTTTAGAGTGTACTTTTTGTGTTTTAATCTTTTCATATCTAAAATAAAAACTGAGAAACTGATTTCAAGAAACATCTATATCTTCTTAAACCAATCAGTTTTTATTTTCACATCCTCCACCATTTCAACCTCTACACCAAGATTTAACTCTTTTAAGCGCTCTGCAAACTCGTTTCCATCTATCAAATCAATTGGAGTTGCGCCGTCTCTTACGGCTTCTTTTTTTGCTTCTCGGGTAAAACTTCCCGTTGTTAGAATTAGACCTTTATCTGCTCTGCCGCTCATTGCTCCTCTAAAATCTCTAATCGTGGAGGAAGAAACTGAACCTTGATAGCGTTTCGCCTGAAATACAACATGAAAAGAAAGAACACTACCTATTTTAAATATGCCATTACCATCAATTCCACCATCGTTGCTTCTGCCAGTAACTTCAACATTGACAAATCCTAATTCTCTTAGCAATCTTTGACAGAGCCTTTCAAACTGATCTGGACTTATGTTGCGAATAGTATGAATGAGTTTATCTTGCCAGTCGAATTCTTCAATTTCCTCTGTTGTATCTTCAATACGACTAGGTATAACAACTGCTTTTAGAAGCTTTTCTTGTCTATATTTTTTAACTACTGCTCTTTTTACCTTTTTCTGGTCTACCTCATCCGTTTTTTGTCCCTTATCAGTTAGAGCCCACACTCCTCTTGATGAATTTTCAAGTATACCATATTGTTTTAAATAGTTTCGAGCCCAGGCTAATCGATACGTTAGTTTAGTAGTACTTTCTCTATGAATTTCATTAATTTCATCTTCGGTCAAGTTTAGTATTTGAGCTACTTCTTCTTCCATTTCACTCACTGCACCTGATCCACCAAGCTTTTTCAATGCTTTAATTAAAGGATTGAAAAGGTCGTCATATTTATATTTGAATTTTTTTTCCATTTTAATTTTTATGTTATTAGTTTTTCGAAACATAAATATTCACATATGCCTCCTTTAAAACCTGCTTATCTTCAGTCTTTGGGTCTGTCAATAACTTTTTAAGATGTTCTTTCAAAACATCACTTTTCGCAAATCGATCGTAATAATGTTTGGTACCGTAAGCAGTCAACCAGGAAGGTTCGAATTTAGAATAATCAAAACCATCGAGATCCAATAACCATTTGTAGTATTCCGAGTGATTTTTCAAGGCATCAAACTTTGTTTTGGCTAAATCAATTTTAAGTTTATAACAAACATCAATAAATCTATCTAAAGAAGGATCATAGTTTTCTTGATTAGAAGGTCTGGAAGGCACTCCAACCATGTTTGAATAGTCAAGAGGTTTCAAATCTTCAATAACTAACTCTAAGAAAGGATCTTCGAATTTAACTATATCACATTTTACAGCTTCAATCCATAAACTCGTATTAAATTGATTGGTGAGCACATCGATAATTCTTTTTTTAATATCTTTTTTTTGTTTAGCAACTGATATGCATTGGTATACTTGTATTAAACTGTAACTATCGCTTATTGCAATAACTTTATCATATTCGTTTTGTGATAGATGAAAATACAATCTTTCTTTTGCACTGATAAAAGTAAAGGAATTTAGGAGTGATCGAAATAAATCTTCGTTCTCGACACCTAATAGAAGGAATTCCTTTAACTGACTTTTTGTTAGAACATGATATTTATTTATTAAAAAGGAATTGATTTCATACGAACTTATATTTAACTTGTGAGAGGTTAAGTTTTTTATAAAAACAGAAGCAAATTCTTTAACAAAGGCTTTGTCAAATTCTACTACTCCTGTTAAGTATAAAGCGTTTTCCACCCAAGTATTATACTTGCTTTCAAAGTACCGGTGATTTTGTTCTTCTACTGTTCGTACTTTTTCAAAAGCCTCACTATACTGTTCAATAAGTCTTAATATGTATTTTTTTACACTGTTTTGTTCATCACTTGATTTATATTTAAGCGTCTTAATGTTATACCTACTCATGAACTTGCGTATTGTTAAAACTTTACCTTTTTTAAGCATGTGGATGAGAATCCAGTCAATAAAATGTATTAATTTGCTGTTATTTTTTCCATGAGTAGCATAAGAAGCTAAAAGCCCTTCAATGTAAATATCTGAAATATCAAAATAAGGTTTGTAACAATCACTAATTATTGTATTCTGTTGAAGGAACCTATCAAATTGAAGAAAAACATTTGCTAATTCCCTTACATAGTTATTACTGCTCATCTCACCACTAATAGAGCTAAAATAGTGATCAACAATTTTCTTTTTGAGCTCACTAATCCTAGAATAAAACTGTTCGATATAAAAATCATTATGCATCTGATCGATGATTTCTCGATTAAATTCACTTGTAGTCTCACAAATTGAGTTGGAGAGATCAATACTTCTCAGTTCTTTAGAAATTTTAATTGACTCTTGATCTCCATAATTATAATTTTCGATGAGAGTTGCTAAATGATTTAGGTTATACTTTGCCAAGTATCTAAATAAAGATTTATCTTCACTTTGCTTAATTACATCCTTGTAGAGGCTATAGGCTTTTTTGAAATGACCTACCTTGTAATGTGCATAAGCTCTATTCATTAAGTTCTCAACAGTCGTATCTTTCACATTTCTGTCGAAATCTAAATCCCTGAATTCAAACTTTTCAATTTGACAGCGTGGGCAAGGGCAGACGGTTTTATCCGAAAATCTAGTGTCAATATATTGATTAATATCATTAATCTGAACCGTATATATTAAGTTGGATGTTAAGGCTTTAAGTAGATCTGAAATCTTTTTGACGGGCTCCTTAATATCTTTAAAAAAATCATGATCCTCAATTTTAACTTTATAATTTTTTCCGATAGAAAAACTTTTAAAAAGACTCTCTAAATTCGTGTTGTCAGAGTAAAGAGTAAAAGTTTTATAAGAGCTACTACCTGTCAAACTAAAAGGGTAATATTGTAATAAGATGTGTATTGGGATAAAGTTGAGTTCTGCAAAAGTGTTTTTATTTAAATCATCCAATACAAGCAACGGATTCTTGTTTGTATTCTTGTTCTTAATTTTTTCTGTTCTAACAGTTGGTGTTAATTCTTTTGGCTTAAATTCATGTAACCCTTTCTTTTTAAGGCCTTCAATAAGTTTATTGATTTCAGAATAATAATTGATTTGCACATTTGGATTATATTCTGCAATATCATTATGTATTTTATCTTTTTTTGAAATTGGATCTCCAAAATCATTGAAATTAAATGATACAAAGTATAATTCTCGTATTTCTTTCTCATTTAAGAAATCAATTGAAGAGAGAATTAAACAAGCATCATTAATACTATCTTTCTTTTTATGAAAAGGAGCTTTACCATTGCGTCTAAATTGTATTACTTTGTGACTTGTACTTTGATTTAATTCGAATTTTGAGGTTGAGGTGTCAGAATAAAATAATCTATCAATATCTTCAATTTGTTTCCATAGTTTGCCCTGTGCTTTAGTCTGAGCTTCTTCTAAATCAAACTCCAGTTCAATTAACTCATTCTTTTTTTTCTCATTAACGATGTTATTTAATGCTCGATCAAGTGCTTCTTTTTCAATTTCTTTATGTTTTTCCCATTCTTCCGCTAAAACATCAGGTAGTAAAATTGTTACTTCACCAATTTCAACCCAATAAAGAATCTGTCTTAAGAAAGGACTATATTCAATCTTTTTAACAAGATCTTTTTTTAAGGTGCTTGTATCTATCAATAAATAAATCATACCCCTTCCACAATTTCAATCTCCTCTTCACTCAACCCATACAACTCATAAACCATCCCATCAATCTCCCTATCCGTCTTATCAATCTCCTCCTTCAATTCCAACTGCCTAAAACTCCAGTTATTATTACACGTTTCTTCGATGTAATAGGTGCGTTTGTCTTCATCGTCTATGCGGATAAGTAACTTATATTGAGACCAGTTCAATTGCGCACGCAGTGTGTGCGCAATTGGAAATGTGTTGTAAAATTGCCTGCATGTTTCCAACTGCCTCATAGAAAACCCACTCCCAAAATCTTTCTCTAATTCTTTGGCTAAAGACTTGATGATATAAGCACCATATTCCGCTCTTTCTTTGCCTTGTTGCTCTTCCTCAACAATATGCCGCCCGATTTGCCAGTACATCTGAACCCGCTCTTGATTAACAGCACGTACAGCCGCATGTTGTGCCTTTTCAATTACTTCTTTTATGTTTGCTACAAATGTCTTTGAAATGGAAGCCATTATTCTCTTTTTAATTATTCAACTTTAAAATCTATATTTTTTACTAACTATTCTCAACAATCCCAATTTCTTCCTCCGTCAACCCATACAACTCATAAACCATCCCATCAATTTGCTCATTCTTGTCTGTTTTAAGTCGTATTCGCGAATCGACCTTTTTAAATTCTATCATGTCTGTTCCACAATTTTAATTTCTTCATCTGTTAGTCCGTAAAGTTCATAAACTAACTGGTCGATTTCCCTATCCGTCTTATCAATCTCAGCCTTCAGTTCCAACGCCTCCTTCTTCTTCGCCTCAAACACTTCCATCCATTCCATTTCATCCATCTTAGACAACTTCTCCCCACCTGCTTTTTTGATGGCTTTGTTAAGTTCTTTGATAAAATCGGAGAAATCTAGAGAGTACCACAGTTGAATCTTTAAACTGAATGATTGAATATTAAACTGTTTTTCTATGTAATTTAAAAATACCGATCTTCGGCTATCAAGCTGGCTATTTAAATCCATAATAACATTTATACGGTTATCAAATATTTCAATTTTATCATTGTTAAGTGCAGGAACTGGTAAATTTTCAATATGGTTTACGTTTAATTTTGGATATGCTTTACGATCGAGATTCACATTGTTTCTTTTAAAATAAGTCGCGCAGAGTTTACTACCGAGTATTGCAAGTATCATTTTCAGAAGTTTATCTTTATTTATTTTGGGCACTAATGAAAAGACATCTGTATTACTGATAATAGATTCAGACACAAATGTTATATCAATTTTATCCCTAGATAGAATTCGATTTAAAAGTAATCGTTCTCCTTCAAATATCTCCATCTTCCTAGGAGCTGCTAAATTCTTACCGTATTTAATGTACTCAGTTGGTTCTTTCAAAAAGAAGCGTTTTACATTCTTCGCTCCTATAAGTGGATAATATGTTTCATCTTTCTTAAAACTTGAATGATATATTTTTTCATTCATCATTTCTCGTAACTGAGGAGGTGAACCTTTTCCCTTTTCGTACGGTTTCATTCCTTGAAACCCTTTGATATAATCACCCAATATTTCAGTACCGTTAAGTTCTATTCTTTCATCGAATGAAATTGAAATATCAGAAGATAAATCATCAAACTTGACCATTTTGCTAAAAAACCAAGACCTACTATCTATAGCCGAAAGCCTTAAGTCAATATTTTCTAAACTTCTATTAAGAGCTAGTACTTTAGTCGTTTTTGGAAAAACTGTATTATCCGTTCTTTTCACAGTAACAATAACCGTATCCACAGTAGCGTCTTTAAAGACTCCAAATACATTTAGAATCTCAGTACAGTGGTTTTTAAGAAATAGTTGCGATCTCAGTTTGGAATCATATTTAGTAGATAACCAGTAATTTGGTATTATGACAGAGAATGTCTTATCATCTTTTACTAAACTCAAAATCTTTTCAAGGAAAACACCATAAGTATTAATTTGATACTCTGATGTCTCGTAGTTTTTATATATATAATTCTTAGTAATCTCGTCAAGGGAATGTGACTGCACATAAGGCGGATTCCCAATAACAACATCAAACCCACCCTTAGCAAAAACCTCTGGAAACTCTTCCTCCCAAGTAAACGCCTTATCTCCAGCAACAGCCTTACTATCAATCAAAGAATTTCCACACTTAATATTGTTGTTCAGCGAAGTCAGTTTTCTGCCTTTTTGAGCAGTACGCAGCCAAAGCGAAAGTTTGGCAATTTCCACACTTTCATCGTTGAGGTCCACGCCGTAGATGTTGTTTTCCAGAATACTATTTTCCACATCTTGAAACACGAGTCCGCCGCCAAATAGCTTGGCAGTCATTTCATCTATCCAACGGTGTTCCTGGATCAAGAATTCAAGGGCTTGATTTAAGAACGCGCCACTTCCACACGCAGGATCGCAAATGGTGAGCGTTAACAACCAATCTCTATATGCTTGGAGTTGTTCATCGAGTTTTTGTATCGTTTTCTTTGCACGGTGTTTGGGTCCTTTCAGATATTCCTCTTCGTGCATCTCAAGTTCCGCTTGCTTTTCCTCGCAGAGTTTTCCCACCGTATTGTCCACGATGTATTTGGTAATGTATTTCGGTGTATAGAAAACACCGTCTTTTTTACGTTTAGATTTTTGTTTGTCGAATTCAACGCCTTCAATCTCTGCATTGATACTTTCAATCTCGTTTAACGAGTGTTCAAAAATATGTCCGAGGATATTTACATCCACTTGGCTTTCAAAATCGTATTTGGTCAGGACCGAAGTATGTTTAAACAACAGTTCATCGTCTATTTCAATCGTGTCGAGCACAGGATCGGGTTTAAACAGTCCGCCGTTGTAGGCAAAAATCTCATGATCTTCTCCTTTCCAGCCTTCATTCAGGTAACTAAAGTATTTTTTATAGCGTTCGTAGAGTGGAGAATAGGCATCCATCTTTTTAAGCTGCTTCCACTGATCCAATATTTTAGGAATCGAGTTCGGTGGCAACAATCCGCGGTCTTCCCCAAAAAAGATAAACAAAAAGCGGTCGAGTAATTTTTGCGTTTTCTTAAACAAGGTCTTTTTACTGCTTACTTCCCCCAATTCTTTCAACTCAGGGTTCCGCAAATTGCGTTTCACGATATCCCGAAAAAGTTCGCGCTTAAATAGAGAGTAGTCGCTATAAAACTTCTTGGTAATCGCTTCTTCCTCATGAATCGAAGCTTCCTTAATTTTCAACGGAAGGTTACTCAGCAAATGTTCTTTGTACAAACACAAATAGAGCAATTCAAAGCGGTTATAGCTGAGATTAAACAAGTCAAACTCCTCAAAATCCACCGCATTATTGATGTAAAAGCGCAATTTCTCAAAATTCGAAGTAATCACATACACACAACCCGGCTGGTTTGCTTTGTAATCAAATGCCTGTTGTCTTATACTCTCGAGGTCTTTGGTGTTTGTGCCTTTCAACTCAATCACAGCAAGCGCTTCGTCCTTAAGCAAAATCGCACCATCCGCCTTACGTGCGTTTTTCACGTTCTTAAACTCCGTAGTCAAATTATATTTCGGCTGTGGGTTCAGCGTAAACCCAAGAATTTTCACAAACAATTCATTCAAAAACGTCGCTTGAAACTGTTCCTCATTGCTGTCCTTGATATTCTGCTGTATCGTAGGTTCGTGAAAGTACTTCGTATATTTCTTATACGCCTTGGCAACTTCCGTGGCGTCAAGCTGCTTCAAATACTTTTTAAGAACAGAGGATTGAAATATGGCCATTTTAACTGTTTAGATTGTAAATGTAAATGTTGGTTTCAATTAATAATGCAGGTTAAATATAATGAATTGTGGGATATTTTTTTGGTTTTGTTTAAAAGAGGAGGGGAATGTGGAAAAGAAATGGTATGTGTAGGGATTTCAGAATTTGCATTGATGTGGGAATTTGTAGGTATTCGGAAATTTGTAGGGATAGGGGTACGTGTAGGGATAGGGGTACGTGTAGGGACGCACGGCCGTG
>JBBEBO010000181.1:0-12741 GCA_040882265.1 Brumimicrobium sp. | reverse complement strand
CACCCTCAAAACTTGAATTAAAACCCGAGCAACTCTTCTTGAAGGTTTGGATTAACTGCAATAGCTATGATTACAGAAATTATTAACCCAATTGTAGCAAAGAGTATATCTCGTCCAACCATTCTGAATGTTAAGCCTGCTTTTCTTCCAGTAGTTAAGTTTTTTGAGAACTGAATTGCTATTTCTCTACCACCTAATAAACCAAGGAAAATCCACGTTGTACTCATTGGAATATTACTCCATTCTTTAAATACAAATAGAATCAAGGCATAAACCAAATCAATTACACTGGCGGTTCTAACATCTGCAACCTGTGATTTTTCTTGAACAATTCCTTGAATTTTATCACCACGCAAGTAAAAGAGAATTCCTAATCCAACAAAAATAAATGAAGCAAAAAATACAAAATCCCAAAGTGTTAAGCTTCTATTTAAGAAGATTGCAATATTAGCAGCATCATGTGTGATCCACATACTCCAAAGCCAACCACTTATTATCCATTGTGCAACACGCCACATGGGGTGCATTTTCCCTTTTACAAGTCGATTCAATAAACCAGAAAGAGAGTACCAAACAACAAATGCAACTGTAAATGCAACAATATATCCTAACAAACTCTTTTGAGTTACGCCAATAATACCAGCAGAAGAAGAACTAAAGCAACTTAACAACATAAAAGTTGTTGAAACGGGCATCTTTAATCGAGTAATAAAGAGCAATATAATAGGTGCTGCAATTTGAAGAAAATGGAAAGAAGTAGGGGATTCACTAAAGCCCTTAGAAGCCAATCTTTGATAACTTACATCACCGTCGTACATCACCCAGCTATACAATACTGTAACAACAAAAATGCCACCAATATACAACCATAGTTTCCACCATTTTTGGTCGCCATTTGAAGCAATAAAAGTACCTATACTTTGTATTGAATCATTCGCAATTGCAGAGTAACCAGCAAGCATAAACCCAAGCCACATCGCTACTCGAGGGTAAGGATAAAGTACAGCAGCTAAAACTAAAAAAAGGGTTAATAATCTTAAAAAAGTACGCTCTTGGATCCCAAACAATCGTAAAGATTGATACCTTTTTTCTCCGATTACTTCTGATATTAAGCTGAATTTACTCATAATCTATAAAAATATAGTGCCGTTTCTATTTATTCGTTTTCTGATATTCTTGACCTGAAAAAAGGATTCGTCGGTTTTTCAAATCGTAGACTAATAAAATAATGTGCTAAAAATGTTGCCACCAATGGAGCTAATACATGAATAAGCGTAAAGTTCCAAACTGATTTTATCTCAATTTGATAATTTGTGAACTCTGCTGCTAAATAACCAAATGGATTCAAAAATGAAAGGCCTTGCATACTTCCAGAAAAAGCGAAAAGTATCGTAATCAACAACCCTAAAAAAACAGTTCCGTTTGTACTGCGTTTTTTAAAAATAATACGGATAATATAAAAACCATAACATAAAATTGCGGTCAAAATAAAATTTAAAAACGCAATAAATTCTTTGTTTTCAATAACCACACTTTTTATAGCTTTAACATCGGCATTAGTCGTAAAGTCATTTACTTGATGAAATAATGCAACACCTACAAAAGCTCCTATCAATTGCGCAGGAATTTTATATATAATCAAAGAAAAATTTCTTTTTTGTAGAGCCCTTAAAATAGTAATAAAAGGGATTATATGTATTCGATAAGTATAGAAAGGGATATATACAGACACAAAATATGAAAGACCAATTGCAAATGAAAGTGTAATGAAATACAATTGGAATGAATCAGATAAATGTCTGCTGATAAATATAAAAAAGAGTAATGAAAAAATTATAGACGCCGCTAACTCAGCAACCGTGTTGAGAATTATAGTACGTGTTTTTCTTTTATAAGATGATTTCATTTTCTATTGTTTACTTCAAGTTTTCAGGGCGAAAATAATATATTACCAGATTATATTTCATGTGTCACCTAAAAGTTAACCGTTTGTTAATAATGAATAATAATGCTAGATTTTACCAACAATTGCGTTAGACACATTTATAATATGGTCACCAACTTTTTCAATTGATTCAAACATATCATTGTAAATCATTCCTCCCCTTAAGTTTCCTTCACTCTTAGACGTTATACTATCGATATACTCTTTTCTGAGCTGGTCTCTTTTTTTATTTATTTTATCCTCAGCTTCTAAAGCATTATTAATATCTACTTCTTCATATTCTTCATTGAGGTTTGAAACCATAACAGTAAACGCCTCATCAACCAACTCAAACATTTTGGTTAAACTATTTCGTTGTTCAGGCGTAAACCATATCTTTTCTTCTTCCTTTCGTTTAATCATTTTTGACATTCTGAAAAAAGCATCACCAACACTTTCTAGATCGTTGACAATACTATTCATACTTCTTATGCGAATTGCTGAAGCTTCACTTTGTTTGTTTTCAGAAATCTTTGTTAGATAATTAGCTACTTCCAGCTCAACTCTATCAGTAATATCTTCGTATTTAGATATTTTTTCGTGGAGATACTTGGTTTGTTTTTTATTTTTTTCGTAAAGTAACTGATGAGTATATGTTGACATCTTACTTGTTATTTCACCAAATCGAGCGATTTCTTGTTTTACCTCAAGTAAAGACATGTCTGCACTTGACATTACTCCTTTCCCTATAAAGTTTAATTGTAATCCATTTTCCTTGGTCTTCTTAGATTCAATTGATTTTTCAGTAATCTTAATAAGTTGAGGAATCAACCAAACAAGTAAAACTGTATTCACCGCATTAAAAAGTGTATGGAAAAGCGCAACGCCAAGAATACTCATAATAACTATATTTCCTGTAGCATCGACATTGAAAAGCGCTAAAATATTTTGGAAAACTGGAAAGATCAAAGGGAAAAATATAATCATCCAAATTGCACCAATTATATTAAATAATGCATGTAAGCGTGCAGCTCTTTTAGCTTCAATTGATGCGCGGTAAGACGCCAGCTCTCCAGTAATGGTAGTTCCAACATTACTACCGATCACCATTGCTATTGCTAATTCTAAAGGAATAACATTTGCTGCAACAAGCGTCATGATTAAAGCTATTGTGGCTGCTGATGACTGTACGATTATTGTAAATAATGCACCTATAAGAGCAAAAAATAATATTGTTAAATATGAGAACGTTGTATACTCATTTAATAAGACGGAGTTTTCAAACAAGTAATTCAATCCAGCGATTTCCTCTTTCAGAAATGCAACAGATATTAATATTAAAGCCAAACCAATTAAAATTGGTCCAATACTTTTCAGCTTTCCTGTATTTAAAAACAAAAAAGGTGATGCAAGAGCAACTAAAATTATAGAAGACGTTCCAATTTCAAAATAAAACCCAAATAGAAAAATGATCCACGCTGTAATTGTTGTTCCTATGTTTGCCCCCATTATCACAGAAGCAGACTGCGCCATTGTCATCAAACCCGAATTAACATAAGAAATGACCATCACCGTGGTAATGGAAGAGGATTGTAAAGATGCTGATATTCCCAGTCCCGCAAAGATTCCTTTCACTCGACTTTTGCGAGTAGCTCCCATTAAATTTCGGAATTGATTTCCAAATGCTTGTTGCAATCCATCACTCAATGTTTTTAAACTATAAACAAAGAGGATTAGGGCACCCAAAACCATTATAAAATTATACATAGCTCTTAATTTGAACTTCAAAACTAACGATTAAGTAGTCTTGAGGTCTATAAAATATTTCAACTCAAAAGTAAAGTATTGTAGTATGCGCAGTTTTTTTTAGTGTGTTAAATTAACATTAACTTTTTACAAAACCTCATCAACTCACTGTCTATCATATAATAGGAAGGTATTTGTGATTTAGCTTCTTAATATAAATTTCATCCATTCATAAATTACAGAAAACACCTTATCGAATATTCAGTCGCACCTTTGTACCAATAAAAATTGAAAAAAAAAGAAAGATGAAAACAACAAAAATGAAACTAGGCGTGCTTCTGTTGACAGCAGCATTTACTATGACAGCAGTTTCTTGTAAAAAAGAAGGTTGTACTGATAAAACAGCAACCAACTATAATGAGAAAGCTAAAAAAGATGATGGGTCTTGTACTTATCCAGAAGAAGTTGATGATGAAACAACAGTAATAGTTTCTTCAAATATTGATGAAAATACAACTTGGAAAAGTGATAAGGTATACATCTTAAACACGAGAGTTACAGTAACGGCGGGAAATACTTTAACAATAGAGCCTGGAACAATAATTAAAGGTGAAGTTGGTTCAGGAGCAAACGCTACTGCACTCATTATTGCACGTGATGCAAAATTAATGGCTGAAGGTACTTCAAGTGAACCAATTATTTTCACAACTATTGCTGATGAAATTCAACCAGGAGAGATTGATAGCCCAAATATGGATGCCGATCTTGATGGACTGTGGGGTGGACTTATTGTCCTTGGTAACGCACCAATCTCTGCAGATGCTCAAGCAGTTCAAATTGAAGGAATTCCTGCTTCTGATCAAAATGGTCTTTATGGTGGTAGTGATGCAGCTGATAATTCTGGTGTTATAAAATATATCTCTATTCGTCACGGTGGCGCTAACATTGGTGAAGGAAACGAAATCAATGGATTAACACTTGGTGGTGTTGGAACAGGAACTGTTGTAGAAAATGTTGAGGTTATCGCAAACCAAGATGATGGTATCGAATGGTTTGGTGGAACTGTAAACGTTAAAAATGCTATAGTTTGGAATTCAGGTGATGATGCTTTGGATACAGATCAAGCTTGGGCTGGTACGATGGATAACTTCATAGTAATCGCGGGTGGTTCTACTGACCACGGAACTGAAGTAGATGGTCCAGAAGGGACATACTTAGATGCTCATACATTGATTAATGGATCAATTAAGGGCGATGTGAATTCTGAACTTGGTGACTTTAGAGATGGGGCAAGAGCTACTCTTGAAAACATCTACTACTTTAACTTCCCTGATCCAGCTACAGATGGCAGAGGTGACTTATCACTATCAGGTGCTGAATCAGAAGACAACTTCACGAACGGTATCTTAAACTTCAATAACATTGAGATTACCTTAGCTTCTGGTGTTGTTATTGCAGACGTGTTTAAAGGAGGAACTCATGTTAATGTAACAAGTGTTTCTCAAGGAGCTAACACTGTTGGAGCTAACAAAAGTGTATTCACAGGTTGGACAATGTGTGACGCTCGTGGTCAATTGTCAGACTTTTAAACAACATATTTTAATTGAAACTCGCAAGTTTTCTGGCTTGCGAGTTTCTCTATTTTATTAAACCAGAAAACTTATAATTATGCGCGCAATTAAATTATTTACAACACTTATGATGGTAGGAATTTTGCTTCCAACCATAGCACAACAGAGCTTTATTAGAGGTTCTGTTTTTGAAGGTGAAACAGGCGAATACCTACCAGGTGCTAGATTAAAGATTGAAAATCATAAAAAAGGTGCTTACACAGATATAGATGGTAAGTTTAGTATTCCAATTGAACCGGGAACTTATAACCTAATAATAACTTTTGTTGGGTACGATACAATTACTGTAGAAAACATAGAAGTTAAGCCTAATGATGTTGCATTTGTGGATGACATCAAAATGGGAGAGAACATTAGTGATTTTGAAGAAGTAGTGATTACAGGAGAACGAAAAACAAATACTGAAAACGCTATTTTATCATTAAAGCAAAAGTCGTCAAACATGATTGACGGTATTTCTTCCGCTAACTTTAGAAAAATTGGTGATTCAGATGCAGGAGCTGCAATGAAAAGAGTTCCTGGAGTATCTTTAAATGGTGGAAAATACATTTATGTTCGTGGATTAGGTGACCGCTACAGTAAAACACTTTTAAACGGGCTTGATGTTCCAGGGTTAGATCCTGATAGAAACACGGTTCAAATGGATATTTTTCCAACAAATATTATCGATAACATTGTAGTAAACAAGTCTTTTTCAGCTGAACTTCCAGCAGATTTCTCAGGTGGCTTAGTTGATATTTCACTTCAAAATTTCCCAGATGAAAAAGTGAGAAGGATTTCAGTGAGTACTGCTTATAATCCAAATTATCACTTTAACGAAGATTACTTAACTTCTAAAGGTGGCTCAACAGATTTCTTAGGATTTGATGATGGTACCAGAGATATTCCTGCAGAAAATAACATTCCATTCTTTACAGATGCTATTTCAAATCCAGATGGTGAAAAAGCAACACGTTACAAACAAATTTTAAAAAGCTTTAATCCAAATTTAGCTGCTATGAGAGAAAAGTCTTTTATGGATGTTGGATTTGGCGCCTCTGTTGGTGATCAATTCAAAAAAGAGGGATATACGATTGGTTATAACGTAAACCTCTCATATAAAAATTCTACAGAATATTACGAAGATGCAGTATTTGGGAGATATGGTTTATCAGGAGATAAAGAAGTTAATCAAATGGAAGCCCGTGAATACCAAGTTGGAGATTATGGGGTGAACAATGTATTAACTAGTGGTCTTGCTGGACTTGCATTAAAAACAAAAAAATCTAAATATTCTTTAAATGTGTTACACCTTCAAAATGGAGAGTCTAAAGCGGGTATTTTTGATTATGAAAATACTGATCAAGGAGCTGAATTTTCAGGATTTCAACACAACCTAGAATACAGTGAAAGAGCATTGACAAATGTAATGCTTACGGGTAAACACAACTTAACTAGTAGTAAATGGATATTAGATTGGAGATTATCGTCTTCATTTTCAAAAATAGATGATCCAGACATACGTTTTACAAGATATGAAATTCGCCACGACGGAAATTACAATATTGGAACAGAGTCTGGATTTCCTGAGCGTATTTGGAGAGAGCTAAATGAAGTTAATTATTCTGGTAAAGCTGATGCAACTAAAGAACTAGATCTCCTTGGAAACAAAGGAAAACTTAAGTTTGGTGCAATTCATACTTATAAACAACGTGATTTTAACATTAGATCATTTTCAATAAATGTTAGAAACATCCCATTAACTGGTAACCCAGACGAATTATTTGCCCCAGAAAATTTATGGCCTTATGAAGGAAATATGTCGAGTGGAACAACTTATGAGGCACCTTTCATACCAACAAATCCAAATAAATTTAGCTCAAGCATCAATAATTCTGGTGGTTATTTTGTAGCTGAAGTTTCGCCATTTAATAAAATGAAAATGATTTTAGGTGTAAGAAGTGAATATTATACGCAACGTTACACAGGTCAAGATCAACTGGGTACGAATGTCTTAAACGATGATGTAGTTTTACAAGATTTAGGGCTTTTTCCTTCATTAAATATGGTTTATAGCTTAACAGAAAAACAAAACATTCGTCTTTCTTATGGAAAAACTATTGCAAGGCCTTCGTTTAAGGAACTCTCTTATGCAGAAATTGCAGATCCAATCACTGGAAGAACTTTTATAGGTGGATTATTTAGAGATGCAGATGATGGTGCTGGAATTGAATATTGGGATGGTAATCTCGTAAGTACAGATATCCATAACTTTGATGTTCGATGGGAAATATTTCATGGTTTAGGTCAAACAATCTCTGTAAGTGGATTCTATAAAATCTTTGATAATCCTATTGAAATCATTCAATTTGCTTCACAAGCTGGTGCATTTCAACCGCGAAATGTTGGAGATGGACAAGTGATAGGTGGTGAATTAGAAGTTCGTCAAGGTTTTGGTTTTATCGCAAAATCATTGGAAAACTTTGGTGTTACTTTTAACTACACAATAACTGAATCTCAAATTGAACTTAGCTCAACAGAGTACGAGAGTCGTGTTAACAATGCACGAGAAGGTCAGGAAGTTGGAAGGTATCGTGACATGGCAGGGCAAGCACCTTGGATTTTTAATGGTGGTTTCTCTTACAACGGTGGTCAAGCTGGCTTCTTCAAAAACTTTGAAGCAGGTGTTTACTACAACATTCAAGGTGAAACTTTACAGTTTGCTGGTATCGTTGATAGACCTGATATTTACACTGTACCTTTCCACAGTTTAAACTTCAACATGAATAAAAAGTTTGGAAAAAATGACAACATGTCTGTGGGAGTTAAGGCTACAAACATTTTAGATGATAAACGTGAGGCTGTATTTAAGTCTTACGGCTCAGAAGACGAGTACTTCTCTTCATTGGGAATAGGCACAACCTTCAGTCTTAATTTCAGTATAAATTTTTAAGTTTAGTTGCGCATAATTAAACTAAAAATCAGCGTCCGCTTCAATTTTGAGGCGGACGTTTTTTTGTTTGTTTAACAAGTAGTTTAAATGACAAGATATCTTTAATTCAAAAGAAAGAAGCAGAATACTTGTATTCCTTCACAATTTTCAATTATTTTGTGAAAAATACGCAACTAAGCGATGTTGAATTCAGTCATAATTTCTGAACATTAATACTTAAAATAAACAGACAAAGCTAATTTACAAAACATGAAAAACATTCTAATACTCGGAGCAGGATTGTCTTCTTCGTCTCTCATACGTTACCTAATACAAAACGCTCAAAAAAACGATTGGCATTTGCGTGTAGTAGATCAAGAAAAAAGTGCGATAGAAAAAAAAATCAACGGTTCTAATCATGCAGAAGCACTAGTATTTAACGCTTTAAAATCTGAAGAAAGACGTCCTGAAATAGAGTGGGCAGACTTAGTAATCAGTATGTTGCCGGCTCGTTTCCATGTTGATGTTGCAGAGGATTGTATTGATCTGAAAACCAATTTGATTACACCTTCTTACGTTTCGCCTCAAATGAAAGCTTTACATGAAAAAGCAAAAGAGGCTGGGATAATCATTATGAATGAAATAGGTGTAGATCCAGGTATCGACCACATGAGTGCAATGAGAGTAATTGATAAGATTCGTGGCGAAGGAGGTAAAATGCATATTTTTGAATCTTTTACCGGTGGTTTAGTAGCACCTGAAAGTGACGACAATCCTTGGAACTATAAATTTACTTGGAATCCTAGAAACGTGGTTTTAGCTGGACAAGGTGGTGCAGCTCAATTTATTCAGGAAGGTAAATACAAGTATATTCCATATACCAAATTATTTAGGCGAACAGAAATAATTGACATTCAAGGTTACGGTTTATTTGAAGGTTATGCAAATCGAAATTCATTGATGTATAGAGAATTGTATGGGCTAGACGATATTCCAACAATTTATCGTGGAACTTTAAGACGCAAAGGTTTTTCAAGAGCATGGGACGTTTTTGTTCAATTGGGAGCTACAGATGATGGTTATACTTTAGAAGGAAGTGAAAACATGACCAAAAGAGACTTTATTAATTCTTTTTTGCCTTACAACGAAAATGATTCAGTAGAATTAAAACTTCGTCACTATTTAAAAATTGACTTAGATGATAATTTATGGGATAAGCTCGTATGGCTTGGAATTTTTGATGGGAAAGAAAAACTTGGTTTAAAGAATGCAACTCCAGCTCAAATGCTCCAGAAAATTTTGGAAGAAAAGTGGTCTCTTAAACCTGAAGATAAAGACATGATAGTTATGTACCATAAATTTGTCTATAAAAAAGGAGGAGAATACCACGAGATAACTTCAGAAATGGTGAACATTGGAGAAGATCAAACATTTACTTCAATGAGTAACACGGTTGGTCTTCCACTTGGGATTTGCGTTAAAATGGTACTTAATGGAACAATTCAGTTAAAAGGTGTTCATATACCAACAAGCAAAGAAGTTTACGACCCTATTCTAACAGAGTTGGAGGATTATGGTATTGTATTTAACGAACGTGACATTGTTCCACCTCGTTTATATGAAGAACCTGCTTGGAGCTAATTTTGTAACGCTGTAGTTTTTTCTGGATTTCTTGCCGAAAAGAAGATAAACAAAAAAGCCATTAAAGGAGCTTTAAATCTTACTAGTACGTTAAATAATCCAGAAGTAAAGCCCACAAAAAAGCCCATTAATAAAACGAAAACTATAGAAAACACTAGGAATTCTTGTGAACGGATAAATTTAAAGTGTTTAAGTAGATTTCCCCGTTTAAAAAAGAAAGTGAAGACAAAATATAAGAGCAGAGCTCCTTCAACCCCACTAATGAGTAGAAAAGCGCTATTTGCCTCCCAAATAAATGGTCTAAAAAATGCTGTTATTATGGCAATAGGGCTTGAACTCAACATTCCTACGGGAGAATAATCTGTGATTCCAAGGTCGTAGCGGTAACCAGTATAGAGTTTGTTTTCTGCAAAATCGCGTTGTATAATAGCAACTTCTTCAAGATAAGAATTTTCAGACAGGAAACTACCTCCTATAATTCCTAAATAGGATAATAAAAATGCAATTACTAAACCGTAAAGCACAGTTCTTGCTGAGAAGGTAATGATTGAATTACTATTTAATGAATTTAAGAATCGAGCTCCTATTGCTATTGATAGTGGTACAAATAGCGCAATAATCATAAAAGGCCTTAAACTGTATAAAATAAAAACGTAAAAAAGAATGACTAAGACATTGTAAAAACCAAAACGCAAATCTTTTCTGATAATTGAAAATAAGTGATAAATTAAAAAATACAAAGCAGCTAATGTTAGTGTATCTTTAGAAATTCCAGAACACCAAAAAGCAACAGTTGGAATAAAAAGTGATGCAACTAATAAAACCCACTCTGGACAAAACTTAAAGTCTTTAACTAATTGATAAAACCTCCAAGATGCTAATGCTGAAATAAAGCCAAAAATTAGTGTTAGCGCCAGATAACTATTAAAAGTAATGAACGTGAAAACTGAAAGCACCTTAGATACAAACCAGCTTTCATGCTCTTTGTAGATCCATGAAGGTGGATAACCCGTTTCTAAATTAAAGCGCTCTGTTATTGTTGATTGAGACGGCGTGGTGAATAATTCTTCAAAATATTTAAAGGGCGACTCCCAGAAAAGATGATTTAATTTGACTGCTCCATCCCAGTAAGCAAGTGTATCTCCACCTTCACTTAATACCACTCCATAAGCCAGAGCAAATAAAACTCCAAAAAAGAGTTTAAAGTAAAGGTTAGGCATAAAATATTTATAGTGCGCTTTATCACGATTAAAAATCCTAATTATAAAACCAATCATTATAATAATCATCAGCCATCCAAAACCGATAATTATATCTATAAATCCAAATATTTCAGGTTTCAAAATCGAAAGGATTAATAAAAGTGCACTGTTGCATTGAAACTGCTAAACAAAACGTTCATCTACACCCATTACTGTTCCGCAATTGTCACATGTTCGGTCTGACTCAGATGAATAAAATTCTTTAAATCTTGGAATAAAGTCTTTTTCAATGTTTTCTAATTTGAATTTATATGACTTTAGAGGGTGATTACACTTTTCACAAAACCACATTAATCCATCTATTAAATCTGTACCTTTTCGCACACGTTCTATCACTAAACCAACCGTATTTTCTCCGCGAATTGGAGAGTGAGGTACATTGCCAGGAAGTAAAAACATTTCACCTTCTTTTATATGAATGTCTTTCGCTTTACCATCTTCTTGTATTTTTACGAGAATATCTCCTTCTAATTGAAAAAATAGTTCTTCTGTTTCATTGTAATGATAATCTTTACGTGCATTTGGACCGCCTACAATCATCACAATAAAATCACCTGCTTCCGTATAAAGATTTTTATTACCTACTGGAGGCTTGAGAAGATCTCTGTTATCTTCAATCCACTTGAATAAATTAAATGGCGCTTTCATAATTCAATAATTTTGAACTAAAGTAAGAAATTGAACAACATTCTTCAACTTTAAACCTGGATTATGTAGTAGAAAATAACATTAACTCGATTTATTCAATAAAAAAAACGCCTGCATCATCGAAATGATACAGACGTCCTTGTTCATCTATGAAAATGAAAATCGTTTTATCCAGCCATTAATTCATTGAATTTTTCTTTCAAATCTTCATCGCTTTGAAGCGCTGTATATACCTCTTGATATCTTTGAAGCGTCATTCCTTCATCTTCAATCATTTTTTTAACTTTTTTCTGGAAATCTGTTTGAATAGTTTCTACTTTTTTAGTCACTTTTTCATACTTTTCCATCTCCTCTTTTGAAGCATCAACTTCAGCATTAGGGTTGGCACTTGCTTGATTTAACTCATTGTATCGATTGATATCCATTCCCTCTTCTTCAATCGTTCCAACCATCTTTTGTTGGATGTTTTGATTTTCAGCTTGAACTTGTTTATAAACGACTACAAATTGTTCTAAATCTTTATCATTAACATCAGCTGGTTCTGGTTGAGCCTGCTGTGGCTGCTGTGTTCCTTGTCCATTTTGTTGTCCGAATACCGTTGTTGAAATTCCGAAAAATGCTAGACTAGCAAAAAATAATGTGCGTTTTATTAACATAATTGTTTTTAATTTTGATTCCCTACAAACATATAGAGTCTAATTCAGCTCTTCAAAGTTAAACTCTTAAAATTCCTTAAATTCACTTTTGTTAACAGTTTGAAGTTTTTTAAAATATTGCTTCTATTACTTACTTTTTGGTTGGGACGCACGTATTTGTTGGGACGCTAACCGCCTGCCTCCAGGAAAAATAAAACAGACCTCTCGCAATGTCACCAATGACATTTTTTATTATATTTTTGATAATCAATATTTAAGAAGCTTGGTTCTGCCACACTCAATAAGATTCCTCACTCGATTATTAGTGACGAGTGACATAGTG
>JBBEBO010000180.1:203-2018 GCA_040882265.1 Brumimicrobium sp. | reverse complement strand
GCTGTAATTGTCGTTGGGTGACCTTGAATGGCTGTTCTTTGCAAGTAATGCAAGACTCCTCGTTTACCTCCCATTTCTTCACCACCTCCAGCACGACCTGGACCTCCGTGTGTTAATAGCGGCAATGGTGAACCGTGTCCTGTGCTTTCTTTGGCACATTGCTCATTAAGTACGAGGATTCTTCCGTGCATGTGTGCTGCATTAACAGTGTATTCTTTTGCAATTTTATCATCTCCTGTAACAATAGAAGAAACCAAAGAACCTTTCCCCATTTCTGTGAGTTGGATTGCTTCTTCTAAGTCTTCGTAGCCCATTAAAGTAGAGACAGGACCGAATGCTTCAACGTTATGTACGTCTGTATTTTTGTATGGATCATCGTTCACAAATAAAATCGGTGAGAAAAATGCACCTTTGCTTCTGTCAGCTCCCACTACATCAAATTCATCCATGTTTCCATAAACGATTTGTTGTGATTCCGCTAGTTTGTTTACACTTTCTCTAACACGCTCTACTTGTAGTTGTGTTGCCAATGCTCCCATTCTTACACCTTCCTGAGAAGGGTCTCCAATGGTGGTTTTTGCCAAACGATCACTCAATGCTTTTTGAACGTCTTCCATTAAGTTATTTGGAACAAATATTCTTCGAATCGCTGTACATTTTTGTCCGGCTTTTACCGTCATTTCTCTCGCGACTTCTTTTATAAACAGATCAAATTCTGCTGTTCCTGGAACTGCATCTTTACCAAGAACAGTTGCGTTTAGCGAATCTGCTTCTAAGTTGAAAGGAACAGATTCCTCTAAAATTCTATCGTGAGATTTTAACATTTTACCCGTTTTCGCAGAGCCTGTAAAACTCACCACATCTTGATTGTTGACATGGTCGATAATTCCACGGCCTAAACCACAAACAAGTTGCAATGCTCCTTCTGGTAAAATTTTAGAAGCGATGATGTCTTGCACCATTAATTCTGTTAAATAACATGTGTATTCTGAGGGTTTTACTACTGTTGGAACACCCGCCATAAGGTTCACGGCAATTTTTTCTAGCATTCCCCAAATTGGGAAGTTAAATGCATTTATATGTACGGCAATTCCTCTTTTTGGCACCATGATGTGATGCCCGATAAAAGTTCCGTTTTTGGAAAGTGGAGCTGCATCTCCATCTACGTAATAAGGTAAATCTGGAAATTGACGACGAAGCGAAGCGTTAGCAAATAGGTTCCCAATTCCTCCTTCAATATCAATCCAAGAATCAATTTTTGTGGCTCCTGTTGCAGCGCTTAATTGATAGTATTTTCCTTTTAATTCAATCAAATGAAGCGCTAATGCTTTGATCATTCTTCCTCGCTCGTGGAAAGTCATTTTTCTTAGTTTTTCTCCTCCTTTTTGGCGACCGTAAGCTAAAATTGCTTCGTAGTCGAGTCCTTTTGATGATGTCTCTGCGAATTGCTCTCCTGTAATGGCGTTGTAAAGTGGTGTTTCCACTCCTTCTCCGGCAACCCATTCTCCACAAACGTAATTTTTTATCTGTTGCATAATCTTTGAAATTCTTTTTTGAGTGCCTAAGATAATGATGTTTGTTTAAATGGAGGGGGAATCAGTCCACAGATTTTCTTTTGTTTGTTTTACTTATGGGATGCCACGAATGCACGAATTAATTTTTGGGTTGCGAGGCGTGAGTTCCGATGCCACAAATGTACGAATTATAGGTTTGGAGGGCGTGGTGTTGGGCGAGAGGTTGCCACGAATGCACGAATTAATTTTTTGGGTTGCGAGGCGTGAGTTCCGATGCCACAAATGTACGAATTATAGGTTT
>JBBEBO010000180.1:0-103 GCA_040882265.1 Brumimicrobium sp. | reverse complement strand
GGAGGGCGTGGTGTTGGGCGTGAGGTTGCCACGAATGCACGAATTAATTTTTGACCCGTCCTAAAAAAAGTTTACAGATTTAACTTTTATTTATTAATAGTCC
>JBBEBO010000179.1:0-12786 GCA_040882265.1 Brumimicrobium sp. | reverse complement strand
GATACTAAGATTCCTCACTCGCGTTCGGAATGACTCTGTAAATGTGGGGTTAAGCTACTTAGATGTTGATTATCAATAAGATAATAAAAATACGTCATTGGTAATGAAATGAGAGGTCTCAATTTATATCGGACAATAGTGTTATTCAATAAAGAAAATAACCTGATTTATATGATATAAGAAATCCGCAGTATAATAAATTTAAACTGCGGATTTCATTATTGTAAAAACTATTAATTTTGAGTCTTAAGCTCTTCTACTTCTTGTTTTAAGCTATCTACCTCGCCTTTAAGCTCTTTGATTGCCTCAATCAAAACTGGCACCATTTGATTGTAGTTTACAGTCTTATAAACCGTTTTGTCGCCTGTTTGTTTAAACACTGTGGATTCAGAAACCATTTCTGGGAACATCTCTTCAACCTCTTGCGCAATGATTCCATACTCTTGTTTTTCGCCCACAACCATTTCACCTTCTTCGTTTTTAACTGTTATTTTCTTAGTATAAAAATGCCCATTTAATTGACCAATTTTATGCAGAGCATCAGATATTTCAGTGATATTTGACTTAAGTCTTTTATCAGAAGACAGGAAATAATCATTTGCATATACATCGCCTCCAACATAAAGGTCTTGATCAATTCCAACATCTTCTGTAAAGTAACCAGCCCAGCCATTTACAGGATCAGTTGTTTGGCCATAAACACCATTAATTCCAATTCCGTATGTTCCAATTGCAAGACCACTGCCAGAAGGGTTATTACCATATAGTCCAAAACCAGCTTCATCGGTTGACTCTCCAACGACGCCATTAACGCCTATTCCACTTATACCAGATCCACCACCTGTTCTTAGGTTAGAACCGTAAATTGCAGCACCACCTGAAGCAGAAGCTGGAATTTGACCTGAAACAGCATAACCAGCGCCTGTGTTTTGTCCTAAAATAGCTGAAGTACTTCCGTCTGAACTATTTGTTTCTCCTTGAATTGCTGGAAAAGTATTTGCAGCGTTTGTACTTTGACCTCTTAACGCAACTCCTGTCTCATCATTTGATGCATCGACACCAAAAGAGTTAGCCACATCAGTATTAATTGAAAGTGCGGTAGTGTTACTTCCTGCATTATTAATCTCTACAGCGCCATTATCAGCAGTAATCACTCGACCTGCACCACCTCCACCTTGATTATAAGCGTCATTCAATGTGTTTCCAGAAGCAGCACCATCTTGCGTCATAATTTCCCAAGCAGAACCATCCCAAATATAAGAAATACCATCTGCACTGTTGTAATATGCATCATTTTCATCAGGTGAGCTTGGAGCTGTTGCAAATGTACCTAACCAAGTAATAGATAACCCATCATCACCCTGAGGACCTGTTAAGTTAGGAGTTGTGAAAACTGAACCATCGTCATATTGAAACGTAAAAGTTCCGTTACCATTATCTATTGTATTGTTAATTCCAACTCCTTGTGGACCCTCTGGACCTTCTGGCCCCTCCGGTCCTTCCGGCCCAATTGGTCCAACTGGACCTTCTGGTCCAGGTATTGAACTAGTAGTAAACGTGTCACCATTCTCAAAGTTAAAGGTTGCAGTACCATCACCATTATCTACTATATCAGAAATACCATTTCCAGATTTTTCAGTATAAAGTGCGTAAGGTACGCTCCAAAATTGTTGTGTGCCCATATCTTCATACGATCCATCAACATCAATTTGAACATTCAAATAATGATTTCCAGTCCCCCAATCAATAGCTGAAAAGCCATCGTTACTTAATTGTGAACCACTACCAATCACAAGGTTAAATAAACCATTTTCATCAGTTTTAGTGGCGTGTTCTTCTTCGAAAGCAACGCTTCCGTCAACATCGTCTTTAATAATTGAGAATATCACTCCAATTTCTCTTTCAATCACTGGTTGAGCAGCAACATCCGTTCCTGGAGTTTGAGTTTTGTCATAATCAAGAGCTACTGCTTGATAGTTTATCCCTTGAGGGGGAGCTTGAGTATATCCGTAAAGGGTAAAAAATACTATTATAATTAAGCTATATAAATTTTTCATCGTTAGTCATTTTTAGTTTAATGAGATTCCTATTCCTAGAAGAGCCCCATGATAAATATTTCTAGTTTGTTGATCGTTATCTTCATTTTCAATTTGGTTTATTCCCATTCCAAAACGATATTCGAGAGAAATGAACATGGATTTACTTACAAATGCTTTAAAATTTGCTATACCATGTGCTCCAAACTCAAATCTTGTCATTGATTCCTCTTTAACAATTGATAATCGCTGAGCTCCGATAACTTGCTCGCCATTCATCATGTATCCAGCTCCAATTCCAATCCCTGGTTGGATTTCAAAAAGCTTGTTTTTAAATACACTGTACAAATAACCAAAATTAACACTGAAGTAATTCATCTTCCATGAAACATCCATTTGATTCACAGTAGTTTTTGCTCCTGCCTGACGAAACAATATTTCTGGACGGATTGTGTGTTTTTCATCAAGTGTGAACTCAGCATTGACACCAAAGGAGTTATACATTTGATATTGCATAGTTTCGTCCTTTTGGCTCATCGAGTCTTTAAACATAAAAGAAGTAAATTGTTTACCTCCCACTAGATTTATACTGTTTGGCTCGAAATCTTGAGCAACAGTAGTAAAACTACCAATACCTAAAATAATTGCAAGTAATTGTTTTTTCATATTTTAAATGTTATTATAAAACTATTAAACGAGCTACACCAACTTCTTCATTTGAAGTAATCACCTTAAGTGTATAACTTCCAGATTGGGAATTGTCGTTCATATTAATTGTAGAAGCGCCTCCATTAGTTCCTTTACTTGTGAAACAAACCCTTCCTTGGTTATCCATAATCCAATATTCGAAGTCTACATTTCGAATGCCTTCAAAATTTAATTGAAAAGTTCCATCCGATGGATTTGGAAAAACACTAATATCTATTGCATTTCCTCCAGATATATTGTTTAAATTTTTGGGCTGTTGGAATCCTTGTCTCAATACTAATTTTTTAGAAAAAAACTTCTTCGTTAAAGCAGCTTGACCAACACTTTGAGATAATTTTAACTGGTCAGTACTTGTTACATTACCAAATGCATTAATGCTACTCCTTTCAATTTTTTGTGATAAAGCAACTGAAGTACAAAATGTTAGTGTAAAAATAAGTATAGCACGCATATTCCCAAGTATTAGTTCAATATGCAATTTATAAAAAAGCAACGACAATTAATGAATTATCACACTATTTCACAAAACTTTTATATAAAAAACGAATGAACATGTAAGTAAAAACACTTATAGAGACACCCGTTTAAAAATCTAAGCTTTCTTTTCCTTTAACTTTAACTGTTTGAAAATCGACCAATGTCAATACTAGATAAGATACAGCTATAAAAAAAGAAAAAGGTGAAAAATAGAAATTAATTTGCCCAATAGATGTCCCTAAAAGCATAGAAGATCCAGCAACTATGAAAAGTAAAGCATAAAAACACCAAAAAAAGATTCTAAAAAGATTGATTTTTTGACGAGAAACAATATGAATTATAGAACTCAATACAACCCACAAGTTTAAACAAATTAATATCCAATAAAGGTAACCATATGCTCCAAATACAACCCACAATGTAATTCCAGAAATGATAGCCACAGATTGAATAATTATGTCAAAAAGCTTAATGTTATACATATACTATAATTTTCGTGGTGGGTAATTATCGTCCCAATCTTGAACTTTTGGTTCATGAACTTTTCCAACTGATTTACCTACAATCATTGATACAGCTGCATCGCCAGTAACATTCACAGTAGTTCTCAACATATCAAGCGGTCGATCAATAGCAAAAATAAGCGCCAATCCTGCTTCTGGAATGCCAGCTTGAGCCAAAACAATCACTAACATAACCATTCCTGCACCAGGAACAGCTGCTGAACCTATACTTGCTAAAGTTGCTGTTGCTATAATACCTAGCTGTGCACTTAACGTCAAATCCATCCCAAAAGCTTGTGCGATAAATATTGCTGCAACTGCTTGATATAAACTTGTTCCGTCCATGTTTATCGTTGCGCCAATAGGCAAAACAAAACTAGTCACTTCCTTACTTACACCTAGATGTTCTTCTACCCTTTCCATTGTAACAGGTAGTGTGGCAGCAGAGGAACTTGTACTAAAAGCTAGTAATTGTGCTGGTGAGATTCCGTTTAAGAAAAAACGAGGAGTTTTTTTTGTAATTAAGCTTACCAGTAGCATGTAAAAAATGATCATTATTAACAATCCAACGACAACACTTATAGAGTACCACAGCAAAGCAACAAACAAATCTTTACTAGGTGATTCCACCACTAATGATGCTAACAAGGCAAAAACACCATACGGTGCAGCAAGCATAATTAAATCAATCAGTTTTAGAATTACTTCATTAAAACCATCGAAAAAGGCTTTTACAGGTTTTGACTGTGCTTCGGGTATGAGAATTAAACCAATACCGAAAAATATCGCAAACACTATTACTTGCAACATATTTCCATTATCTGATGCAGCGTTAAAAATATTGTCGGGAATCAAATCTTCTAAAGCTCTTAAAGGTCCTTGCTCTTTCTGTTTTGCCGCATTATCAATATTCGTTTGAGCATCTCCACTATAACTTTCTATTAAATCGTTTCTTGTATCTTCAGTAATAGACTTCCCTGGTTGAACAACATTCACTATAGTTAGTCCTATACAAACTGCAATTATAGTCGTTCCAAGATAAATAAGGATTGTTCTCAAGCCCATTTTAGAAAGCTTTGCAATATCTTTTAAATCTGAAACACCTTTAATCAATGAAGCTAAAATTAAGGGAACTGCAATCAACTTTAAAGCATTGATAAACATGTTTCCAATGGGTTTAATCCAGTTTCTAACAAACAAACCTGCCCTTGTGATATCTACATCTTCACCGTTTACTTTGATTTTTGTCAAACTTGCTCCCCAAGGCGTACTCAATAATATTAAGCTAAAGAGCACACCGAGTGCCATTCCAATTAAGATTTTCCAATGTAGTGCTAAACCTTTTTTCTTTTTTGCCATGTTTAAAGTTGTGTTGTTTTACTTCTTAAGAAATGATCAAATATTGTTATTGCGGCCATAGCTTCAACAATCACTACAGCTCTAGGGACAACACAAGGGTCGTGTCTTCCTTTCCCATGAATATTTACAGCATCCCCTTTATTATTGATACTTTTTTGTTGCTTCATCAAGGTTGCTACTGGTTTAAAAGCAATACGCATATTTATAGCTTCTCCATTTGAAATTCCGCCTTGAATTCCTCCGCTATAATTTGTTATTGTAGAACCATCTTCTCTAATTTCATCGTTGTGTTCACTTCCAAACATTTCTGAACCATTAAATCCAGAGCCAAACTCAAATCCTTTTACTGCATTAATTGATAACATAGCTTTTCCGAGGTCTGCATGCAGCTTGTCAAAAACTGGCTCTCCTAATCCTAAAGGCATTCCTGAAACATAACATTTTATAACGCCCCCAACAGTATCACCTTGTTTTCTAACTTCTTTTAAAAAGTTAATCATCTTTTTTGCTGTCTCAGTTTCTGGACATCTAACAATATTACTTTCTACTATTGAATAATCAATCTGTGCCGAATCTGGAACTTTAATCTTTCCAATTTGGTCAACATAAGCATTGATTGAAATTTTATACTTAGTCAAAAATTGTTTTGCCAAAGCACCAGCCACAACTCTACTTGCTGTTTCACGTGCACTTGATCGTCCGCCTCCTCTATAATCGCGATGTCCATATTTTTTATCATACGTTAAGTCAGCATGAGAAGGGCGGTATTTATCTTTGATATGACTGTAATCCTTTGATTTTTGATTTTCATTTTGAATTATAAAACCAATTGGCGCTCCAGTTGTCTTTCCCTCGAAAATGCCAGATAAAAATTGAACTATATCTGACTCCTTGCGCTGAGTGACAACTTCTGATTGTCCAGGTTTACGACGATCCAAATCTCGCTGTATTGCTTCAACATCAATTGAACAGTTTGCAGGCACACCATCTATTACACCGCCAATAGCCATACCATGTGACTCACCAAAAGTTGTTAAACGAAAAATGTGACCAATTGAGTTTCCTGCCATTTTACAAAGCTAATGTTTTGGTAAAAATAATGAAATTTGATTTGGAGCTGATATGATATTGTCTAGAAAATCTACTAATTACCTCATACTTCTCCATAGTTCTGATAGTGCTCATAAAAAAATCCAACAATTCTTATCCTTCAGAACAGCTATTATTTCTATTTTAGCCCACTCAAAAATGACAGAAACTATGAAAGCATATGTATTTCCAGGACAAGGAGCACAGTTTATTGGTATGGGGAAAGATCTATACGATCAATCTGAATTAGCAAAAAAATTATTTGACGAAGCCAACAAAATATTAGGTTTTGACATTACTAAAATAATGTTTGAAGGAACCGATGAAGAGTTAAAGGAAACAAAAGTAACACAACCTGCAATTTTTTTGCATTCTGTAATTCTTGCAAAAGTAATGGGGAATAGTTTCAAACCTGATATGGTTGCTGGACATTCACTCGGTGAACTTTCAGCACTCGTTGCAAATGGTGTATTAACCTTTGAAGACGGGTTAAAGTTAGTTTCACAACGCGCATTAGCTATGCAAAAAGCATGTGAGTCTGAACCTTCAACCATGGCTGCAATCCTAGGGTTAGAAGACGAAAAAGTTGAAGAAATTTGCGAAGGCATAGATGAAATCGTTGTTCCAGCGAATTACAATTGTCCTGGACAACTTGTAATCTCTGGTTCAGAAAAAGGAATTGACATTGCTTGTGAAAAAGCTACTGAAGCTGGAGCAAAACGCGCACTTAAACTTCCCGTTGGTGGCGCTTTTCATTCGCCTTTAATGGAGCCTGCACGTGAAGAATTGGCTAAAGCTATTGAAACGACAACATTTAGTCAAGGGGTTTGTCCTATTTATCAAAATGTTGCTGCAACAGGCATTACTGATGCTGAAACAATAAAAAAGAATTTAATCGATCAATTAACTGCTCCAGTAAAGTGGACTCAAACAATGCAGCAAATGATTGCAGACGGCTGTGAAGAAGTTATAGAGGTTGGACCTGGAAAAGTATTACAAGGATTATTTAAAAAAATTGATCGTAAATTCCCAACTTCTAGTGGTGAAGTAAATTAATTTATTGATTCTACTTCGTTGAGTTTCTTAAAGTAGGTTACAAGCTAGACCCTATTATGGTATATCAATACACTTTGGAAATGTTTTTTAAAAGGTATTAGGTTTTTGACTTTAGATGTTAGATATATAAATTATCCCCCCTACCAGACAAACATATCCATTAATATTCGGTCGACTTGCCCCCATTCTGCGAAGCGTTCTGCAATTAGTTGACTGAGTTTGTCTTTGCTGTACAAATCTTTCTTTTTTGCTTTTGGCAGTGCTTCTTCTATTTCAAGTTGTTTTGTGTTTTCTACTTTTTTAGCAAAATATACCACCCCACCATCTTCAAGCGCTAACCCAAGTATAACTCCTGGTAAACCGTTAAAAGTTTCTGGTCCTACGCTTGCCATTAATTCATCAGCATACCAAGCATAAATACGTGTCGAATCATTAGCTTCCCACATTGCTTGGCGACATTCATAACCTGCAATCATCCTTTTCTGATCAGTCATAATCCATTTGCGTGATTTAATGGTATCTTCCATATAAACTTTTGTGCCCCAAAATGAGAACTCTTGAAATAACCTTTTAGAATTTAAGTTTTGATAAGAAGTATTTAGCATTGTTGCCCATTCCCTTTCATCTGGGACTTCAGGTAAAATTGGTTTGAAAAGTGCAGTTGAGTCTGTAAACCGCAACTCAAACTCATCAATTTTAGGTTCTTTTATACCACCACTCATCCAGGAGTTGACTTCATCTTCATCAAACCGTTTTTCTAAATTTGTTCGTCTTTCATATATTATCTTGCCTGAACTCATCATCTGAGCGGAAAGTGAAAATGTAATAATCGTACATAGAACAAATAGAATGCTTTTTTTACCAATTATTTTTACCCTCATCTACTTTAGTTTTGTTATTGTTAAAACGCAATGTTAGTCCCACCATAAAATAACGAGCAATAATCTGATTTCTATTATCTATGATTACGTTATTTTCAATACTTCTACGAATCCCAACATTTTGATTCAGAATATCGTAAGCGGAAATTGAAGCTACTAAGTTTCCAGTTTTCAGAAATCGCTTATTCAATTTTGCATTCCAAATAAAAGGTGAAATATTAAATCCTTCTGCTCTTTGAGAATTTATTGTATACTTAGCATCACTTTCGATAAAGAAACGCGCTGGTAATTCAAAGAAAACATCCATTGAATAGGATTGAACAGTATAAGGTTGATTTGTACCAATAGACAAACTACTGTTTGGTATGTTGTATCTATAACTCACTCCAAAACCAATTTCCATTGTATCATTTCGAACACCAATATCTAACTGCCCACCAACACCCAAGTTTTCAGTTGTATTGGATTGGTTATTAATTTCAGAGTTGAATTTTGAATAATTTACATCTACTCGAGGATCTAAACGTAATTTCTTTTTAAACAAAGGTATTCCACCCCCCATAAAAAATCCAGCATTGATGTTATTATCAACGTTTATAGCTTGAGAAACAGTTCTACCATCGGGCAAATAAGTAATACTATTTGAAAAAGCATCGTTTGTATAATTAAGAAAGGTACTTGCCCAAATATAAGATTGTTCTAACGCATTCCATTTATTGTAGAAGGCATTTAATCCATGTGTATAATTTGGTATCAAATCAGGGTTCCCTATCACCAAGTTATTTGGATTTGTATTATCTCTAACAGGCTGTAATTGATTTAAACTTGGTTGGGATGAGCTCGTTCTATAATTAAACCTCAATCGCTGCGAGTTACTAAACTTATAAGTATATTGAAGAAAAGGCAAGAGATTATCAACATCTTGTTGAATGATAGAGTCTGTAAAGTTATTTTGGTTATCAATCTTAACATTCCTAGCTCTTGTTCCAACATTTAGTGTATGTTTTCTGTCTGTATAAATTAAGCTTGCTCCAGCCCTATTTTCAAATCTAATATTATCAAAATCATTACTGTATAGCATCGCAAGGTCTTCATACTCTCCATTATTCTCGTTATAAGTGAGGTTTGACTGTGATCCAATAAAATAATCTGCTCGATATTGAAAATTCAGCTTTAATTTCCTTGAAAGTGGTTCTGTATATTCAATCAGACCGCGATGTCCATTTGTTTTGTTATTTATGTCCCGCTTTTGATCAAACGTAGAGTCTGGAACAGGAATTTCGTAAAATAATATATTTGATTGCATAAAGTTTTCACGTTCTTGCTCAGTGTATCCGTATTGGTATTGAACAATCAGTTCTCTATTGCGTTTATTGAAATCGCGAACTAACTTAAGGTCAATATTACCATCTAATCCATTCGCAGTATTAGAGTTGTCAACGTTAGTCGCATTTGTAAGTACTCTTGATTCACTATAAAAATCCGTTGAATTCGATTCCTCTTTTGACTCTTCGCGTAAAATAACATTAGATTTAAGTTCTAAGGAGGTGAGCGAATCTAGTTGATAATCCAACGTGAAGTTAACAGTATGAGATAGTTGTTGTTCTTCTCTATAATCATAAGACTCTGTTGTATATGTTGTATCTGTAAGGAAATATTCTGAGTTTCGTTCTTCATTAGTAGTCATTTGGCTATCGTTGTAAGTGTAATTTAGCCCAATTTTTGCTTTTTTCTTTTTACCTATCTTATTTGAAAAATAGAACCCTCCCTTATAGTTTTCAGGCATACCTTGCAATTGACTACCACCTCCAAACTGAGAACGCCAACCTCCATTCATTTCATTTGTGAGACCAAACCTAGAAGCATCTTGATAGCTAAAGCCAGTATTGGGCGTATTTGAACCTAAAGCAAAAACTGACACTTTTAAATCTCTGTCAAAGTAATTAGCCAGCATTTCACCTTCATAAAATATGCTTCCATTCGGTTCGTCACTGAAATATTCTGAATTTGCACCACCAGAACCAGCAACTTTCCCAAAGTATCCCCTTTTAGCATCTTCTTTTAGCCGAACATCTAAAACTTGTATTTTTTCTTCTGAATTCCCTCCAGAAGCCTCATCTTCAGCTTCATAAACTTCAACTGTTTCAACACCATCAGCTTGTAAATTTCTAGTAGCAATCGTTGGGTCATCACCAAAAAATTCATCGCCATCAACAAGTACTTTTGTCACTTGTCTACCTTGAGAGCTAATATTTCCATCATCATCAACTTGTAAACCTGGTAAGTTTTTTAATAAATCTTCAACCATTGCATTTTCTTTAGTTGCAAATGAATCTGCTACATAAACTAGCGTATCTCCACGAAAGTAAATTGGCTCTTTATTAGCATAAACAACTACTTCTTCATACTCTGTAGCTTCCTCAGGCATGATAATATTTGGTATATTTATTTCATTATTCTCCTTTGATCCAATAATGTAAAATCTTTTGTCATCAAATTTAGGATGTGTAACAACTAACTCCAATGTATCAATTGCAACGTCATTTAATTCAAAGCTACCGTCCTCGTTTGTTCTAGTATACCCAAGTAAAACTCCGTCACTAAGTCGAACAGCCATAACAACGGCATTCTCCAATGGTTTGTCATTAATTGTATCATTCACAACTCCAGTGAACTTCATATCCTGTCCAACTGAATATATACTTGAAAAAATGATTAAAGCTGTGATTACTAGTCTTCCCAACATAAATGAAATTTGTGTGACAAAAATAACGTAATCGTGGTTACTAGTTACAAAATAATTGACAAACTGTAAAAATTGGGTATAGAATCTATTTTTAAATATATAATCGGAATCACAGAACTATTTAATCATTAGTCTAACTTTCTACTAAAAACATTAACTTTGGTGCACATCAATAATTAAGGATTGGAAAAAGGAAAAGTCTTAAAATCTACAGGTAAGTGGTACGATGTTGAATTGGAAAACGGTTCAATCATTAAGTGTGGAATTCGCGGAAAAATTCGTTTAGACAAATTAAAATCTACCAATCCAATTGCTGCTGGAGATGAAGTTATTATTGACTTAGAGAATGATGAATACGGTGTAGTCAAAGAAATTTGTCCACGCAGGAATTATATTGTTCGAAAATCCATTAACCTTTCCAAACAAAGCCATATTCTCGCTGCAAATGTAGATCGAGCTTATCTTTTAGTTACATTAATTGCACCTGAAACGCACCTGACATTTATCGATCGTTTTTTAGTTGCGGCAGAATCTTTCCGAATTCCCGTAACATTACTTTTCAATAAAATTGATTTATATTTTGATGAACACATCCCCATCGTTGAAAATGTGATGAATATTTATGAAAGCATTGGTTATCCTTGTCACAAAATATCAGCACTTAAAAAGGAAAATGTTGCGTTTTTAAGAAATGAGATTAAGGGAAATCAAGTGATGATTGCTGGTCATAGTGGCACTGGAAAAAGTACTTTAATTAATGCGTTAGATAACAGTTTGGATTTAAAAACGGCTCAAATCTCCATTCATCATTTACAAGGTCAACACACGACAACGTTTGCGGAAATGCACAAATTAAAAACAGGCGGATATATCATCGACACTCCAGGAATCAAAGCTTTTGGCGTTGTGGATTTGGATAAAGAAGTGATGAGTCACTATTTTCCAGAAATGCGTGAATTATTGGGTAACTGTAAATTTCACAATTGTCAGCACCTCAATGAGCCTAATTGTGCTGTGAAAGCGGCTGTGAAAAATGGAGAAATTGCTGAAACGAGATACAAAACATACGAAGGATTAATGACAGAAGATCAATCACAAACGTATAGATAAAAAATAAACAACTATGAGAATTGTACTACAACGTGTAAAAAATGCTGAAGTCACGGTTCATGGAACATCAAAAGGAGCTATTGACCAAGGCATCTTGTTATTTGTCGGAATTGTAGAAGACGACACCGATGAGGATATTGAATGGGCGTGCAAAAAACTTACGAGTTTACGCATATTTTCAGATGAAGAAGGAAAAATGAATCATTCCATCCAAGATGTTCATGGTAGTTTCTTAGCTGTTTCGCAGTTTACATTACACGCTAAAACGAAAAAAGGAAATCGTCCGAGTTTTATCCGTGCCGCACATCCGGATGTTGCGATTCCTCTTTATGAAAAATTCATCAAAGTATTAGGAGCTGTATCTGGATGCCCAGTGGAAACTGGTGAGTTTGGTGAAGACATGCAAGTCAATTTATTAAACGATGGTCCTGTAACAATTATCATTGACACAAAGAACAAGGAATAATGGAAATTAAAGAATTGCAAAAATCTGTCGATGATTGGATTAAAGAACATGGTGTTCGCTATTTCGATGAACTCACAAATACAACTATTTTAATGGAAGAAGTTGGCGAAGTAGCTCGAATTATGTCGCGTCGCTACGGTGAACAAAGCGAAAAAGAAACCGATAAAAACAAAGACTTAGGCGATGAACTTGCAGATGTAATATTTGTGTTGACATGTATTGCGAATCAAACTGGTGTCGACTTGGAAGAAGCAATTAAGAAGAATTTTGAGAAGAAAACTGAGAGAGATAGCGAGAGACATAAGGGGAATGAGAAGTTGCTTTGACATTTGATTGAAAATTGTTGAAGTCTTAC
>JBBEBO010000178.1:0-13009 GCA_040882265.1 Brumimicrobium sp. | reverse complement strand
GGCGTGGGGTTTGTTTGCCACGAATGCACGAATTTTATTGTTTGGGGGGGTTGAGTTGGGGGGGGTATACACGAACTGTGGAGGATTTTGAACCATTAAGGATTAAGAATCATTGAGTGTAGCGCGTGGGTTTGTTTATGTTTTCACGGAAATAAACGCCTTAATGATAATTAATCATCAATATTCACTTATAAATCCAACAATAAAATCAAATCCTTTTCAAATGGATTTATTGCTGAATAGATCATCTCTAAGGTTTTATCTTTTCCGTTATTGGCAAGAATAGGAATAATATTTTCATAACGCTCCTGAAGTCCGTTATTGGGGAATAAACGTTCGTATAAATTTTCAATTTGTTGCATGGAATCTTCGTGTAATTTCTTTTGATGGCGGATCAGTTTTTGTTTTAACTGTTCCATCTGTTTATTGATTTTCACAGACTCACTTTTCGCATATCCTTCAAGCCCTTTGTCTACCGCGCCAATCAGGTTTTCCATTTTAGCTTTTAGCTCCTCTCCTACCGATTCTATTTCTGAAAAATCGAGTTCGTCATCGGAGTGATCCAGAACAAACTTCTTTTGATTTTCATGAATCGAATCAAAGAGTTGTTTTACTTCTAACTCAAGTTTATTAATCTTTTTAAGTGCTATTTTATCAAACCATTGAATGGAGTTCCTTACGTTTATCAACGGATAGATTAAATTCAATTCGTTAAAAACACCTTTTAATTGCAACCAATAAGCCATCTCTCCTCCTCCTCCAAGATAGCAAAGGTTTGGCAAAATCCACTCTTGAAAAACTGGACGCAAAACAACATTTGGCGAAAAACGCTCTGGAAATTTTTCCAATATATTTAGCAAATCATTTTCAGAAAAAATTTCTTCACCTATACTAAAAGTATCATCAGCGTTTTTAATTATCCGATCTCTTCGTTGATTTTCAATATAAAATAAGTTAATCTCTCTAGCGGCAACTTGAGCTTTATATCCTTTGTCAGTCAACGATTTAGTTGTGCTTTCAACAGCTTTGCTTGAAAAACCACTCTTGAGTTCCTTTTTAAATACAGGTCTAAATAACGACTTAAGTGATCGTTCATCAGCATCAATAATTACAAGTCCTTTATCGCCAAACAGGTTGAGTAAAAATCTTCTAGTAGCAACACTTAAACACTCATCTCCTGGAGTATAGAATTGATTTAAATACGCAGCAAATTCTTTATTGTTATCAAATTTTTCGAGTAATTTATCCTTAAACTCATGAAAGTCATCTAGTGTAAATCTACCAACTGGTCCTTTTTGATTTGATTCCCATTTTAATGAATCATTAAATAAATTGATATGGTTTATCTCTTCAAAATCATGGTCTTCACTTGCCATCCAAAAAACAGGGATAAAGTGATTGTTGGGATGTTCTTTTTTTAATTCATCAGCCAACTTTATGGTGTTCATTATCTTGTAAATAACGTATAGCGGACCACTATACAAACTCAATTGATGACCTGAAGTTACTGTGAATGCGTTTTCTTTCGAGAGTAACTCAATATTTGTGTTTACACTTTTATAATTCGAAAAATCAGCGTGTTGTTTTACTAGACAATCTGAAAGTTTTACTCGAAATGAATTGTCATAGTTTTTAGCTTTCTCTTGTATTTGATTTTTAAAGTTATTCTTATCAAAAGGTTGTTGAATAAACTGACTCAATTTATTTTGGTTATAGACAAGATCATTTGCTAAACTTGAAAAATATGTTGTTTCCCTTCTGTCTACTTTATCAATCTGCATTTATTTCCGTTTTATAACTGTGATGACAAAGTTAAAAGCATATTGTTTAAAGAAGCTTTATAAATGGAATAATTCTTTATCAAACACGGAAGCTTGTCATTTGAGATAGGACTGTGTTTTAGTGGAAAATGTTACTTCTACCACCAAGTACGGTAACTGCCACCTTGTGCATGATTTTGACCGATAATTTCATCCAAAAGAATCATGCTTTAATAAAGTATCTCATACACTCTCTGCTCATTTTCTTCTAAGTAAATGGTATCGTGGAATGTTTCTGTTGTGCCTGAACGGGTGACCTCCCATTTATAATACCTCTCACCCATGGGGTATTCTAAAAAATTATCGGATTCCAAACTAACACACCCATCATGCTCAGACATTAAAGTTCCGTCCTGAAATTCATCCCCTGGTACTTGTTTTCCTTCAAAATATAGCTTAAAATTGTCCCCCGCTCCCTCACAATTCACATTTTCAATCTTTAGTTTTAAATAAGCACACGGCGCATATTCAAATTGAAAATTATAATTAGTACCCGGCTTTGAAAAACTCATGGAAGCATCATTAATGTAGCACGGTAAACTTCCATCATCATTTGGAGTAGATGTAGCAATGCTATATGAACGACTATTTTTTTGTCTAAGCTCAAAAGCCGCTTGTCCATTTTCATCCAACTCACCTTCGTACTCTGTTTTGTATTGAGTTTCCATAAAAACCGATTTACTGCTAGTAACTTTGAAAGGTAAATACGCATAGCCTTCTCCTGTTGCTGGGTTTATGGCGCTTACTTTTATCATGCGCTTTTTACCGCAGGAAAACAAAAAAAGACTTCCGAGCATTAGTATGAGAAAATATTTCATTGCACTACGATTTTAGTAGTTTATTTCATAGGTAAACGACTCGTTTTTAGAAATATATATTGTATCGGTAAAGTGATTAGTATTACTACTTCTTGTTACCCACCACTCAACAACCCATTTACCTGCTGGCACTTTTTCATTGTTAAACTGATTTGAATAACAGCCTGATTTGGGAGAAAAAGAAAACACAGTATGATCTTCATCGTACAAAAGTCTCATATCTAACTCAAACAGATCATCAACTCCTTCACAGTTTACATTTTCTATTTTTAATGTTCGATATGCACACGGCGCATACTCAAATTGAAAATTATAATTAGTACCCGGCTTTGAAAAACTCATGGAGGCATCATTTATATAACATGGTAAACTTCCATCATCATTTGGGGTAGATGTAGCAATGCTATATGAACGACTATTTTTTTGTCTAAGCTCAAAAGCCGCTTGTCCATTTTCATCCAACTCACCTTCGTACTCTGTTTTGTATTGAGTTTCCATAAAAACCGATTTACTGCTAGTAACTTTGAAAGGTAAATACGCATAGCCTTCTCCTGTTGCTGGGTTTATGGCGCTTACTTTTATCATGCGCTTTTTACCGCAGGAAAACAAAAAAAGACTTCCGAGCATTAGTATGAGAAAATATTTCATTGTACTACTATTTTAGTTGTTTTTTGTTCTTTACCGTTTACCCAACGTAGCAAATAAACTCCTTTTTCTAGTGAAGTTGTTAACGTTTCTTCAGATTGAGTAACCTTTTTTTCAAAAAGTAATCTTCCTGTAGTATTATAAACGTATAAATGTCCGCCAAGGTTGGGTGATTTTAGTTTTACAGTAAAATTACCATTATTCGGATTTGGATAAGCAGTCATTGTTACTTCTTCTCGAGACGAAGTGTGCTTTAGATCTTGATCATTGAATGAAAACGACTGATTATTATCATCAGTATCATCGCCTCCTATGTTACTTTTTCCTCTGGAACGGTAACAACCATCTCCTCCAATAAGGGCATGAAAACTAGAGCCCTCTTGTGCATGAAAACCTGATTTTATGCGAATAACCTGTTCTGCAGTCACTCTTATTTCCCCTGATTCTTTTATAATATAATCTCCAGGATCTGTTTTTGGGGTTACTTTGTTTCCAATATGTAATTCAAGCCGTGCATCATACCACGCTTTGTATTTAAAAGGATCCAACCACTGTGCGTGATTTTGACCTACAATCTGATTTTGTAAACATACAACATCTGATTCAACCTCATCAATAATAAAGTTACGTAAATGAACTAAGAAAATATCATCCAAGACAATATTTTCGTTTTGTGAATCATCAACTGATTTTTGTAATTTGATGTGGTCGTACGTTTGAGGGTCAGCATAAACCGCTTCAAAAGGTGTAATATCAAAATGATTGTTTGGATGATCTAAGTGAGGATATCCAAATAAATCAGATGGAGTTGTTGAATTAAATTGATTTAACATCAACCCTTTATCCTTCACATTATAAAACAAATTATTATTCTCCCAAATTTTTGGGTTAATGCCTAATGCAGAAACGAGAGGTAGGAAATTAATTTTCTCTTCATAGTGTTTTGTTCCTAAAAAAAAGCTCCCGTATTTTCTAAGCAGGAAAACTGGACTAGTAGGTATATCATCATAAAAAACATTTTTATGCCCACCTTGTGCCATATCCCATTCATATGTAGAGTTCCCTGTGGTGCGGTAATTGATTTTATCTACAATGGGAAACAGTAGGTTGGGCTCATTAATATCATGTTTAAAGAATACACTGGTGGTAATACCACTTTTTGATGCAAAAAGTCTGCGATGCTTGTGTTCGAGGGTTAAAAGCCCTGGTACAACAAACTGTTGTTTAAAAAGCATCAAACCCGGTGTTAAAGAATATTCATCTTCATAATCTTGATCATTTCTACCTGTAGAAATTGCAATATTTCTTGTAAATGTGGGGAAAGATCGCCTTAGATCATTGGTGTGTGTGTATCCGTGTATAAATGAGTTTTGAAACTCATTGACTAAATTGATACGTTCTACAGTAGGTGCTTGAGTAATGTCCAAGACCTCCCCATTACTAGAGCTGTTCACGTTACTACCAACTATATGGTTCATGAGCATATCACTCGAGCCAGGGTCAGTTAAAGCATTCCAAGTAAAAAAGCCAAAAAAAGTATGACTGTGATTATGGTAGACGGATTGTGTAAACATAGGTACATTTGCCCCCCAATGAGGAGAATCAAATGGAATAAACAATCGGGTATGATGGTGTTTTCTACCCGTTAACATATGATCTTTTTCCATTTTCATTAATGCATATCTAGCATGTTGTCCCCCAGCACTAAACCCCATCAAAATAGTTTCATAATGTTCATCTGGAAAATTTGATTCTTTTTCGTGATTAATTTTATCGATAAAATGAGCTAAATCTTTACCCGCATCAGAAATAGCATTATTTCCATTCTTTTCCTTAATAAAAATAACATCGTAACCCATTTCACTAAGTTTAAGCAAAAGAGACTTGAAGTTGAATTGTGTATAATATTTATTTAAACTTACTAATTGTATGAGTGGTCTATATGGTGGAAGAATAATTATCGGTCTTCGAATTTTTTTTTCATTTTTACAACCGTACTTTATTCCATATTTAAACTTCATATGATTTCCTTCCCAAGTAAAATCATCATCCCATTTCCCAGAAAATCTTTGGAAATCTTCTTCACTATTTCCTGTATTTGTGGTTAAATAAAAATCAATGGTGTCAGTTTGAACATTGTCATTTATGTTATAAACAATTACTGATTTTGCAATTACAGAGTCTCGTCTGACATAATCAATTTCAGAATTATTTTCATTAAATACTTGAAAAGCTCCACCATTAATACTTATTGAAATTCTATTAATCTCAATATTTTCACTTGTTGAAATAAACCGATCATCGTATACAAGTTTTCCTTCGATATATCCATTATCAGGGTAAAACTCAAGAATTGAAGCTGATTTTAGTACCACTTTATCGTATAAGGTGCTTTCTTCCACTTTCGGAACATATTGTTGATCTATTGCATCAAAATTGTTGCTATTAATTTTAGAAGAATCGATGTAACTTACATCTTGTAATATTAGACCAAAAGGCTGTCTTAACAAATCATCTGATTCACTATCAGCATCCCGAAAAAAATCAAGTATATCATTTCCAATTTCAGGAATTGTTTTGATATCATTCGTGTCTTTATAGGCTAGAGCGATATCATCATACATCGATCCCCAACTTAAGATATCATGAATTTGATTATAATTCCCACTCAATTGCTCTGCTGCCACTTCAGAAGGGTTCATGGCTCTGTTTAGCAAACTTCCTTCAAAAACAGCTGGGTTCAATTGTCCAAAGATAGTATCTGCAACTTTTCTGGGGTCACTAAGAAAAAGACTATCTACAGATTGACTTCTTACATGACACACAACAACAAGGAATAAACTCAGTATAAATATGTTTAATTTCATAACTCAAAAATTTAAAGATTAAACCAATTACTACTTTTCTTCTAAAGCGTCAATTTCTTGCTGTTGCTTTTCAACTAACTCCTGTTGCGCTTGAATCAATTCTTGCTGTTGTTTTAACAACTCTTTTTGCTGGTCTAGTTGCTCCTGTTGCTCAATCATATAAAGTGTAAGTTCCTCCACTTTTTCCATTGTAATTTTAGTAGCATCACCAAGATTCACACCTTCAGTTTCAATATCACTTGCTGATGGGACATTTGGAAGGTGTCCATTTTCTTTGATAAACAGTTTCACTTTATTTAAAGGCATAAGTGGATATTCTTCTTCGAATACGTAGTCTGGCCAAGCTAATACATCAACTTTTATTTCCCTTGCTCTCAATAAACCATCATTGTCAAGTTGTAAAAGTTTTCTGTCTTTATTTTCGATTAGGAAAGCAGCATCAAATTCGCTATAGCCTGATGATGTACCATTTTTTATATGAAATAAGGCTTCATTATTAACACTACCAATACTACCAACTCCAACACTTCCGTCGCCACTAATTGCAAAAAATCCGCCAGGAGGCGTTCCTGGTTTTGCTACAAAAAAACGATCTTTATCAGCTGAGGCGCCAATATCCCACTTTGTTTCAGAGACAAAACTACCTGTTTCTGTTTGTCTTTCATCTTCAATTCTAAAATAGGTAGTAAAAACTGGATCACTAGGGTCTTCAGTAATTGGACAGTCTGAACAAGTTGTTCCTTTCAAATGTAAATTCCTTTTTGGCGAATCCGTTCCGACCCCCACCTTAACAAGTTCACAAGAGCTAAATATCTTATTTGCTCCTGAAAACCATTGTGGGTTTTGTATGGTTCCATTACAAGGAGGGCCTTGTGCAAATAGTTGAGGGATCATAAAAATTGATAAGCTAAAAAGTACTACTGAAGTAGTAAGTAAATTACATGTAGATTTCATAATGTTTTGTTTTTAAAATTATTATAATTATATAAAGTCGACTCTTTATTTCAGAACACCAAAAATAAAAGGACTTTTCTTTAAATAAATGTACGAATGGTAGCTTAAGATGTACGAGGGTACCTTTTGAGTTATCAAGAGATAAATATTTAACTATAAAAGGTTTAACAAAACCCAATTTAGACTTCTATTTAACAGTCACGACAAACAACCATTAAATTTTATAAACTATTAACAATAAATTCTGAAAAAATCATCATAAACCCTCTATTTTCTATTCATTTAACTGAATAAATGACTAAATTTGCGGAAAAATTTGGAACATGAAAGCTTTAATAAAAACAAATAGAGGAGATATGAAAGTGGAGTTTTATGAAAATGATGCTCCCAAAACTGTTGCTAATTTTGTAAAGTTGGCCAAAGATGGTTTTTACGATGGTTTAACATGGCATCGTGTACTTCCTGATTTTGTAATCCAAGGTGGTTGTCCAAAAGGAAACGGAACTGGAGGTCCTGGTTACGCAATTGATTGTGAACTTGACGGTGAAAATCAATATCACGATAGAGGTGTTTTATCTATGGCTCACGCTGGAAGAGATACTGGAGGTTCTCAATTTTTTGTTTGTCATAGTCGCAACAACACAGCGCATTTAGATCGTCAACACACATGCTTTGGTAAAGTTGTCGAAGGTTTGGACGTCATTGACAAAATTAGAGTTGATGATGCAATAGAAAAGATTGAGGTTACTGATTAAATTATTGTTATAAAAGGTGTTTTCTTCTAAACACTCCTATATTCAATTGAATCTTGGTTTTTTCAAGGTTTCAACTTTCAACCTTGAACCTTGAACCTTGAACCTTGAACTTAAACCTTTGAACCAAAACAACAAATAAACGGATAAAAAAATGACCACTCCTAATAAGCAGGAATGGTCATTATTTATTTTAACCTAATTAAAGATTTAAAGACTACTCTTCGGAAGAAGTTTCCATATAAGTTTTGTGCAAATCTGTAAGATCTGGACACTCTTCTTTTAGTACTTTACCAAACTCCTCATTGTTAATGTCTACTCTATTTTCTAGAATAACATCAAGTACACAAGATGCATAATCAACATCTCTTCCTAAATCATACTCACCTTTTGGCTCAGCATCTTTTTCTTCCATACATTTGCACATTGCTTCAGCAGATGGCTTATAATCAGCTGTACCACCGCAAGATGCAAGAGTAATTGCAAAAGCACCTAGCAGAATAATTGTTCCTTTTTTCATAGTATTAGTTTTATTTCTCACAAACTTAATAATTAGTCTGATACAAAATATAAAACTAACAAATTTAGATATCAACATGATTGTTAATAACTTATGAAATCTCTAGAGAGTTGATTAATAAAGGCCTTTATTAAAAAAATCCTTACTAAATCATATTTTTTTTCATAACATAAAAAATGTTAATGTTATTTTACTTATGTTTGACACATTAACATTAAACTATTAATTATGAGTGAAACAGAAAATTTAGATGCAAACGCAGGAAAAAGTGATTTGAATATGTCAAGTCAAGCAAGAGAAACTTTGGCTTCAGCTTCAGGTTGGGCTAAGGCAATGGGGATTATCGGCATAGTATTTTCAGCTTTAGGTATTATTGCAGGTATAGTGCTCCTTTTTGCCTCTCCTTTAATTGGAATTATTTACTTAATTATCTATGCCATATTCATCTATGTATGGTCTTTACTAGTTGGTCAAGCAAATAGTATATCATCAGGTGTTTTGGACATGGATAAGTTTGCTGTAAACTACAAGAAGTTTTGGCAAATATCAGTTATAATACTTATTGTGATGTTCGTATTAGGAATCATTGCTGCTTTAGTTGGTCAATCAATGTTCAGCTCGATAGGTTCTGGAATGAATTTCTAGTCGTTTTATAATAACATTTTTAGAAAAAGAGATCGTCTTATAAAGGCGGTCTCTTTTTGTTTATCTATGTTATTTTTATCACAATGAATTTATATATAAAACCACTCATCATTTAGTTGATTAACCTGCATTCCAAGACTTCGAAAATCTAAAATTAAATCTTAACCCAGATTACTCATATCCGTTTTCAATGATATACTTATTCTAAGTATTGATTTTCAGTATATATAATCATTTTCCAGTTTCATATCGTGCTATTCATATAAAATATACTTCCAAGTAACATATTAAGCTTTTATAGAATACTTCTTGAACTTACTTTAATAATTCATTTCAAGAACACCATATTTTTTGACATAAAAAAAATCGCTTGAAAATCTTTAGCTACCATTCGTACATCTATAGGCTACAGTCGTTTGTTTTTGGATTTTTTATCATTTATTCCCCTTACATTTGAATAAGGATATGAAATTGTTTGTTTCAATATTGGTTTTAATAGTCCTTGTTAGTTGTTCAAGTGAATCTACTTTCAAGCAAAAAGAGATGTCGAAACAAAAAAAAGATACACCGACACCCAAGTCAATTAAGACTTTAAAAGAGTCCAATGAGGTTCTTGCTCCTCAGACCTGTTACTACGGTTGCAAAGCAAGAAATTAGTTTTTTGTAGTATAGTTTAGCGCGGAAGGGTTGACCAGATATCTGGTTAACCCTTCTTTTTTTCTGTTTGATTATAATATTGATCTAAAACTTCATACAGTTCTTTATGTTTAACTTTTAAAAGCTTGGGGCATTCCTTATAATACTCTGTAACTACAGCAAAAAACTCTTTTTTATCGGTACCAGCATATTCTGGAATTGTAGAATTGTCATTATTTATCTTTTGAATTTCTTTATCCATGAGTTGAATCCAAATTTTCCTGTCTTCATCACCCATTAAAGGTGGAATCCCATCAATAGATCCATCAGACTTATCGAGTAAGTGTGAAAATTCATGAACTCCCACATTTTTTTTATCATTATCAATTTTAAATCCTTGTTGTAAGGCAGGAAGAGAAAGAATCATAGTATTGTTCATTAAGCCTCCATGATAAACTTTTCCAGAAACCACTCCTAGCTTATCTAAACTATTATCCATGTTAAAATTGGAAGGGTAAACCAACACTTCACTGAGGTCACCATAATTCCAATAAGGAAGTCCCCAATAAGCTATTACGGCACTTGATGCGACATATAGGCAGGTTTCTTTTTCTGGCACTTCTTTGTCAACCTCTGTAACTTGAATATCTGCTAAAAAAATTCCTACTCTATCAATAAAAATCTTTTTATCCTTTTTTGACAAGCGTTTATAAAATGGAATATTCTTTTCCAACCAAAACTTGTCATTCGTATTCAACTTAATCCTTTGGTTTCTATTTGATTTCTTGCGAACATTGTAACTCCAATACCACAATGCGATAAGGACAGCTATCACAACAACAAAACCAATAATTTTAGCTGTTTCAACTCCTTTATTATACAACAATATAGGTATTGCACCAAGTAAAATCAGAAACAATACGATCCAATATAAATATGATTTATTTTTCATTGATTTGATAAAATTTAGGTCTAGAAAACAAACAACAAAAAAAAGCCCTTAAAAAAGGACTTTTTAAAATAGATATTACTGAATTGAGTTTACTTTTTAGAAAGCTTCTTTTTGCTTTCTTTTTTATCAACCCATTTGTCGTTTTTTAATTCTCCTAGAATATTTACATCCTTTATTCGGCTGTAATCTTCAATTGCCATTAACATTTCTTCCTTGGTATCTCGACGAATCTTAATTCCGTTTGCTTTTGACCCTTCGTTTCTAACCTCAATATAAAAACCATCTTTCAGCTTCGCTGGTTTTGTTGGTGGTCTCCCCATAATCTTTTCGTATTTTTAATTAAACAACACAACCGACAAATTGCCAGTTTTTACTAAGATATGAATTAAATGCAAAAAAACCAATTTTATTGTAAAAAATAATGATTTTTTTTCGATTAATGACCTAGAAACAACTTTTTATATTCAACTTCTCCATTAACACCTCGAACCTGAACGACAACAATACCAGTACTTACGTTAATTAAATCGATTTTTATAAAGTTAGATTTACTTGTTAGGAATTCATAATCAATAATTTTACCTGTTAGTGAAATACATTTAATTTCTTCTATTTCTTTATTAGAGTTGATATGTATCTCATTATTAATAGATTTAATCTCTAAGTTTGTTTTGTTTTCTATTGACTCTGTAGCGAGTACCGTCTTTTTCCCGTCGATATCCTCTTGCAACAAACGATAATAATTTATACCAGATTTATAATCTCTATGTATTGAACTATATTCCAATGTTGTATTTGAATTACCTGCACCATCAATTTTATCAAACTCTGTCCAATCAATTCCATTTTTTGAATACGCTAGTATAAAATGATTATTATTTTGTTCTGAATAAGTTACCCAATTGAGAACGTTTTTTTCATCTACATTTTCAACTGACAATCCACCAAAGTCAACTGGCAATCCAATTGGATCTTCTATAAGTTCTCCATCTGTATCATAAATACAAGTAGTTGTATTTGGTCCATTACTAAAGTCTATAGCAACGAAAGAGCCTCCAGGGAAGTTATATGAATCAAGATCACAATCAATTTGTCCACTATTTCCAGTTGCATCACACGTAATGGACTGTATAACATTTCCTGAAGCATCATAAACAGTTGCGATAACTGTATTTCCAGAATTTCCTGGACTATTATTAATATCGTCTGGACAGTTTTGACTATGACTAGATAAACTTAAAACAACAGTGAAAATGAAAATAAATATTTGTTTTAGCATAAGATGTTTGGTTAAACGTTATATCAAAACTAAGTATATTCACTTAGATTGAGTATGTAAAAACACACAATTTATATTAAATTAGACGGAGGTGATAAAATTGAAGACAAACCAGTTTAAATCAACGCTAAGGTTGTTGTATACACTGTAGAGACGAACGCTCGTTCGTCCCTACTAGATTTATTTATCGATTATTGATAGTAATTTGTACTTAAACAGAACATTCTTAAATTTGTTCTCTAATAAAAAAAATGGAACGAGCACCAACAATACCGTTAGCAGAACGCATGCGACCAAAGTCATTAGATGATTATGTTGGACAAGACCACTTGATTAAAAAAGGGGCTAGTTTGCGAAAATCCTTAGATGCAGGTGCAATCCCATCAATGATACTTTGGGGACCTCCTGGAGTTGGCAAGACTACTCTCGCATTGTTGCTCGCTGAGAAGTTAAATCGACCATTCCATACCCTTTCGGCGATTTCTTCTGGTGTAAAAGATGTCAGAGAAGTTATAAAAAAAGCTGAAAGTAAAGGAATGTTTGATCGTTCTGGTGCACTCCTGTTTATTGATGAGATACATCGTTTTTCTAAAGCGCAACAAGACTCACTTTTGGGAGCTGTAGAAAAAGGTGTTGTGACATTGATTGGTGCAACAACAGAAAACCCTTCTTTCGAGGTGATTTCTGCACTTTTGTCAAGAAGTCAAGTATATATTTTAGAACCATTAGAAAAACAGCAACTCATTTCCCTTTTAGAAAATGCGCTTAAAAAAGATGTTTGGTTGTCTAAATTAAATGTTGAACTAAAAGAGCTAGATGCTTTGCTGAGGATCTCTGGTGGTGACGCTCGTAAATTGCTCACTCTTTTTGAAATTGTAATCAATACTTTTCCTACTGACGAGAAAATAATTATCACCGATGATGCTGTGAAATCAATTGCTCAGCAAAATATAGCACAATACGATAAAGATGGAGAGCAACATTACGATATAATTTCAGCATTTATAAAATCAATACGTGGTAGCGACCCAAATGCAGCAGTTTATTGGCTAGCAAGAATGATTCAAGGTGGTGAAGATCCTAAGTTTATTGCTCGTAGATTAATCATTTCTGCAAGTGAG
>JBBEBO010000177.1:0-13195 GCA_040882265.1 Brumimicrobium sp. | reverse complement strand
TTTTTCTGTAAATAAAAAGCTAAAACTTCAATCGATCACACCTCCCCCTTTGGAGGGGGACACAGGGGGAGGAATCCTTGGAGTGATGTCACATCCTAAACCCTCTTCAACCCTATCCGATTCCTATCAGCATCAATCTGTATCACCTCGACAGTAACATGCTCATGCAACTTAATATAATCTGAAGGGTGTTCCACGAAAGTATCTGCCAAATTTGACTTGTGAATTAATCCATTCTGTTTGATTCCAATATTCACAAAAGCACCAAAATCTGTAACGTTAGTAACGATGCCATTTAAAGTTTTACCTACGAAAAGATCTTCGATTGTTTTTACGGTACTGTCAAACTCAAGTACCTTGATGCTTTTACGCGGATCTCGCCCTGGTTTTTTAAGCTCTTTTAACAAGTCATCAAACAAGAAATCATCGATGTAGGAAAAATCGTTTCGCTTGAGGTTATTAAGTACATCCTGATTTCCAACTAACTCTTCTACTTTGATATCCAGTTGTTTTGCCATCTTCTTCACTATTGGATAAGATTCGGGGTGAACGGCTGAATTATCCAATACATTTTTTCCATCTGGAATACGCAAAAATCCAGCACATTGTTCAAAAGCTTTAGCTCCCAGTCGAGGGACTTTCTTTAATGCCGAGCGATCTTTGAATTCTCCGTTTTCTTTGCGGTATTCAACGATGCTTTGCGCTAGTGAAGTTCCTAATCCTGAAACATACGCTAATAAATAAGGTGAAGCGGTATTTAGATTCACACCTACTTGGTTCACACAAGAAATCACGACTTCGTCAAGACTGTCTTTTAAAAATTGTTGATTTACTTCGTATTGGTACTGCCCTACTCCAATCGACTTTGGATCGATTTTTACTAATTCAGCCAACGGATCCATTAATCTACGACCGATAGAAATAGCTCCTCTAACAGTAACATCGTATTGCGGAAATTCTTCTCTAGCTATTTTACTGGCGCTATAAACCGAAGCGCCATCCTCAGAAACGACAAAAACTTCCACATCCCGATCAAAATGGACGCGTTTTACCATGTGCTCCGTTTCACGACTCGCTGTTCCATTTCCAATGGCAATAGCCTCTGAATTGTAAGCTTGTACTAACTGACCAATCTTACTCATCGCCCTTGCTGATTCTTTTTGCGGTGGATGCGGATAGATCGTTTCATTGGTTAAAATATCTCCCGATTCATCCAAGCAAACTACTTTACAACCCGTTCTGTACCCTGGATCGATGGCTAGAATGCGTTTTTTGCCTAAAGGTGGTGCTAAGAGTAATTGTCTTAAGTTATCAGCAAAAACTTTTATCGCAGAAACATCCGCTTCCTTCTTCTTTTCTGAAAGCGCTTCATTTTCCATGGAAGGATGAATCAATCTTTTGAAAGCATCTTCATAAGCGACTCTTACTTGATCAGAAGCTTCATTATTTGATTTCACAAAGAATCGCTCGCACAACTGAAATACACGCTCTTCGTCTACAACAATCTTGACACGAAGCAATCCTTCGGCTGAAGCGCGATGTATAGCGAGAAAACGATAAGAAGGACATTTATGCAGATCTTGTTTAAAATCGAAGTAATCAGTATACTTTTCAGCTTCTGCTTTCTTCGTTCCAACCACTTTTGATTGCAGCACCGCATTCTTTTGATACATTGAACGGATTTTAGCGCGCAAAACTGTGTTTTCATTTACCCATTCCGCAATGATATCACGAGCCCCTTGCAATGCGTCATCGGTTGATTTCACATCACCTTTTACAAATCGCTCCGCAGAAGACAAAATATCCTGATTATTCTGTGCCATTACTATTTTTGCAAGTCCTTCAAGTCCATTTTTTTTGGCTTTATCAGCTCGCGTTTGGCGTTTCTTTTTAAATGGCAAGTACAAATCTTCCAACACATTTAAGTCGAAAGTAGTTTCAATTTGAGTTTTGAGTTCAGGAGTTAATTGTTCTTGCTCTTCTATCGCTTTTAGAATGGTTTCTTGCCGTTTTGTAATCTGTTCAAATTGTTGAGCAGTCTCGCGTATTGTTCCTATTTCCACTTCGTCTAGTCCACCTGTTGCCTCTTTTCTATATCTAGCGATAAAAGGCGTCGTTGCTCCTTCTTGAATAAGAGATAACACAGCATTGATTTGATTTTCGCGAATGTTTGACTGTTGTTTGATGAATTGAGCTGCTGTCATTTTTTGGGTTTTGAATCTGGTCGAAAAATAAGAAAAAATATTACAGAGCGGACTGTTTTAAAAAATGACAAGAGAGAATACTTTAAAACTTAACTTTAATATCCTATTCTCTTGTCAAAATAGATGCAATAGAACTGCATTTAAAAGGTTGTGGCACAAAATTGCACAAAGGATACGCAGAGTTACACAGAGATATTTTGTATTAAAGCTTATGTCTTAAGGCAACTGATATAAAATTCAAGAACTAATTTTTTAACTTTGAACTCAGTATAAATAAAACTTCATTCCATGAGTAGCTCAGACATTTTTCAAAATCTCAATATTGTTGATTTATCAACCGTTCTTGCTGGACCATCTGTGGGATCTTTTTTTGCTGAGTTGGGAGCGAATGTCGTAAAAGTAGAACACCCAAAACATCCTGATGTGACGCGCACTTGGAAATTGGAAAATGAACCAGTGGACATTCCTGTTTCGGCTTATTTCTCGAGTATAAATTATCAGAAAAAGTATTTACAACTTGATTTAAAACAAGAACAACAATACGATCGATTGATGGAGCTGATTTCCTCTGCAGATATTGTACTAATGAACTTCAAAAAAGGTGGTCAAGAGAATTTAAATATCAGCGATGAACAACTTCGTGCAAACAACAAAGGATTAATTATTGGGAAAATCAGTGGTTTCGGAGATGACAGTGACCGCGTGGCTTATGATTTAATTTTGCAAGCTGAATCTGGAATTATGTCGATGAATGGTACTCCGGAAAGCGGTCCTGTTAAAATGCCGATTGCTTTTATTGATGTTTTGGCTGCTCATCATTTGAAAGAAGGATTGTTAATTGAGTTATTGAAAAAAGAAAGTCAGAAAAAAAACTATGTAGGCGCAAGTATAAGTGTTTCCCTCTACGATGCTGCAGTTTCTTCTTTAGTAAATCAAGCCTCCAATTATTTAATGACAGGAAAAGTCCCCGAGCGCATTGGTTCTTTGCATCCAAACATTGCGCCTTATGGAGAGTTATTTACAACCAAAGACGATAAATTAATCACTTTTGCAATTGGAAGTAATCGTCACTTTGCAGTGCTTTGTACTTTTTTAGAACTTGAATTGCTTTTAGATGATGATCGTTTTTCAACTACACAGCATAGGGTAAAGCATCGCAATGAATTATTTAGGCTTATTCAGCAAAAAATTGAACAGAAAACTGCTCTAGAAATATTAAATTATATGCATCAAAACCATGTTCCTGCAGGAGAAATTAAAAACTTGAAAGATGTTTTTAAAACGAAAGAAGCACAATCACTGATTCTTGAAGAAAAAATTGAAGGACTACCCACTAAAAGAGTTTCAAGTGTTGCTTTTAAAAAAAAGTGATATTTCGGTGTGGCTAACTCAATTTTTTAGCATGACTTAAGTGGTACTATATATTTTCAAAACTAAAATCCCAATACCTATTGCAATTGAAAAACTTAACATCGTACCTATCAATACGTATTCTGTTGTTTGCCGATCACCTTCTTTAAATCTGAGTATTGATTTGGCAGCAATTAAAAACCCAACAGCTTCATAATGACCAAGTAGGACAAAAGTCAATGTTAATATTCTTTCTAATCCCCCTATGAGACGTCCAGCATTTTCTAGACCACCTGTAATTTGGTCAGTTATTTTTACTGTATTGAAAATTTGTTTGATTATTATATTGGTAGGCTTGAGACATAATAAGTAACCTGCTGTCAAAAGAACAAAGTTCCAATTAATCTCTATATCGAAAGGTTTGTATAAAGTGAAATACTTATCGAATATTAGTGAACCAAATGTAAAGATTGAGATGTGTAATAATTGATCTATGTAAAAAGCATATTTACCTAATCTTTCATGACAGTTTATATACTTTTTAGCACCATCAATAATGACATGTGACAAAGCAATTGCTAGAGCGAAATAGATGAAGTTTAATTGGAAAGAAAGCCCCCAAGAGAAAATGAACGCTATGAGAAAGTGTTTACTTAAAAATTTACTTTGAAATCCTTTCTCATTTTTCTCTTTTGCTTGCTCGTCTGACTGTAGAAAGTAGTCTGTAAATAAATGAGCTATGAATTGTAATACGATTAAAGTTGATACGTCCATCTGTCATTATTAAGTTTATCTTGTAGTATTAATTTTTCATAAAACAAGACAGCTTGTTCTATTGCTTTCCATCCAATGCTTGTTGAATGTCGATTTACTGCTGGTTGAGATATTTCTATTGATTGAGCTATTTCAGATTCGGTTTTTCCTAGTAATTTTCGAAAAAGAACATCGCATTGTTTTGAGGTCGCCTGATTAATCATAACATCTATCAATGATTGAATGGTATTGATGTTATCATTCAAAAATTCATTATTTGATACAAAATTTAATGTTGTTTTTATTGTCATTCTTTCTTTATCATGCGTAGATAAATCTTTAAGAAACCTCCCTGCTAGATATACTGCTTCACCATCTATTATTTTTTGCTGTGGATTAATTTGATACAACTCACCATACCCGATGGCAATTCTAATACCATATGTTTTATAAGCTTTAACTCTATTATCTTTATTGTATCGTTGGTTATTACTAATAAGAATTGCTTTTATAAAACTTTTCAATATTAAAGCTATTTCTAATGCCTTCTCAGATTGTGGAGTTGCGCATTCAATGTAATCACCTTGAGTGATCCTACAATAAGCATTATACTTCTTTGATATTTCCTCTATTAGGATCTGAGTATTTTTAAATACCTTTAATCTATCTATCTCTTGGAGACTAGTTGAGGCAAGGATATCACCTGATATAACTGCTGCTTTTTGTATCATATAATTTCTATTCTTACAAATATAACAAAATAAAGCTATAAACTACTTTTATAATTAAAAATAGCTATAAAACAATACTATAATCAATTAATATTATAATTAGTCACAAAAACTACTAAATAACAATATTAAATATAAGAATAAATTCACATCTATCTGAAATACAGCATTGTTTAATTTAAGTAAAGTATGAAGTTTTTCAATCAGTCCTACAGTTTTGACTATTCAGTCAGCATTTATTTAACCCGATAAACACATCAAACTTATCCAGAAAAACAGTTAATTTTCTATAAAGATTATATGTTCTTACATTTTTTACCCTTTGTGTAAAAGAATTTTATCAAATTTGCAGTATGAGAGTTATTGAGGAAATCCCACATTCTAGATTTAAAATTCAAATATTTAGTTATAATGGAAAGTATATCGTTAAGATAGAATTGGGACAATTTGAACAAAGTTTTAAAATTGGAGAACTTGATGTAATGGGACTTGATGATGTTAAAAACATGATTAACGATGAGTTTTTAGCGGGATGTGTAAAGCGTTTTGTTACCATGCGCGAAGACTGGGAAAAATCGTTTAAGAATAAAAATGTACACCAATAATATAATACAATTAACAAAATGAAAAACTTAGGATTTAAACTACTGTTGGGACTTGCTACAACATTTGTATTTACAGCTTGTGGAGATAAAGAAAGTACTAATAACAATGAGAAGTCTCAAAAGCAAGTTGACAAGCGCCAACTAGGTAATGATACAACAGGAATTGCCATTGCTTATTATTTACAAGATAGTATTGCAACTCAGTTTAATTTTTACCGTGAAATTGACTCAATGTTGAAAGCAGAAGAAATGAATTTTCAAAAAGAGTTAGAAACAAAAATTAGAAAATACAGACAATACGAAGAAAACATTCAGAAAAGAATGGATGCTGGTGAAATTACTGGTTATGAATTAGATGAAATTCAGCAATCAGCAATGGAAAAACAACAAGCTATTCAACAGTTTGAACAACAAAAAGGTGCAGAACTTCAACAAGAATCATTACAATATCAAACGGCTTTGATGAATAAAATTGCTGAGGCTGGTCGCGAATTCTCTAATGAAAAAGGGATCGATTTGCTGTATTTTTATCAAAAAGGAGGTCAAATAACATATATTTCAGATGCTTTTGATGTTACAGAAGATTTTATCGATTTTTTAAATAAAAGAGAAGAAGAGTTGAAGTCTGGTTTTGATGACGAAGTCGAAGCTATGGAAGATGAAGACATTAACCCTGCACTTCAACAATAGTAATTTTTACTTATTTTAATTTGTAGTCTGATGTTTATTGCACAGGAAAAAGAGCGAACTAATATTGCTGAATATATTATTTACATGTATCAGTTAGAAGATTTGATTCGTGCATATCAGTTCAACATTGATGTTATTCGTGAGAAAATCATAAAGCCTCAGGTTAAGAGCGATTCCTTTGAAAAAGAAGCCGTAAAGTGGTATGAAGAAATCATACAAGAAATGAAGTCTCGTGGTCTTGAACGTGAAGGCCATTTGCACCGTATTGGTGAAGTTATAACAGAAATGATATATCTTCACAACACGCTTTTAACTGTGGTAAAAGACAAAAAATATATTGGACTTCTAGAAGCTGCTGAAGAAAATATCGAAGCTTTTCGTCAAAAGAGTGACCTCAAGCAAATGCACATCGTTGAAGTTTGTTTCCGCGCCTTATACATGAAATTCTTAATGCGTCTACAAGGAAAAGAAATCACAGATGCCTCAGAAAGTGCTTTTGATACTATGCGGATTTTACTTGCGTATCTAACAAAAGGTTATCACCAAATGAAAAAAGGCGATATGTCCATGTTTGAAGCAGATAATTCAGAAGCATAAGTAAAGCTCCTAAGTTTTTTCGAGCTTGTTAAAAGACTTTATCAGCAGGATATACGTTAAAAGTTCCGCTAGCGCTTGCAATCAGTGTTCCCGATTGGTTTTTCACTTTAGCTTCAGCGTAAATTAAGCGATTTCCAGCCGAAACAACTTCGCCAATAGCGATTAGTTGATCTCCCAATACAACTGGTTTTAAAAAATTTACTTTTAACTCAACAGTGCTTACAATTTTTTGGCGTTGGCTCACCTCTGAAAGTGCAGCCACTCCAAGTGTACCGTCAATTAATCCTGCAACTACTCCACCGTGTGCAGCTTTAGGTGTAGCTAAATGTTTCTCTTTGATTTCTAAGGTGTACTGTACTTTCCCTTGCTTTAAAACAATGAGTTCCATCTCTAACAACTTTCCGAAATTATTAGATTGTTTATATAATTCCAGTATTTTTTCGTCTATCATAACATTGTATTCTTCTGCAAAAATAGTAGAATTTTAGTGCTTTTAAGAAATGCTATTTTGAGTTATATTTACCTCACTAGAAAATGTTTTTTTTATTAAAAAACTGATTTATTTCATGCGTATATTATTGGAGTAATTTAAATAAAATCAGTATCTTGTTTGACGTATAAACAATGACTAATAAAGCACTTATTTATAATTAAAATGGAGTTTAAAGATTACTACAAAATACTAGGAGTAGCAAAAACTGCAAGTGTCAGTGAAATTAAAAAGGCTTACAGAAAACTTGCACGAAAATATCACCCTGACTTAAATCCTAATAACAAAGATGCAGAGCAAAAATTCAAAGAATTAAATGAAGCTCACGAAGTTTTAAGTGATCCAGAAAAGCGGAAGAAATACGACAAATACGGCAAGGATTGGAAACATGCTGACGAGTTTGAAAAAGCTGGTAGTTCACAACAACGATCTCAGCGGGGTAGTAAACAATATACTTCACAAGAATATTCTGGAGATTTTTCAGATTTTTTCGAATCAATGTTTGGAGGTGGTGGATTTAGCGGAGGTCAAACAAAATTTAGAGGTCAAGATCTACATGCCGATCTTAAACTCACTTTGAATGATGTTTATGAAACACACAAAAGAACGCTTACTTTTAAAGGTAAAAACATTCGTATCACCATTCCTGCGGGAGTAGAAGATGGACAAGTTATTAAAATTTCTGGGCACGGTGCTGAAGGTGTGAATGGTGGTCCAAATGGGGATTTATATATCACCTTTATCATTCAAAATAATACAGATTTTAAACGTGATGGAAGTAATCTTTACACTGATGTAGAAATAGATCTTTATACTGCATTACTTGGTGGCGATGTGGTCATTGACACTTTTAAGGGAAAAGTAAAGCTAAAAGTTAAACCAGAAACTCAAAGTGGCACTAAAGTAAAGCTAAAAGGAAAAGGATTTCCAGTTTACAAAAAAGCAAATCAGTTTGGGGATTTATATGTCGCCTATAATGTAAAGCTTCCAACTAAACTAACTCAAAAAGAAAAAGAATTGTTATCAGAACTCAAGAAAATTAGAAACAATGGATAATAATAATTTGATACTTATCGAGCATTTCTGTGCGAATTGTGAAATAGAACATACTTTTATTAATGCCTTGGGTGAATATGGGTTAATTGAAGTGGTTGTGATTGAAAATCATAAATATATTCAAAAAGAACAACTTAAAGATGTTGAGAAAATGGTTCGTTTTCATTACGAATTAAACATTAATCTTGAGGGCATTGATGCGATTTCAAACTTACTGAAACAAATCGATCATTTACAAGAAGAGTTAAACTATACAAGAAACAGGCTACGACTATATGAAGATGATTAAAATCACCTATAGTTGTGAATTTAAAATTCACTAACTTTGATACACGATTAATTAAACTGATATGAGAAATTTTTTCAAACGCAAAAAAAAATACAAAGGAAACGCTGAAAACAAAGGTCCTTCGAAATTAAAGGCGAAAAAATTTGAATATCACCCTAAGATTATTTTAGCATGGGCTAAAGCCATTGAAGGAAACGTAGACTTGCTAAAATACCTCAATGAAAATGGTTACGAGGAACTTGTTATGGCGGCACATGCTATTAAACTTAAAGACAAAGCAAGAGACTGGTTGATGGAAAATGGTTACCCTCACGTAATGGCAATGATTAATGCATCTGAAGGAAATGCTCAAGCTCTAAATTGGCTCAGAGCAAATAATTTTATGCTCTTTTATAATATGGCGAAAGCTATTGATGGCGAAAAAGAAGGATTTGAGTGGATTAATATGAACAGTACTCAGGACATCTTTTTACTCACAAAATCAATAAAAAAGGTAAAAGATGATATCGAAGAAGCACACAATGATATTCATAAACGAAGTACAGAGTAATGAAAAGAATCAGGTTTATCAGCTTAATTGAGGTTTACAATATTCAAGTTAATCTACCAACTTACGTATCAACGTTTCTATTTGCTTGTTGCTTTGCTCTAGTTGTGATTTTAAAATATTGATGGTTTCTTGAAGCAATTCCTTTTGTTCTTCGAATATTTCTTGTTGACTTTTTAATAGATTTGAAATATGCTCAAAGCTTAACGCATTGTTTTCTAAACTTATATTCTCAGGTGACACAAAAAAAGCCTTTTCTTCAACTTTAAATAAACGTGCTAATAATGTAATACGTTCTCCAGATAATTTCGTATTGTTATTTTCCAATTTACTATAAGCCGCTTGAGAAACATCTAGAAAGCTAGCTACTTTCTTTTGAGAGATTCCTTTGGATTTTCTTAGACTTTTTAAAACATCACCACTTACAACCATAATATAATATTTTCGATGACAAATATAACTTTTAGAATTACAATAAAGTGGAAGGCTCTACCAAGAGTACTTCAAACACTTATTTCTCAAAAACTGAAAGTAAGGTCTGGCTTTTAGAAATCGTTTCCTCCCACTCTTCTAATGGATTTGATTTTTTTGTAATTCCTCCACCCAAATAGAGTGCAAAATAATTTTCCAACACCTGCATACACCTTAAATTGACATATACTGATATTTTAGAGTCACTTTTTCTCCCAATGATTCCTGTATAAAACAATCGATCGTGAGGTTCGTGTCTAGAAATATATGTACTCGAATTATCCAATGGCAAACCACAAACAGCTGGTGTTGGGTGCAGTTTATCTATTAAGTTGTTCCATTTTTTATTTGGTAAACTAAATTCAAAATCTGTACGCAAATGAAAAACTGCACCATTTTTCACTGACTTCACAACTTTTTCTTTAAAAAAAGATGGTTTTAAACTTGAAATAACCTCTTTCATATAATCAGATACAATCTTCTGTTCTTCGTATTCTTTATCTGTCCAAGGAATAGAATCATCACTTTTTGTTCCCGCTAATGCCATTGAGTAAAGTGTATTTTTATCCCCCTTCACCAAAACTTCTGGAGTTGCTCCTATCCAAGTCCCAAAACTTTTATCACTGATTAAGTAAACAAAAGCCTCGTCTCCGTATCTCTGGCATAAATCTTCAAAGATTTCAAGAGAACCTATTTCATCTGACTTTTTATGGAGTGAGATCCTTGAAAAGATTGCTTTTTCAATATGAAATTCATCAAAACCACATTGAAAATCAGATAACTTATCCAAGTAGCTATTTTTATCAAGTGATAAAACTGAATTATCTTTTTTATAAAAAAAAGAAAAAGATTGTTTTTTATTCCACTCTTCTTCTAATGAAAAAAAATAACAACTTTTCTTTTCAAAATCAGAAACAAAAAAACTATCAGAAGGAATATCAATTAACGAAGTTAAATCCCAACTACCAATACCATAAAAAGGTTTTTTACCAGGTTCTTTATGTGCTAAGAATCCTTTCAACTTTTATCTTTTCTTGGAACAATCATAACAGTCAAACGCCCCGTGCAAACTAAATGACCAGTATCTTGATCTTTTAAATCAACTTGCCAAACATGCGTTCTAGCTCCAGCATGAACAATTTTCCCAACAGCTCTGACTGTTCCAGACTTCATACCACCTAGATGATTAGCATTTACTTCTACTCCAACGGGCACTTCTTTACTGACATCTAACAATAAAGTTGATCCCATCGAACCAATACTTTCAATTAAAGCAGCACTTGCGCCACCGTGTAATAATCCCAGAGGCTGGTGTGTTCTGTGATCTACAGGCATCGTAGCAACAACATAATCTTCACCAACTTCAACACACTCAATACCGAGTTGTTCCATTAGTGTATTTTTGCTGTATGCATTTATTTTTTCTAAACTGACTTTTTTTAACATAATTACAAAGTTAATCGAACGAGTTATTAAAACTTACTTAGGGATAAAACATTCAAAAATATTATTTGTGCGTCGACATAAAACATAAATTTGCTAAAAATATGCAAATGGTAGACAAAAATATTGATTTAAAGCCCTACAATACATTTGGAATTAGTGTAAAAGCTGATTTTTTTGCACCATTCGGTGATATTGATTCACTTGATACATTGTTAAAAAACAATCAAAATAAAGAAATCACAATTTTAGGTGGAGGAAGCAATGTTTTATTCACTAAAGATTATGAGGGGCTTATCTTAAGGAATGAAATCATCGGAAAATCAAAAATAAACGAAACTGAAGACTTTGTCTACATTAAAGCTGGAGCTGGAGAAAATTGGCATGAATTTGTGCTGTACTGCATCGACAATAACTGGGGTGGCATTGAAAATTTATCGCTCATACCTGGAAGTGTAGGCGCTAGTCCCATGCAAAATATCGGCGCATATGGTGTGGAAATCAAAGATGTTTTTTATTCATTAGAAGCTTACGAAATCGCTACTGGAAAACTAAAAAAATTTTCTCATCAAGAGTGTGAGTTTGGCTACAGAGAAAGTATTTTTAAAAAAGCACTTAAAGGAAAGTTCGTAATCACTAGTGTAACCTTCAAATTGACTAAAAAGCATCAATTAAACACAAGTTATGGTGCAATAGAAGAGCAACTAAAGTTAAAAGGAATTTTGAAGCCAACGATCAAGGACATAAGTGATGCCGTAATAGCTATCCGTCAATCAAAACTCCCAGACCCTAAAATAATTGGTAATGCTGGTAGCTTCTTTAAAAACCCTGTTGTTGATCTCGCTGTTTTAAATAAAATCCAAGAAAAATATAAAAATGTTCCGCATTACCTCATTAGTGAAAAGAGTGTAAAGCTTCCTGCTGGATGGTTAATTGACCAAGCAGGCTGGAAAGGAAAACGATTTGGAAGTTATGGTGTTCATGCAAAACAAGCGCTAGTTCTTGTAAATTACGACAATGCAAAAGGAACTGAAATCTATGAGCTTTCACAACAGATTTTGGACGATATTCAAGATAAGTTTGGAATTTTGTTGGAACGAGAAGTGAATGTCGTTTAGTTGATGTTTGTTTACTCAAATTATACAAATCAGTGTTTATTGGAATTTAGTTCTGCTAAACTCTTAAAAGATTTCTCTCTAGCGTTCGAAATGACTTTGATTTAAAGAACTCATCGGACTATTAGTAATACAATGAGAGGTTTCTGTTTATCTCTGACAATCGTGTTTTGGTTTAAAGAATTTATTATTTTTGTTAAAAACAAAAGATGAAAAATATATTATTTATAGTTGTTGTGTTTGCTTTGTTTTCTTGCAACGAAAGTGAAAACGGTGAGCAAAGTGAAGAAATTGACATGAATGGCCCTGATTTTGAAATCAATGTTTTATCATTTTCGATTGAAGACAGAAAAACTGAAGTTGAAGTGATTAATCGGACTGACAAAGATTTTAAAAGTATTCGAGGTCGTTTAAACTTTATCGACGAAGCAGAGGAGCCATTAATGACAGTTACAGGAAACCCCATCACTTCTCCGTTCCAAAGTGTTGCTAATCCAAAGGTAGTTGGGGCTAAATCTAAAACAAATTTGACATTGAATAATCAGATTGAAGAAGGAACTGCTTCAATTAAAATCAGTGAGATTACTGTTGAGTCAACTGATGGTGAAAAATTGAAGTTTTAGTTTTTGAGTCGGGTTTGAATAAATTTCTATATTGCGTATCGGATACTTTACCAGTAAGTTTTTAACCGCAAGGGGCGCTAAGAAGTCGCTAAGTTCGCAGAGAAAACTTTGCGTGCTTTGCGCAAACATGGCGTTCTTGGCGGTTAAAACTGGGAAAAAGTAACAGTTATAATCGTACATTAGTAAAATTGAAGAAGCTTTATTTAACTGGTAAACATCCCGATAGGCATT
>JBBEBO010000176.1:0-2155 GCA_040882265.1 Brumimicrobium sp. | reverse complement strand
ACCACAAAAAACGGACATTTTCTATGTCGAAATACTGCGCTCGAAGTCTGATCTTTACGCAATACTGATTAACGTTGTCTTAGATATACCGAAAAAGGTGATTTCAGCTGTGCCATAACTTACTTACATACCAACCTTTTTATCGATTAGCATACAACCGTTTGTTTGCTAATCACACCTTTTGGGTATGTATATCTCTTCAAATTTACTATTTTTTTATAAATCGTCAAAGGGACTTTTTATGTTTTGCAAATTCTTGTTATTGACGTGAGTGTATATTTCTGTTGTTTTACTGCTTTTATGACCTAGAATAACTTGAATATAGCGAAGATCAGTACCCGCCTCTAATAAATGAGTAGCAAAACTATGTCGCAAAGAATGTAAGATGACTAAATAATTTGGATCAGTATAGGTTGATGATCAATGTGTAATAAAAATACGTCATTGGCAATATTGCGATAGATTTGTTATATTTTTTTGATATTAATGAATTAAAAATCCTTATTCAATGTTTAACAAATCCAAAATGGGTTTTAGTTCAACTTGAAATAAGAGATGAATTCACTAAAGGAAATATCGAATAGCATCTAAAGAAAGCTCCAAACATTCTCACTACTTTTGTGTTTTGACCATCATTAAATGAAAGAAAAGGATTGAAACAAAAGCAAAAATTAACAGAAGGAAGCATATTGAGTTCGCTCGTACGTCTTGCTTTGCCAATTATTATGGCGAATGTGTTGCACACGACCTATCAACTCATTGACACATTTTGGTTGGGTAGATTGAGTGCGAATGCTGTTGCTTCTGTGAGTATTAGTTTTCCTATTTTATTTTTAATTCTTTCCCTCGGTGGTGGTTTGACACTAGGAGGTTCTGTTATTGTGGCGCAATATTTTGGTGCTGAGAATAAGAAGAAAGTGGATTATAGCTCTTCGCAAACCGTTTTTGTGATTTTCATCATCTCCATATTTTTGGCGATGACAGCCTATTTTTTGGCAGAACCCATGATGATCTTGATTGGTGCAGAGGCTCCAATACTACAAGATGCAGTCGATTATTTTGAAGTTTCTTCTTTCGGATTTATATTTCTATTCATGTTTTTTGTTTTTCAGTCGCTCATGCGAGGCATTGGAGATGTAATGTTGCCGTTATACGTCGTTTTAATAACTGTTATATTAAATTTAATACTTGATCCATTATTCATTTTTGGATATGGGCCTATTCCTGCATTTGGCGTAAAAGGTGCTGCATTTGCAAGTATTGGTACACAAGCTATTTCAGCAATTATTGGGATGATCATTTTATTTCGAGGGAAACGCGGATTGAAAATTCACCTTAACCAAATGAAATTCGATTGGAAATGGACAAAAAAGTTATTTCGAATCGGAATTCCAACAAGTTTAGATCAATCGACACGTGCGGCTGCTATGACGGTAATTATTGTTTTAGTAACGAGTTTTGGAAGCGAGGTGGTAGCTGCTTATGGGATAGGCGTTCGTATACTTAGTTTAATAGTCATTCCTGCTCTTGGCTTTGCTATGGCTACAACAACTTTGGTCGGGCAAAATATTGGTGCTAGACAAATAAAACGTGCCGAAAAAGTAGGGGAGTTGAGCGCAAAAATAGCTATGTATGGCTTGACATCTATTGGTTTGCTACTTTTTGTCTTTGCAGAACCAGTTACTGCATTTTTTGTTCCCAACGATCCACAAGTAATTGAAGATGGTGCTTTATTTATCAAAATTATGGCACCTAGCTTTGGTATTTTAGGTGTACAACAAGTATTAAACGGTGTTTTTAACGGTGCAGGATTTACTCAGGCATCTTTGCTAATTTCTGTTTTCAATTTGTGGATTATCCGTTTTCCGCTTGCTTTTTTACTTTCGCAGAATACAGGAATGGCTGAAGTTGGACTTTGGTGGTCTTTTCCTATTTCGAACTTGCTGGGTGGTTTGGCGGCTTTTATTTATTTCAAACTGGGTTATTGGAAGGTTAGAACGATAAGAAAAAGACATAGAATTTAATCGTTTTTGTAAAGCTAAATCATTTTACTTGTATCAATGCAGAAAATCAGGTATGCTTAGCTTATTTTTTGAAATTATTAGTGTCCGGATAAACGAAACAAGACCTCTCGCGATGCTCGAGGTGACGCTGG
>JBBEBO010000175.1:0-14314 GCA_040882265.1 Brumimicrobium sp. | reverse complement strand
CAATTACTTATAAATCAATTAAATGCAATGCGACTTAAATGGATAGCCCTATTATTTTAATAATAAAGTAAATTATTGGACCTATGGTATTCAGTTGGGATTTGGGTATAATTTCTAAGGTAACTTTTCTTGTGTTTTTGATGCTTTTGCTTACTAGTTGTGATAAGAAGGAGAGTTATAAAAACATTAGCATTTCAGTACATGCAGCATCTGGGTTGTATAATCCTCGCTCACTCTTCACTGATAATACTATTGAGGCTGTAAACTATGCATTAGGATTTAAAGATTTAAATGGTATCGAAATAGATATTCAATACAGTAGAGATGGTACTTTATGGATGTTTCATGATGAGCTACTTGACGGACGTACAGATGGAGAAGGAGTAATTTGTAGTCGGTCTGATGAATATTTAGAAACAATTTCCTATAAAGGTATTAACTCTACAAAACTCTCAAAACTTTTGGAAGTTGATTGGTCTGCAGTTAATGGAGAAAAAATCATTTATTTAGATTTTAAAAACTTAAACACTCTCAGTAATTGTGAAAATTATGATATTTCAAATTTTTTAAATGTGTTGGAAATTATTTCTAGTGAAAACAATCATTTAATGTTAGTCCCTGTCATAGACAACAAAGAAGTTGCTGAAATTATTTTTGATGCTGGATACGAAGTGTATTCAGATGTTAGCTCATATAGTCAGGAAAAAGCATTAACGGCTACATTTTATTCAGGTTTTACAATTCGTCAGAAGGAATTGAGTGCTTCTGAAATATATGATATCCAGAGTTCAGGAAAAAATGTCATCTTATTTGATATTTTTAGTTTATCTTCTTTGAAAAAAGCTTTTAAGAAGGCTCCCTATGGAATTATGGCTGAAGATTTTAAATCAGCAATTTTAGAACGGAATTAGTTTATTAAATTAGCCATGTACTTCTATTCAATAGGTTTTAAGTCAAAAGTATTTTGAGACGTGTTTGGAAAACTATTGTGGGGGCAATACTTGTCCTTTCTTCTATGAAATTATCAACTATATTCCTATGCTGATGAAATACTAAAGAAAAATAATGATAAAAAGTAAATTATAGATTTTAGACTTGTTTATTTGTTTAATTTATTGTTATTTAATGGTTTGTGTGAAAGTTGACTTATGAGTTATATTTGTGATAGAACTAAATTATTCACTTTAAATTCATGATATGAACAAATTAATACTTTCACTACTTTTAGCAACAAGTACCTTACTGTCTTTTGAAGTGACTGGTCAATATTGGATGGAATTCAATGAAACACCTGCTGTTCAAAGCATTTCAGCTTCTCCAAATGGATCTGTTTATTTTATTTCATTTGGAACAGAATTGTATAAATCAACAGATGATGGAGACACTAGTTCTTGGGAACAAATAACAGGGTTTCCAGCTGTAAATCACTATAATATTTTTACAAATAGCAATACTGTTTTTATGTTGAACTCAACATCAATTACAAATGGGTATGATGGGAAGGGTATCTTTGCTTCAACTGATGGTGGAGGTACATGGGAGTCTAGAAACTCAGGCTTACAATCTGATACGAATGTTATATCTATGCATAGGTTAGCTGATGGTGTATTGATGATTCAAACAAGAAAGGATACCAATACTTTTAATTTGTACAGGTCTACAGATAATGGAGATACCTGGGATTTTGTTCAAGACTTAGGAAGAAATTGTATTTCTGTTACTACTATTTCTGACACAGAAGCTTATATAGCATCCGCAACTGAAGTTTTTAAGTCTACAGATAATGGACAGTCATGGGTTGGATTAAACGCTTCAACTAATGCTGGTATTGCTAGCATTGTTCAATCTAGTACAGGTGAGTTAATATCTGGAGGTCTTTTTGGTATTGAGGAATCAACAGATGGGGGAACTACTTGGGTCGCTAAAAGTACTAATGGGTTACCTCAAATTTCTGTTGGTTCAAACTATATAACTTTTTTTAAAGAGTTGCGACCTGGAATTATATACTTGGTTGTAAATAATGATGAAGGCATTTATTATTCTGATGATGATGGTAATAATTGGACTGAAATAACAAATAATATTCCTAGTACTAATATGAATGGAAATGCTTTCGCAATGAGTACAAATGGATACCTTTTTGCGGCACCTTTTGATAATGGTGTTTATAGAAGTTCTCAAACCGTTGGAGATTCACTTGCGAGTTTAAAAGAAAATAATCAAAGTAATTTGTCAATGAATATTTATCCAAACCCAACAGCTGGTAAAGTTTTAATATCTTCGAATTATGATTTGAATGATTACATAATAGAAGTTAAAAATAGTGAGGGAAAATTAATTTCATTCGAAAAGTATAAAAATAATGATTCACTTATATTAGATATTCAAGGTGAAAAAGGGATTTACTATGTTAGAGTTTATAACGAAGAAGATAGTAAAGTGATGCGAATTGTAAAACAGTAATTTTTAGATGTATAATTAATAGTATAGTTTTGTAACCAAAAGAATTCTAAATGAAAATTTTAGCAATATCTGGATCTGCAAGTGTTGAAAGTTCAAACGTATTACTTCTTGAAGCAATACAACGTAAATTTTCTAATGATTACGAAATAGAAGTGTATCAAAATCTACGCAATCTCCCACTTTTTAAACCAGAAGATCTAGATAATATCATTCCCACTGATATTAGAGCATTGCGAGAAAAAGTAGTTAAAGCAAATGCAATCATTATATCAACTCCCGAATACACACATAATATTCCTGCTGTTCTAAAGAATGCATTTGAGTGGATGACGGGTTCTGGGGAATTGGTAGAAAAACAAGTGTTGGCAATTACTTTCACACCTCACAAACCAAGAGGTGAGCACGCTATGAAATCTCTTTTGTTTACTCTAAAAGCAATGAATACTCGAGTTGTTACACAAGTTTCGTTGCATAAAACCGATGTAACAATTGAAAAAGGGAGACTGGAATTGGGAGATGAAGTGTCGTTTATGCTTGATGAAGCAATGAAGTTATTGTGATTTAAAATGCATAAGTAGTTTTTTTTAAACAACCTATTTCCTCTAAACAACAACATTGCTAATAGAGCGGGTTAAAATATCATCACCTATCAAATTTGTATTCAGATGATCATTCATTCATTAATCCTTCTTCTTTAATATAAAATATTGAAAACTTGGAGATTCAGTAGTATATGATTCGACTAATTCAAAACCGTTCTTTGCGAAAAAATTCAAAGCTGCGATTCGTGTGGATAGGACAATGATGTTCCCTTCTTCATCTTTAAGGGAGTTGAATTTTGGTTTTTTATTTGAAACAGCCGTTTCACTTTGGTCATCATAACTCACAATAATTTGATGATTTACATGAACACTCACTTTAAGTTCAATATACTCGATATCTAATTCCTTGAGAGGCGTTCCGTTAATAGATTGTGCATTTGTATTACTTGATAGAACTACAAAAATCACACATATTAATTTCAGCATATCACTCATTATTAGTTGTTTATAATTATTATTCAAAAATAACAATTTAATGTGATTTATTGGGTTAAAAGTTAATACCTTAAAGCAAAGTGTTGATTAACTAGATATAAGTCACACAGCTTCGATGATGAAAAAAGCATTTTTTGAACTGGACTAAAATAAGTTTTGATAGAACTATAATTAATTTCTATTTATCTATTTTTGGCATCTTTATTGTTTTGGCATTTCATAACACAAGATTTATTTTTATGAAAAAAATACTACTTTTTACTATTACTTTATTTAGCATCTTCAATGAAGTTCATTCACAAACAAGCTACTCTAAAAGTCTTTCCTGTCACAGAGGTTCATTTTCTTTAGGTTATGCGCAACAAAACCCTTTGTCTGATAGCTTGCCGAGTATTGGTAATTTTACAATGGAGGCTACTTTTTTAAAAAGACACCATCGGTTTTTTAATACAAGTTTTGGTATTGAGACCAATTTTGGAGCTAAGTCTTATGATGAAGTAATAGAAAACATTGAATTCGAAGGTGGATATTTAGGTTTTGCTTCTTATAGTATAAACAGATTTGATGTCTGGGGAAAGTATTTATTTGGTGCGCAAGTTGGAAAAATTGTTGAATTCTCTATTCCACTTAAAGTTGGTTACCGTACGACGTCTTATAGTCAAGAGTTTGATATTTATGAAGGACAAGAGATTGCTCAAGAAGATTTGGCTACTCAGAACGATGCCGAAGAGGAAAATAATGATGTATTTTTTAGATCAAACAAATTAGGTTTTGGAACAGGAGTTAATCTTGCTTTTTTCCCTAATGGTGTAGTATCTCCTTTCGTAGAATTGGGTTATACCTACTTTGGTGAAGCAGAATTGCCACGTCCAGATAAAGCAACTATGAATAATGGCGATATTATTATTCCCAACATTTCATTGGCCAACAATAATGAATTAACTTTTCGAGTTGGTTTGAGATTTAATATTGGTTGTCCAAGTAATATGCTGAGTGTTTATAGAAAGCCTTCAAACACGGGTAGAAATGTCGTATACACTAAACACCCTGAAGTTAAAACCACTATTATCGATAGAAATATTGACACACAAAGTAATACGGAAACAGAGAGTAACTCTGAAGAATCAGAAAAAGTGATTTTAAAGCCAAAAAAGCCAACTAGAAAACCTTAAAAATAACATACTATTTTAAATCTAAAATTTTTCATCATGAACAACAAGGTCATTTTTTATTATTTGTTATTTACCTTTTTTGCAGTTAGCTGTAAATCACCGTTTGATAGTATCGCTATTAAAACTGGTAAAACATCTAAAACACTTATTAATGTTCCAACTGATTTTAAGCAAAAAGAATTAATAATTATAGATCGAATAGATTGCGTTAATGAGCCATTTAGTAAGGATAATAATGATCTAACAAAGGTCAAAATTACTTCAAATGTATTTGAATATTTGAATAAAGAAATAGAAGAGAGAGGGTTTTATAAACACGATCAAGAAGTGATGAAATTGAATTCAGTATGCGCGAATAGATCATCTCCAGAGTCACTTGATGGTAATGAGGCGTTAAAATATACGAATAATAAGAATGTACTTTTAACCGTTGAAAACATAGTCTATTCCGAAAAGGATAATTTTAGGCAAGATGTTGAATCAACTTACGATAAGAACAAAGTTTTAATTAAAGAACGAAATGTTATTATTGGAGAGAAAATATTCACTGCTCAAGCATCAATTAAGGTTTATGACACGCTTGGGAAATTGATGGATTCGATTGTACTCGAAGAGGAATATTCATATGAAGTGAAAGAGTCGAATAAATTAACTGCTCAAATGTCACTTAAAAAAGGTCGTGATTTGGCGATGACGAATATTGGAAAAATAGTAGGTTTTAAAATAGCAGAGTCAGTATCGCCATATTACATTGATGTGGTTAGATATTACTATGCCTATTCAAGATCAAATTCAAGTTTCAATGTCGCACAAGATATTATTATAGATGAAGAAGATTGGTTATCTGCAAGTTTTGTATGGACAGAAATAACAGAAAGAAGCGATGATGAAGTAGAAAGGGCTAAAGCTTATTTTAATCGAGGCGTGTATCATGAAAAAATTGGTGAATTTGAGTTAGCCATAAAAATGTTGGAAGAATCTAAGGCCTTAAACGAAAAAGTGGGCGGAGAATATTTGGAAGATCTTAAAGGTAGATATGGTGAGGAATGAGTTTTAGCTTTTTTATGAATTGAATTTTAAAGCTTGTTAATTCAATGAAAAGTACAGAATTAATTACTAGATTTTTTAATTCATCGTGATGAAGATGATATTTATGACCCTAACCGAAACTAAGCTAGGGTTTTATTTCGTATCATGTTTTGTTGCGAAATAAAGAAAAGAGAACATCAATAATGTCATATCAACTATTACTCCTTCAAAAAATACATTTTCATCATGCCCTTATTCTTGGCTTTGACTTCCCCACGATACTCAAAATCAAATTGGTCTTTAACATGTTCATAAACCGTTTCGGATACGTTAACCTGTCCGACCTCACCCGATTCTTCCATGCGTGCTGCAATATTTACTGAATCTCCCCAAACATCATAAGCGAATTTATTTGAACCAACCACACCTGCTACTAGCGGACCAGTGTGAATACCAAGACGCATTCGAAGATAAGATAGTCCTTCGCTTTTTTGTTCTTCTTCTACCTTTTTTACAAAGTCACGCATTTCCCTGGCAGCTTTGATCATGTTACTTACATGGTCAGGGTTTTCGACAGGTATTCCGGAAACACACATATAGGCATCACCAATTGTCTTAATTTTTTCGATTCCGTATTTTTCAGTGATTTTGTCGAATTCTACGAAATACTTATCTACTATCCCTACGATCTCAGTGGTTGTATGCTTCTCTGAAAACAATGTGAATCCTTGAAAATCCGTAAACATGATCGTTGCTTCCTTAAAACTAAAAGGAGTAGTGCGTCCAGATATTTTTAACTCATTCGCCACTTCTTCGGGCAGAATGTTCAACAATAATTTTTCTGATTTTTCTTTCTCTTTTGCAATCTCATCATTTTTCGCCTGTAATTTTTTGTTATTTCTACGTTTTCTGAAATAACCCCATCCGATAAACAGAACTCCAAGCAAAATCATCCCGATGATCATGAATAAAATATTTTTTCTATTTTCGGCTTGTTGAATTTCTAATTTATGTTGCTCGTTATCTAATTCAAGATTCCTAATATCTAACGCTGCTCTGAGTTGTTCTCTTGATAAGGAATCTAAACTTTTCTCTTTCGAGCTTAATTCTTGTTCACGATCCTTTGCAGTGTCTTCCAAATTTGAAACGGAGTCTGCAAGTATCTCCTTTTCTTGTTTAGTTTGTTTTCTATACAAGGTTGAAAATGACTTATAGTGATCCAGAGCTTCTTTGTATTTAATCACATTGTCCTTGAGTTCGGCTAAAGACAAATGGCAATCCATTTGGAGTTCAACATTTTGTTCCTTTTTAGCCTTTTGTAGGGCATCTTCATAAAACTGAATAGCTTTTCGCTTTCTTCCTTCGTTTTTATAGGCTACGGCCTGTGTATGTAGTTTGCTTGCCGACTGAGCTTGTATCTCATGCGAGAGACAAAATAAAAATAGTATAATTAATATGCGATTCATAAAATTTCCTAGGACATAAGTAAGAGGACAAGATACTTAAAAGTAGAGAAATTCAATATATTTTTTCAATTAAGTATTCGTTTTATTAGCATTGTGTTTGATAGTGAGTGTTTTGCATCCCGTTTATAGTTGATGATTATTTTACTTATCCCAAACTTATAAAATATACATGCATCAATCTTCTATTGTACCTCGAAACAAATTCACCTTCGAACTAAACGGATTTCCCGACATCCTTCTAAAAGATGAAATCTGTCCACAATGCCATATACAATCGGCTATTTGTCCGTTAACGAAATTCCAAAAAGGCAATATTTCTCCATTTCCTAACTTGATCGTATAGGAGCTAAGATCTTCAGAACTACTTTTCAGTAAAATATCACTGATGGATTTTAAGTTATTCAATACGAGTGTTCTTTTTTCTTCAAATGAAAGATCTGTTCCTTTCGTTTCAATATCTTTCTGGAAGGTATTAACAATCCCATTTGTCATAGAAAGAATATGATCAATGGTTTCATCCGTGCTTCGAGATGCTTCATTCGGTCGAAAAGCCAAATCTTCCTCACGCAAACCTTTCGTTGCCCAATAGAATCTAAACCCCAATCCATCAATCATCCGAGAAGCCATGCTACCTGCAGTATAGTTTTCTGGATAATCAGGCATTTCTCGATAGGGGAGGGAATCTTGTGTTTGTGTGAATGAATTCATGGTGAAGAATATTAGGATTATTAGAACTGCTGTAATTTTATGTTTCATGAGTGGTGTCTTTTGATATTTATAGAGTACAAGATATATAAAATTGAACAATTCATTAGGTGATCTCTAATAAATCGCATTTCTATTGCAGAGCGTTCAAAAGAATAAGATAGATTAAATATTGTTATTTTTGACATAAAGCTTAAAATAAAAAATGAATGCTCTAGATTTAAAAACACTTATGAATCTAAGGAATTTGATGTCGATTGTATAGTTAGAGGTATAAGACAGACAAACATATATAGTGATGACAATGAATCAATTAAATATATTATTCTATGAAACGGCTAATGAAAAACTGACAATAGAGGTTTTTTATGAAGATGAAACTTTTTGGTTGTCTCAGAAGAAAATGGCTGAGTTGTTTGATAAGGATGTGAGAACAATAAATGATCATTTAAAGAATATTTTTGATTCAGGAGAATTAGATTTTAAATCAACTATCCGAAAATTTCGGATAGTTCAAAAAGAAGGGAATAGAAATGTAAAAAGAGAAATTGATTTTTATAATCTAGATGCAATAATAGCAGTTGGATACAGAGTAAATTCTGCCCAAGCCACTCAGTTTCGTATTTGGGCGACGAATACTTTAAAAGAATACATTATAAAGGGATTTGTAATGGATGATGATCGCCTCAAACAAGGAAAAAACTTTGGAAAAGATTACTTTGAAGAGCTATTAGAGCGAATTCGAGAGATACGTGCTTCCGAACGTCGATTTTATCAGAAAATTACAGACATTTATGCACAGTGTAGTATTGATTATGACAGTAAATCTTGTACAACACAGATGTTCTACAAGACGGTTCAGAATAAATTACATTGGGCTATTACGGGGCGAACTGCTGCTAAAATTATTCTAATAAGACTTTCCTAAGTTCAATTGGTAAAGATTTTGCACGTCTCTATTTTTTTTTAATTTTGTTATGAAGAGAGAAGGATTCTACATTAATAAATTTTAAAAGTTTAAGACCTTATGAAAGCAAATATTTCAATTTTTTTGAATTGTATTTTAGTATCCCTTATTATTATGACTGGTTGTGATTCCTCTAAAAATGATAGTGAAAGTTCAACGAAAAATGATGATGGTAAAACGAAAGCTAAAGAATCAAGTGAAATCATATGGATGGAACAAAATTTAGACGTTGAGACATTCAGAAATGGAGACCTAATTCCTGAAATAAAATCTGATGATGCTTGGAAACAGGCGCAACAAGATGAAAAAGCAGGTTGGTGTTATTATGATAACGATCCAGCTAACGGGGAGAAATATGGTAAACTATATAATTGGTTTGCTGTGAATGACCCTAGAGGTTTAGCTCCAGAGGGATGGCGTATTCCGACGAAAGAAGAGTTTAAAAAATATATTGATGCCTTAGGGAAAAACTCAGGTGATAAAATGAAAGCAACAAGTGGTTGGGCTGAACATCCTAATGGAAAAGAAACAAATGGTAACAATGAAAGTGGTTTTAACGGACTTCCTGGGGGGTACAGAAACCCCAAAATCAGTGAGTTTAACAGTATTGGTAATTCTGGTGATTGGTGGACATCGACAGAATCTGCGTCAAATGCATGGCATTATTCACTTAGTTTTCAGAATCACAAAATGTCTCGTTCCACGAATCTAAAAAGTCACGGTTTCTCGGTTAGATGTATTAAAGAATAATCAGTTTTTTTAGGATCTACTACAAATTTAATGGGTAGTCTAAACTGTTATCCTTATCTATGAAAGTAAAAAAATCACAACACTAAGCTCTGTCGACCTAAAGCCATTCAATGAGTGGTTCGATTTTCACTTTAGTTCAATAGTTTTGGATTTAGAGTCTGAACCGTTAAAACATTCTGCGAATTAAATGAAAATAAATTATGAACATCCAATATTGCTCAGATTTACATATCGAATTTCCTGAAAACAAATCGTTTTTAAAGGAAAATCCAGTTCAACCAGTTGGAGATGTCCTAATAATCGCTGGTGATTTGGTTCCTTTTGCTGTATTGGAGAAGCACAATGATTTCTTTAAATTTTGCGCTGATAATTTTAGTGAAACTTATTGGATTCCAGGAAATCATGAGTATTATGGTTTCGACCTTACCCTGAAGAGCGGTTCTTTTCACGAAAAAATCAGGTCTAACGTTCACTTACTGAATAATAAAGTTATTGATTTTGATGAATTAACGCTTATTTTTACAACGCTGTGGTCCAAAATTAATCCAGCTCATCAATGGGATGTGGAACGTGGAATGAATGATTTTCGTGTTATTAAATACGGGAAATATAGACTTACAGCCGATCGAATTAACAATTTACATGACGAGAATATGCAGTTTTTGACTAAGGCGTTAACTGAAAATAAAGAAAATTCAAGCATAGTTGTTACTCATCATGTTCCAACTTTTCAAAACTATCCACCACAATATAGAGGAAGTACCCTTAATGATGCTTTTGGGGTTGAGCTTACTGATTTTATTGAAGAATACGCTCCCAATTATTGGATTTATGGACATCACCACCATAATACTCCGACATTTAAAATTGGAAATACGAGTTTGATGACGAATCAATTAGGATATGTACATATTGGCGAACACCTAGGTTTTAGAAATGATTGTGTGTTGAAAATTTAACCCGAATTATTCATGGATTTTCGTTGTGAAAAGTCAAAATGTCAATAGATTTGGGAAGCACAGACATTTTTAATGCTCAGAATTACCTACGGTGCTGCTTCGCGGTGCAACCCACTTTTGGGTATTAAAAATTTTGAGCATTTCCAAAGGTAGCCGACAGTTTGGCTTTGGAATAGGAAATTCATAAATAATGCGGGTTAATGGAATGTAATATAGACTTAAACAGAAGCAAAGCTCGGCTGTTAAAGAGCGCTACTTCAATAGTCTAAGACACAACCAATAATCTTACTATATTTATCTCCAAACAAAAAGCAGTAATTCACTTCATGAAAATCCAAAACGCCCATCAAAATAATCTCAAAAACATCAGCTTAACCATCCCCAAAAACCAACTCATCGTAGTAACGGGTTTATCAGGTTCTGGAAAATCATCTTTGGCGATGGGTGTGATTGCAAATGAAGGGTATCGGTATTTTTTGGAAAGTTTACCGGCTTACAATCAGCAAAACAATCAGTTGATCCCAACAGCTGAGGTGGATGATATTCAGGATTTACCACCGGTGATTAAAGTGGAGCAGACCAAACGATTTCAGTCTGTGAATACTACTTTTGGTACACTTTCAGAACTAACGACTATTTTTAGGATCTTATTTGCGCGTTTTTCGACGGATAAAACGATGAGTAAATCGCTTTTCTCTTTTAATCATCCCAAAGGCGCCTGCCCGGTTTGTAATGGGATTGGTGAAGAAGAATATATTGATTTGAATAAACTCGTCGGCGACGAAAGTAAGACGCTGCGAGAAGGAGCAATCACAACGACACTGCCCAACGGATATATTGTTTATTCGCAGGTGACTGTCGAAGAGCTGAATAAAGTCTGCAAAGCGCATGGTTTCAATGTAGATATTCCATGGAAAGAACTTTCTGAAGAACAACAGGATGTCATTTTAAATGGAAGCGACCGTATCAAAGTATTTTATGGAAAACATGGTTTAGAGTCGCGACTCAAATGGTCTGGAATTAAAGCAAAACCTCGAGAAGAAGGATTCTACAAAGGAATGCTCCCAATTATGGAGGATATACTCAGAAGAGATCGCAATAAGAATATCTTAAAATTTGTGAGTTCGAGAACCTGTCCCAGCTGTGAAGGAGCACGTATCAAAGCGGAACATTTAAAGTTTCAGTGGAAAGGATTGAATTTCGATGAGTGGATGACGCTTTCGATTGAGGATTTGTATGAAAAATTTGAACAGTTACATTTTTCGGAAGGCGAACAGGTGTTAATCGATAAGATGAAATCTCAGTTATTCGATTTGATTCGTCTGGGAATGGGAGAGTACCAACTAAGTTCTCCAAGTACAGCTATTTCTTCTGGAGATGCACAACGAATTAAACTGGTCAATCAAGTAAATAGCAACTTGCAAGGCATTCTTTATGTATTTGATGAACCGTCCATTGGTTTGTCTCAGGAGTATCAGAATTATTTACTCCATATTTTGAATCGACTCATTCGACGTGGGAATACGGTGATGGTAGTGGAACACGATTTGACTTTTATTCAGTCTGCAGATTGGATAGTAGAATTAGGTCCTGATGCTGGAATTCATGGTGGGGAAATAGTATTCAATGGAGCAATTCAAGACTTTTTATCAGCAAAAGATATTTCGAGTCCTACTTTGGCAGCATTAAGAAAAGAAAAGGAAAAAACAATCCAAAAATCGAAGAAAGTTGCAGCTGAATCATTTGAACCCAAATCAAAGGAATTAACAGTAGTCACACGTAAAACGCCTGAGTTAGTTCAAAAGATTGAAGCGTACTCTGAAAATAACGAATTGAATCTGGTCACAGTTTCTGATCAACCAATTGGCAAAACACCGCGAAGTAATCCATCAACTTATACCGGTTTGGCGGATAAGATTAGAGATTTGTTAGCCAAAACTCCCGAGGCGAAAGAATTGAAATTGGCAAAAGGAGCTTTTTCATTCAATAATAAAACAGGACGCTGTGAAGCGTGTGAAGGTGCAGGTGTCATAACTTTGTCCATGAGCGTGATGGGGAACATCAATCAAGTTTGTCCGACGTGCAATGGAAAACGATTTAAACCCGAGGTCCTTCGTGTGCAATGGAACGGAAAAAACATAGCTGATATTTATAACCTCAGTATCGAGCAAGCATCTGATTTCTTTTCGTCGGAGAAAAAGATCACGGAAGTATTGTCGTTAATGCTCCAATTAGGACTTGGCTATATCAAACTGGGACAACCTTCCAATACATTGTCGGGTGGAGAAGCACAGCGAATCAAACTCACCAAGCATTTCGCTAAGAAATCAAAAACGACCTTGTTGTTGCTTGAAGAGCCGAGTATTGGACTCCATCAGCATAATGTACGCCAATTGATCGAGGCATTACATCAACTGAAGAATCAAACGGCAGGAATCATTTGCTTTGAAAATCATGATTTATTTCAGTCTTCTTGTGATACCCTTGTTCAAAATGCACTGAAAGCGAAATCACTTGATGTAAAAGAAGAGCCAGCTCAACAAAGAGAAAAGATTTCAATAAAAGGTGCGAGAACGCATCACTTAAAAGACCTTGATCTGGAGTTGCCCAAAAATCAATTATCCGTTGTTACGGGAATTTCAGGCTCAGGTAAATCTTCTTTAGTAAACGATACCTTACACGGTTATGGATTGCAGGAAATGAGCAAACAGTTTTCCAGTTACCAGCAGTCGAGAGTAGGAGTGAACTTTCAGTTTGAAGTCGATGCAATCAATGGACTGTCGCCAACAATTTGTATCACTAGAAAGCAAAAGAACTACACGCTACGTTCAGATATCGCTAAGCAAACAGGGATTGATAAAATCTTACGTTTTGCCTTTTCCAGAAAAGCCCAATACTTAGAAGAAGAATTATCAGCCAGTCATTTCTCAAACAATCACGAATTGGGCAAATGTGTCGTATGTGAAGGAATCGGAGAAGCTTTATTGCCTGATCTTGGAAAGATCGTTATTGACCCAGAAAAAAGCATTGCGGACGGACTGTTGGAGCACAACAAAGCAATAGCGTATTACGGTCAACCGGGTGGACAACACATGGCTATTCTGAAGAAAGTAGGTGAGCAGTATGGCTTTTCGCTAGAGACCCCTTTTAGAGAACTAACTAAGCAGCAAAAAGAAATTCTCTTCTATGGTGCAGGTGATAAAGAATGGAGAGCCACATGGGTCTTTAAAACGAAAACCCGCGAAGGAAAGCAAGAAATCACGATGACCTGGGATGGCATATTCGAATACTTGAAAGACGAATACTACAAGACCCGAAAGAATAAAAACATCAGCAGTTTAACCGCATTGTTTTCTTATGAAGAATGTAGTGTCTGTCATGGCAGTGGATTAAAACCTGAGCGATTACAATTTCAACTCGGAGGAAAATCAATTCACGACATCAAATCGATGGATTTTAGAGCGTTAGAACACTGGCTTTCTAAAAGTAGCGACAATGATGAGGTCGATGGGAAATTACTGGCTAAAATCCAACCTCATTTAATCAACACGATTGCTCGAGCGAAACAATTGCACATTGATCATTTGCAACTCAATCGTAAATCACCGACACTTTCCGGAGGAGAAAATCAACGGGTAGAATTGATCAAACAATTGAACAGTCCGCTCAAGGGAATTACTTACTTGCTGGATGAACCGTCTGCAGGATTATCGAATGACAATATTCCCGATTTAATTACTATATTGAAAGAACTCATTGAAAAAGG
>JBBEBO010000174.1:0-14500 GCA_040882265.1 Brumimicrobium sp. | reverse complement strand
AAGGTAGCAGGCAGTTTGGCTTTGGAATAGGAAATTCATGAATAATGCAGGTTAAGGTGAAGCGATTTAAGTAGGGTGGTGCGAGGTTGTGGATATACTGTAGAATAAAATCAATAACGTTTAATGAATGAAGATCTAGCATGACTTTCAAAACGTTTTTATTGATAAAGTGTTTTGATTCGATTACATTTGTGTGAAATAAAACACATAGAAATAAACAAATTACGTCAGTGAAAAAAAAGAACATGAAATTTGGTACTAAAGCCATTCATGCTGGTGTTGATCCAGATCCAACAACAGGAGCAATCATGACTCCTATCTATCAAACAAGCACGTATGTTCAAGAAAAAGTAGGTCAACACAAAGGGTACGAGTATTCAAGAACTTTAAATCCTACACGTCACGCACTAGAAAAAGCTTTGGCAGAATTAGAAAATGCAACGTACGGCGCTTGCTTTGGAAGTGGTGTTGCTGCTATTGATTGTTTGATGAAAATGCTAAATCCAGGAGATGAGGTGATTTCAACAAATGATCTTTATGGTGGTTCATATAGAATTTTTACTGGTATCTTTCAAAAATTCGGTATTAAGTTTCACTTTGTGAACATGAATGATTTAAATTCTGTGGAATCTAAAATAAATGAAAACACAAAGTTGATTTGGGCTGAAACTCCCACGAATCCTATGATGAATATCGTGGATATTGAAGCGCTTTCAAAAATTACCAAACAACACAAAGTAATGTTTGGTGTTGATAATACTTTTGCTACTCCATATTTACAAAACCCTATGGATCTCGGAGCTGATATAGTCATGCATTCAGTAACAAAATATTTAGGTGGACACTCTGATGTTGTGATGGGGGCACTTGTGACTTCTGACAAGGGAATTGCTGATGAAATTTATCGGATACAAAACAGTTCAGGTGGAATTACTGGCCCTATGGATTCTTTCTTGGTGTTACGTGGACTAAAAACACTACATTTAAGGATGCAAAGACATTGTGAAAACGGTAAAAAAGTAGCTTATTTCTTAAAAGATCACCCAAGGATTGAAAAAGTGTTTTGGCCAGGTTTTAAAGACCATCCAAATCATGAAATTGCAAAAAAACAAATGCGTGGATTTGGGGGTATGATTTCTTTTTCTTTGAAAGGTAACCAAATGTCTGAAGCACACGCTATCATGGAAAAATTTAACGTGTTTTCTTTGGCAGAATCTCTTGGTGGTGTCGAGTCGCTTACTTGTCACCCAGCAACAATGACGCACGCATCTATACCTGCTAAAGATAGAGAAGCTGCTGGAATTGTAGACTCTTTAATACGTTTGAGCGTTGGTGTTGAAGATGAAGAAGACTTAATCAATGATTTAAAACAAGCTTTGGCTTAACAAATAGAATATGGGATTTAGTAAGTTTGCGGTAATTGGAGTTGGAAAATATGGTTCCACTATAGCCCTACGTCTTGCGGAAAGAGGTGCGCAAGTTTTTGCTTTTGATAATTCAGAAGAAAAAATTGAAAATATTAAGGGTGAAGTAGCTTTTGCTGTAACACTCGACTCAACAGACTCAAAAGCGTTGTCTTCTCAAAATATTAATGAGATGGATGCCGTAGTTGTTGCAATTGGTGAAAATTTTGAAGCAACTGTGCTCACCTCAGTTCACTTACTAGACCTCGGTGTAAAACGAGTCATTGCAAGAGCAAGTGGTAATGATCAGCGGTTGATACTAGAGAAAATAGGTGTTAAAGAAATACTTACACCAGAAGATGAGGTAGCATTCGTAATCCGGGAAAAACTACTAAATCCATCAATCCTCTCTTTTCTTCAACTACCTGACGATTACGAGATTGCAGAAATTAAACCGCCAAAAGGCACCCTGAATAGAACAATTGAAGATATTGACTTTAGAAACAAATATCAATTGACGCTTGTTACAATGAAACGAGAGTACGATATCAAGAAAAAAGGACAATACGAGGTTGAACAACACGTTATAGGTGTACCAAACAGTGATACAGTGATTGAATCTCGCGATACTCTCGTCGTTTTTGGTACTGCTAAACACGTTCAGCGTTTTATTGATGTAAACGAATCATAATGTATATTATAACAGGAACATCTACAGGAATTGGAAGAGCACTAGCAATTCATTTTTTAGAAAAAGGTGAACATGTATTGGGTATTTCCAGAAGAAACGATTTAAAACATGAAAATTTCACTTTCATAAAGTGTGATTTTACAGAAAGGCAACAAATGCACGATTTGGATTTAGCGCCTCATTTAGATCGTTCTAAATATCCAATTACTCTAATTAATAATGCTGGGGTTTTAGGTGATATTAAGAGATCACATGAAGTAACATTAACGCATTATGCAGATCTTAACATGGTAAACGTTGTCGCTCCTCAGTTTTTATGTAGTTACATCCTTCAAACTGCAGGGTTCGAAAACGTAAAGGCTATTGTAAATATGAGTTCTGGTGCTGGAAGTCGCCCTGTCCCTTCATGGGCTGCATATTGTGCTTCTAAAGCTGCTATTGATTTATTTACGGAAACTTTAGCTGCAGAAATTGAAGAGCTTAACAAATCAACAAAAGTGTACAGCGTTGCACCAGGTGTGGTTGATACAAATATGCAGAAAGCAATCAGAAACAGTGAAGATAGAAACTTCTCAGGGAAACAAAGTTTTGTCGATCTTCATGAAAACAATGAACTTAGATCACCAGAAGAAGTTGCAGAACTACTAGATACTTTCCTTTCAGAAGAGCATGAAGAGGTTGTGAACCGTATTTAATGACTTTTATTTGCCACTACTTATTATTTTTTGGAGGTGCTGAGGGTGGAATACCTCCTTTATAGTCTGAACATGGAACTTTAGTCCACGGACATTTCGTTTTGTAATGAATAGACGCATGATTTTCACCGTCTTTTTTTACAGTTAATACAGCTTCCGGAGTTGAAAAATGCTTTTTGAGACATTCCTGATCGATTGGAGCTTGGTCAGCTGTTCCTTCTCCATATAATTTTACTAAATGATCAAACTTAGCTTGGTTCTTTTTGTCTCCAAGTACGATGCTGTATTTTCCTTCGGGGATTTCTCCTTCAATAATTCCATTATCATTCGTTGTAAATGTATAATCAATAGGTTTATTGATGTCATTTGAATCACCTTTTCTCAAATACACTTTCTTTTGAGTAGCGGGCTTTGGTTTGTTTAATTCTTCCATCGTTTCTTCTGATGGGGCAGCGCCATTACAATACGACTCAGAAAAAGTGATTTTAATTTTAAAAGATTGATTATTAGAGTTTAAAACGTTTTCATTACTGTTTTTAACGTTTGAACAAGCCAAGAGTAATGTTATACCTAATAAAGAAAATAATTGATTCATTGTTTTGAGTTTTTGTTTTTATATCAAAAATCGCCCCACTTTGATAATAATATTAGATGAATATAGTCACTAATTATAAAAATGAAAAATTATGATAAGTAAATTTTATGGCAAACCATTTAATTATACATGTATTTGCCAAGACAAACGCATTTGAATTTAGATCACTTTTTTTCGTTTATTTTATAAAACCAAAGGTTCTTTTGCCACGGGTTTCAACCCGTGGTTAAAGAAGAATGAGGAAGGCCTTATTTTGGCGCGACTTTTTGCTCCAAAAATCGTGACAAAATAGGCTCTTTTCGGGATTTTGATTTTTAAATGCGTTTGCCCTGATGCATTTGCCAAGACCTAAATTCTTTTTTGTCGTTGTTAAGTAGATGATAAAAGGTTTTTAAACATCTTTGAATTTTATGGTAATGGTTGTATTCCAAGGAGACTCAGAGTCAATGCTTACACTTCCTTCAAGGTGTTCTATAAGTGTTTGAATCAACTCCATTCCAAAACTTGACTTATCAATTTCCTTATTAATTCCTATGCCATTATCTTGATATAAAAGACGGTATTCATTTTCACCTATTTCAGTTAAAAATATACGGATTTTTGGATCATTTTGTTCTTCTGTAAAGGCATATTTGAATGAATTTATTATTAATTCGTTTAAAGCAATTCCGAGGTGAATTAAAGTTTCAATTTTTAGTTTTGGCTTTTGAGCATCAATTTCAATCGCTATTTTTGGGTTACCAGATGATCTTTTAAGATTTTCAACTAGCTTTTCCAAATATTCTTTGGAGTCAATGTCGGAAAAAGTTTTTTGTCTATAAATAATATCATGAACAATAGACATTGAATTGATACGACTTACAGCTTCTTCAAATGACTGCCTTAAGGTTTCGTTTTCAATGGAGTAGGATTGAAGGCGTAATAAGCTTGAAACAATCTGAAAGTTGTTTTTAACGCGATGGTGAATTTCTTGCAACATCATTTTACGTTCATTGCTTTGCTTGGTGATTAGTCGATTTTGTTGTTTTGCTGTACGTAATCGTTGAATTACAAAGAAAAGTAAAGCAATAAGCAGAAGTGTTACTATTCCTATGGCCAGATAGATTACTTTTTGACGTTCTGCTCTTTCATTTTGAAGCTTTATTACTTGTTCTTCTTCTTTTCTGTCTATTGCTCTCTGTTTTTCGAATTCGTATTTTAATGCTTCACGTTGTGCCACTTGTTTTGTTTCTGCATTAATCATTTTTGAATCCATTTCCATTTTTAACGTTTGCATTTTAAACGCACTCTTCCATTTATTACTTAGTTTGTATACATTCATTAATAATTCTGCTGATCTACTCAACAAAGTTACATTTTCAGTTTCTTCACCTATTTTTAATGCCTCTTTTCCTCTTTGTTCAGCTCGATACAAGTCCGATAGTTGAAAATAAACCTCTCCTTGATTATAAAGTGTGTGTCCAACACCAATTTTGTTATTTACTTCTTCTGCAATTTCTCTTGAGCGTTGAAAGTGGTCTAATGCTTCTTCATATTTTCGTTGTTGTTTGTACAAAGAACCTATATTGTTTAAAACGGAAGCCATTCCAGCCCTGTCACTTAGTGATTTACGCAGCGATAAAGATTTTTCATATAACCTTAAAGCTTTTGCTGTATCCCCAATTGTTTTTTGTAACCCTGCATATCCATTTAAGGCTAAAGCTTCAACCATTTCGGCGTCCTTTGCTTTACTCAACTCAAGTGATTCTTCAATGAGTTTAATCGCTTGACCAATGTCATCTTGGTCACGATATATTCTAGAAAGGTTATTTAAAGCATAAGCAGATCCAATAGAGTCATTTAGTTTTCTAAATAAATTTAGTGCTTTGTGATAATCAATAATTGCCTCAGCATTATTGCTTAAAGATGCTAGTATTACAGCGCTATTGTTTAAACATTCTGCTTCGTACTTATTGTTTTTTAGCTTATGGAATATTTTTTCAGCTTTCTTAAAACCTCTCAAAGCTTCATTTGGTTTTTTATTTCTATAATAAAAATACCCTTTAGCCATGAAGTGTTTGCCACATCTATAATAAAGATCTGGGTCCTCTTTTGAAAGCTGGTTTGCTTTTTCAAATTGATCACATAACTTTACTCCTTCGTCAATGTAATATAATGCGCTGTCTTTGTTTGTTTCAATAAAACTTTCGGCTATTTTCGTATATGCTTTCAAGCGTACAGAGTCAGGTTTATCCTCAGCTAAATCAGCGTATGAAAAATCTTGTGAAATTCCAAAATCAACATTTAGTAAAAAAGTAATTAAAGCAAAAGTTATATGAATTTTAGAATTTTTCAAATAAAAATTAAGTTTAGAATTGTCGATTACTCAACCAATTTAGTTTAAATTATTGAATTAATCAAAAAAACATAAGTTTACTCTCCCTCTTTCTTCTTCTTTTTATCAACTTCTTCTTCTTCTTCTTTTTCCTTTTTGATGGACAAGGTTACTTTTACTTCCCAGTTGGGACGAACGGCGTGGTTATCTGCAAACCAAAGCACTTCTTCCGAATCTTTAGATTCGAATAAATTTCCTGTTGTCCATTTACCATCTTTATTTTTATCGATTAAATAATAAAAACGATATTTTCCAGGTTGTAAATTTTTAAAAATTGTATTTTGATCTGAAACGCCATTAAATATTACTGTGTCAATTACTTCTTGTTTAATATTTATGAGATAAAGAATTCCATATTGAGGCACAGAATCGAAGGAAACATCTAATAATCCAACGCTCTCTTTATCTTGAATTGAATAGTCGAACTTGATAGTGTCTTTTTGTTTGTAATTATAGCCATTAACTCCTTCTGGGCTAATAACTAAAGATATTTTTTTAGTATTTTTAGCTGGTATAAATTGAATGCTTTTAGCTCCATGTTTTTTAAGCGTAAAGTCTATTTCTTTCGGAACAGAGTCTTCTTCTGGTGTATACGTTGCATTAAATTTCGATTTGTCATAGTCAATTATAGGCTCTTTTAACGTAAGTGTTAATGTATCACCAACAGGAAGCTTTTCCATTAAAAGGTTTGGTTTTAATTCATACTTGTAGTTTGTTTTAAAGAAATACTTTTTAGTAATTGTATCTGTTCGTTGTTTATCCTTTATAATCGCAGAAAACTTTCCAGAATTGTTTTTATTTAAGAAATAATAGGTCACAGAGTCTCTCATCGGTGTCCACTCTTCTTTGATTGGGTCAGAATCTTCAAATGTTATACGAGCATCTTCACTGAGAGGTTGGCTAAAACTAAGACACCAATTCGCAGGTTGTTGCACTTCATTGCTAACGACCTCCCATATTGTGTCTTTAGCCGGTGGCATCAAACGCATTATTGGACCAGTTGTAACATTTGTATCTCCAATGACAACACTATCTAATCCTGCTCTTTTTTCATTTTTATCTAATCGATTGTTTCTGTTTTCATCCTCGAAAGCATAAGCATAAAAAGGTCCTTTTTTTAAGTAGTTGAACTTTGCAACTCCATCCTTATCTGATGAGGTAATGTAGCGCGGATCCACTTTTGAAGTATCGTCAATTAACTTTTGTTCATAAAGACCAACTGTAATACCCTCTATAGGTTTGTTATCAAACGCATCCACAATTTTAACCGCTGCTTGTAGTGAATCTAAAGTGTCCCCTGTTGTGAAAACATAAACCATTATTGAGTCGTTGTTTTCAGTAATGTCTTTAACAGCACGATTAAGATAAATAGCATAGGTTGTGTTTTCTTCCCATTCTCCATCTATCTTTTTCAAAACAAGAGACTTGCGTTTAATTGAAGGCTCAAGTGTTACGTCGTTTGGGATAAGCTTAATGTTTTCGCTTGGCTTGTTTAAAGCAATGTATTCGTCAAATGGAATGATAATTTCATCGGGAGATACATTCTTGCTTGCCATTGGTGGATTGACTTGTTCGCTGATTGGTCTTGGTGCTTCATCATCAACAGGGCCACCAGTAATAGTGCCTACCTGACCACAAGATGAAAGTAATAAAACTCCCAATAAGTATAAAACTATATGATTGTTACGAGCCATTTGCAAAGTGCGTTGAGTTGTTGCTCATCAATAACATCAAAATCATCTAATTTATTGCTATCGATATCTAAAACACCAATTACTTCATTGTTTTTAATTAAAGGAACAACGATCTCTGATTTCGAGACCGAACTACAAGCAATGTGCCCTGGAAATTTATCTACATCTGGCACAACAATAGTTTTTGCTTCTGCCCAAGATGTACCACAAACACCTTTTCCTTTTTGTATACGAGTGCAAGCAACAGGTCCCTGAAATGGCCCTAAAACAAGTTCGTTTTTATCAATTAAATAAAAACCTACCCAAAAGAAATTAAATGCTTCTTTTAATCCTGCTGTAATGTTTGCCAAATTTGCAATACGATTTGGTTCTTCTTCACACAAAGCTTTTAACTGAGGGATTAAAGACTCGTACGTAGACTTTTTGTCTGCTGTATCGATATGTAAATCCTCCGCCATGATTTTATCGCTTCCGCGGTGCTTTTTTACGACCTTTATGCATTTGAGCCATTCGCATCTGATTTTTAGAAGCCACCATTCCCATTTGCTTTTTCATCATGTCGAGTTGTTCTTTCAACATGTTGTTTTTATCAAGCTTTTTAGATTCAGAAATCAATGTTTGTGCTTCGCGTTTACGACCGGTTTGCATACAAATACCCGCAAGTTGCATTTTCGCTACTGCTTTATCTTGCTGAGTTCTCAGTCCCAAATCCAATGCTTTTCTTATCAATTGCTCACATTTTGGAAAACCGAGGTCTTGCTGTAATCCTAGCATTCCTTTTAGGTAAATAACATAGGCATGCTGTCTTTTCGGCAAGTATTGAGGTGACTTGATACGATTTAAGTATTTCCACGCTTTTTCTTGCTTTCCCAAACGCATTTGGTACAATGCGAGAATAACATTTTCATTTCTAAAAAACGAAAGTATTATTAATGCCGTAACAAGGATAAATGTTATACCCCAGCCCCAAGAACCAACGTAAAAAAGATAAACGTTAAAGCTAACTGCAGCAATGGCTAATAGTGTTCTAATAATAAATCCAATCATAATTTTAATCTATTGTTGCTATACATTTTAATTCTATTGCGATAGGTGTTGGCAAAGATGAAATTTCTATCGTTGTTCTACAAGGCTGATTGTCTTTAAAGTATTCCGCATAAATTTTGTTGTAGGTATGAAAATCACGTTTCATATTCACTAAAAACACCTGAACATCAACCAACTTTTCCCAGCTTGATCCAGACTCATCTAGAATCGCACGCACATTGTCAAAAACAGCACGACACTGTGCGGCAAAATCAAACTCTAAAAAGTTTCCGTTTTTATCCAACTTTAATCCTGGTACATGCGAGTCAGTGTCATCTGATCCTGCAGTTCGTGGTCCAACACCAGATAAAAAAAGTAAGTTGCCTACCTTTCTAGCATGTGGATATAAACCTACAGGCTTAGGGGCTTTATTTGTGCTAAATTTATCTTGATCTGACATACTCTTCAGTTTTGTGGTGCAAATATAAGTAAATGCGTTTGGGTTTAGATGAAATTTTGTGGAAAGGTATAGGGGCAAACACATTTAAATTTAGAGCTCTTTTTTTAGTTGAATTAATCTTTTGCCAAGGGTTTTAACCCGTGATCAAGGATGAATGAAGTAAATCTTTATTTTGGCGCGTATTTTTGTCCCAAAAATCGTGACAAAATATGTTCTTTTCGAGATCTAATTTTTAAATGCGTTTGCCCTGTGGAAAGGTCTTGGCTCTTGAAGCAGGTGTTTATATAAATTTTGACTTTCTATTAGATAACTAAACACAAACCATAAGTAATTTATTATACCACTAACAAGGTATTTTAACCTTAATCCCCTACAATACCACTATTAAGGTATTGCCAAAAAAAGCATCTCGATATACATTTGCAACATTATTTATAATTAGTCTAAATAAAAACAACGAAATGAAAAAAATAACTACAATTTCTCTTTTTGCCTTGATTATGTCTGCGGCAATGGGACAAGTAACAGAAACGGTTACAATAGAACCAGGCCAAACCAATCAAACTTGGTATAGCCTAGAAAACGGAACTCAAGGAACAACGCTTGCTAGTGAATGGGATATCGCATTTAATGTTTCCTCGTCTTTCGGAACTTCAATTCATGCCAATACCGCAGCAGGGGTTTCTGTTTGGGTTTATAAAAATGGTGATATCAACGATTGGAGCACAATAGATACAGCAGGGCTTTCTACTTGGAGTCCTCTTTACAATAGCGATACGAGTTGGTCAATAGGTGCGTTTGATGTTACGGCAGATCCATCGGATGCATTTGATGTGGGTTGGGGGATTTATAATTCTACTACTCACGTAATTGCAGGTGATTCCATTCACATCGTAAAATTGGCAAATGGGGATTACAAAAAGTTAAAGATTGTAGATCTTAACGGGGGAAGTTACAATTTCACTTACGCAGATTTAGATGGAAACAATGAAGTTGCTACTTCGCTTGCAAAAGCAGATTTTCAAGACAAATGGTTTGGCTATTATTCTATCCAAAACGAAATGGAATTAGACAGAGAGCCTGTCGTTTCAAGTGAATGGGACTTGTTATTCACAAAATATACTGCTTTTATTCCCGTAGCTTATCCCGTAGCAGGAATTTTAAGCAGTCCAAATGTTGAGGTTGTGCAAGTTGACGGTGTTTCAGATGTTTCAAATTATACGGATTGGCAGACACAAACATTTACAACAGAAATTAATGAAATAGGATACGATTGGAAAACGTTTAATGGATCGGGTTACGACATTGCTTCTGATGTAGTTTATTTCGTTAAAACACAAAACGAAGACATCTGGAAAGTGGTTCCAACTGGTTTTGGCGGAAGTGCAACAGGCGATTTTGAATTCACTAAAGAAAAATTAAGCACTGCGAGCTTGGGAAATGTTGAAAAACCTAAAGTTTCATTTACGCTTTATCCTAACCCAAATAATACCGATAAGGCACATCTGATTTACAGCGCAGCAGAAAAAACTTCATTTAAAACGATAATTATCTCTTCAACAGGTCGAATTGTAGATCAGTTTGACGTTGAGCCAAACAATTCTTTTGAAACTCAAACTATTGATGTTTCAAGACTAGAGTCGGGAATTTACTTTGTTGAAGTGACAAGTAACGGACAAAAAGCAACACAAAAACTAATAATTCAAAAATAAAAATCATGAAAAAAGTAATTCTATTATCATTCACTATTCTGAGCTTTCTATCGATCGCGCAAGATAAAAAAGCACAAGACATTGAAGCGATTAAGTCCATGGAAGGTTGCTATAAAGTAACGTTCGACTTTGCTGAGACATTCTCTCCAGACACAAGTTATAAGTACCACGAAAACTATTCTTCATGGGGAATTGAATACGTCTTTCCTGTTGAAGAAACGGAAAACAAAATTTCCTTGCAGCATATTTTGGTAGTCAATGATACATTTATTGTAAAACATTGGCGACAAGATTGGATTTATGAAAATCAAAATATTCTTGCTTTTCAAAAAGACAATACATGGAAAAACATCAAAATCCCTAAAGAAAAAGCAAAAGGAACTTGGACACAAAAAGTGTTTCAGGTAGATGATAGTCCGCGCTACGAAGGATATGGAACATGGGTGCACGTTGATGGAAAACATTACTGGGAAGGAACCGCTGATGCGCCACTACCAAGAAGAGAGTTTTCAAAAAGAAGCGACTACAATGTTACAAAACGTCACAGTAGAATGGAATTAACGGATTACGGTTGGATTTTGGAACAAGATAACGAGAAAATCATTCGTGAAAACGGAGAGGACGAATTATTATGTTGGGAAAAAGGTCACGAAAAATTCATTTCTGGAGACTATAACTGTCAGCCTGCTATTGACTGGTGGGAAGAAAACAACCAATACTGGAGCGATGTAAGAATGATTTGGGCTGAAACGTTTGACAAGCACAAAACGATTAAGTTGAAGAAGACTGTAGATGACAAAAAACTCTTCCAAATGCTTTTTGCTGCTGGTGAAAAATATGCCAATGAAAACTATGACCAGAAAAAAGCACAAAAAGAAATCCGTGAAATCATAGCATCATTTTTAGAAGTATAGTATGAAAAAGACGGTGTTAAGTTATACGCATGCCTTATTGACAATTTTACTTGCGGTTTTCTTTATATATGCAGGAGTAAATAAGTTTATTCCAAAAGACCGTCCGAGTAATCCGAAAGCCAATAAGGCATATATTGAGTCAATAGAGAAGAATAGTTTTGAAAATCCCATCTCTTTTCGATTGGCAGTAAAAATGCTAAGCGCTTCAGGGTTTTTGAAATTAGTTGGGGTGATTCAAATTTTAGCGGGGCTGTTAATGGTTATTCCAAGAACAAGGCTAGTGGGACTTGTTTTTTTACTGCCCATAACGTTGAATATTTTCACTTTTCACTTTTTTATGAATAATGAAATGGAGGAGAATTTAAAATCAGGGTTGTTTTTATTTATAAACCTGATTTTAATAATTCTTTATTACAAAAAACTCGCAACGCTGTTCAAAGCAAAAGTTGCAATAGAATAAATTAAAAATATGGTCGGTTGTCTCTGCTTCTAGATGTTGAACGCTTTACAAATTACTATTTCAATGAATAAATGGCTTAAAATATTGCTGAGTTTCTCCATAGTTCTATGGTTTTCTGGCATAACGGCACAAACCATTGTTGTAGTTTCCGCGGAAGACAATCGACCTATTCCTGGGGCTCGACTTACTTTGAAACCGATAGGCGATGAAAAACGGCACAATTTCACAACAGACTCAGACGGAAAAGTTGATTTAAGCGAAGCAAAACTTGATAAAAGCGAACGCTATATGACTGCAATTTCTTTTGTGGGGTTTGAATCGATTCGTGATACCATTTCATTAAACAAAGAACGATTGCTGTTCCAAATGAATAGCACTTTTTCCGTGTATGATGAAGTTGTAGTTACCGCGCAATATAAACAGCAACGAGCTGATCAATCTGTACATCAGGTCAGTATTATCGATAAAGAAAAAATCGAAAATATGGCTGCTCAGAACTTGAAAGACGTTTTAACGAATCAGTTGAATGTTCGACTCAGCGAAGACAATGTGCTTGGAAGCAGTATGCAATTGCAAGGAATTGGTGGACAAAATGTTAAAATACTTATTGATGGAATTCCTTTGACTGGCAGGTTGAATGGAAATATTGATATTTCGCAAATCCCAATGGACAACGTGGAACGCATTGAAATTATTGAAGGCCCTTTATCGGTTAGCTATGGAACAGATGCTTTAGCGGGAACCATCAATATTATTACTAAGAAGAAGGAAGAAAAAGGGTTTTCCATTTCGTCTGACAATTATTACGAAAGCAACGGAAGACATAATCACACAGGTTCTCTTCGATTTAGAAAAAACAAACATCAGATTTCCATAGAGGGTGGTCGCTACTTTTTTGATGGGTGGAATCCTTATCACGCGCCATTTTTTGTAGAAAACAAACCTATTGCAGATTCAAGCAGAGTGAAACAATGGAATCCAAAAGAACAGTTTTTTGGTACTTTTAAATATGGATATGAGTTTAAAAAAATGCAATTGCAGTTTTCAAGTTCTAATTTTCACGAAGAGGTCATCAACCGAGGAGCGCCAAGACCACCCTATGAACAAACGGCTTTCGATGATTACTATCAAACCATTCGATTAAATCAACGCTTAAACCTAAACGGAGAGATAGGAAAAAACCATCGTTTTACTGTGATTGGAGCATATAACGGCTATCAACGAAAAAAAAACACCTATTTAAGAGATTTAACAACCATAGAAGACGGTCTTTCTTCTAATCCCGAAGATCAGGATACATCCGATTTTCACACATTTATTTCAAGAGGAAACATTGTTAGAGCTAAAGATTCTTCAAAAATTAATTATGAATTGGGCTACGACGTGAGTTACGAAACAGCCGTTGGAAAAAGAATTAAAGACGGTCAGCAATCGATAGGAGACTATGCACTTTACGCAACCGCCGAATACAGTCCAATTCAAAGATTGACCTTGCGCCCAGGATTGCGATGGGCTTACAATACGACATACGAAGCTCCAGTAGTTCCTTCGTTTCACACAAAATTCAATTTGCTGGAAAAGAAAAACCATAAAATGCAATTGAGAGCTTCTTACGCCAGAGGTTTCCGAGCGCCTTCGATTAAAGAATTGCATTTTTTCTTTGTCGATATCAATCACAACATTGAGGGCAATCCTGATTTGAACGCAGAAACATCCAATAATTTTAATGTTTCGTGGAGTCAACAGGTGAGAAAAAACAAACATAGCTTAAACAACAAAATTTCATTGTTCTATAATGACATTAGCAACTTAATTACACTTTCACAAGCCAGCCAAACGGCATTTTCATACTTTAATTTAGAACGCTATAAAACCACAGGTGTTCAGTTGAGAAGTCAATATTCAAGAAATTCAATTCAGCTGGGAATCGGAGCGGGTTACGTTGGAAGATACAATCAAATTTCAGCAGACTTTATTGACCAAGACGAATTTTTATTCTCCCCCGAGGTACAAGGAAACTTACAGTATCAGTGGAAAAAGGCAAAGATGAGTTTTTCCTTGTTTTACAAATACACAGGACAACTTCCAAACATCCGTACTGATGAAAATGGTGACTTATACGAATCAGTCATTCAAGACTATCACCTTGCGGATTTTACGATTGAAAAAAGGTTGTTTAAAGAAAAATTGAGCCTATCAATTGGAGCTAAAAATCTATTTAACGTGACAAATGTAGCAGGTTCTTCAGCTGGAGGAGCTGCTCACTCCGGAACTGGAACGAGTATCAATATTGGAATGGGACGCACTTATTTTATGCGTGTAAAACTGTTCTTTAAAACGAAAAAGTGATGAGTAAATTTGTTTTTTATATCAGTTTAATTGCAGTGCTTTCTTCTTGTTTAAAAGAGGAAATCCCTGTTCCAAAACATGAACCAGGCGATGTGATTACGAACGAAGTAAATATGTCGAGTAATTA
>JBBEBO010000173.1:0-14579 GCA_040882265.1 Brumimicrobium sp. | reverse complement strand
TTTTACTAAATCAACGAAAAAAGAAGTTCTAAATTTAAATGCGTTTGCCCTGATCGTGCCACTGGCACTTTAGTTTAAAGCTGATACTATTTATAGCTTTACCACGAAATTACATTAATTTGAAAAAACAACTAAAGAGTAAATTATAGACATATGAAATATAATGTCGTTTATATATGTCTTCAGGTATAATCCCAATGTATATTACTTACACATTTAAATGACAATAGAATACGGGTTAAGTAAAGCCGAGGAAGTGCAATGCGCAATCAACCTCGGCTTTTATCATAAACCAATAATGAAACACAAGATTTTTTTGTGTTACTTCATTTACGAAGGAAAAATATATTTGGATTGCAGAAGGATTCATTTAATTTTGGTCTTTGTAAAGTTAAAACAAAATAATGGCAAAAATTTTAATTAAAAATATAAAAGGGCTTTTTCAGGCAGGAGAAAATTTACCCCAATTTAAAAAAGGACAAATGATGTCTGATTCAAACATGATTGAAAATGCTTTTCTAGCGATAGACGGAGATGAAATTATGGCATACGGAAAAATGGAAGATTGGGGAGGAATTACTGATTGGAGAGAATTAGAAGTAATTGATGCCGAGGGAAAATTTGTACTTCCTGCTTTTTGTGATTCTCACACACATGCAGTTTTTGCTGCGACAAGAGAAGAAGAGTTTGAAGATCGAATTAAAGGTTTGACTTACGAAGAAATTGCATTAAAAGGTGGAGGAATACTTAATTCTGCCCGAAAACTTCAGGAGATGGATGAAGACCAGCTTTTTGAAGATGCCCTAAAAAGAATTCAAGATTTAACGATTTATGGAACAGGTGCAATAGAAATTAAATCAGGATATGGTTTAACAACAGAAGCTGAATTAAAAATGCTTCGTGTGATTAAACGTCTAAAAGCAGCTTCACCACTCACTATTAAAGCTACATTCCTTGGGGCACACGCATTTCCTCCTGAATACAAAGACAATCATCAAGGATATATCGACCTCATGATTAACGAAATGCTACCTAAAATTCATGAAGAAAAACTCGCTGATTATATTGACTGTTTTTGTGAACGGAATTATTTTACTGTTGAAGAAATGGAGCAACTCCTCGAAGCTGGAGCAAAATACAACCTCATTCCAAAAGTGCATGTAAATCAATTTTCAATAATGCGTGGTGTAGCCTCTGCTGTAAAATTTGGTGCGCGCTCAGTCGATCACTTAGAGGAAATGGATACTCAGGATATTGAAGCTTTAAAAGGCACCCAATGTATGCCAACACTTCTTCCTGGATGCTCATTTTTCCTTTCTATTCCTTTTGGAAAAGCTCGCGAAATGATTGAAGCAGATTTACCCGTAGCTTTGGCTTCAGATTTCAACCCTGGTTCAGCTCCTAGTGGAAATATGCAGTTTTTATTGTCACTCGCATGTGTGAAAATGAAAATGACCCCAATTGAAGCGCTAAATGCAGCTACACTTAACACCGCATTCGCTATGGATTTGTCAGAAACACATGGCTCCATTACAACGGGTAAGAAAGCTAATATCATTATAACAGAGCCCATGACAGCTCTTGCTAAGATTCCGTATTCATTTGGAGAGAATGCTGTCGAAACAACAATATTAAATGGTGAAATAGTTTATACAAGACAATCGTAGCACAAAAATCAAGTAACAATATTAGGTTATATTCGTTAATAAAGTAACAAAAACAATACTTCAATACTTATGCGTAAATTTTACTTGGCTATTCTTTTTTTATCATCAATAGTATTGTACAGCCAAGAGATTGATCGATCTAACTATCAGCTTTTATGGGAGATTTCAGGGAATGGTTTATCAGAACCTTCTTACCTATTTGGAACTTTTCACAGTAATGATGAAGATATTTTTGGTTTTCCAGATTCTTTATACACGGTTTTAAATAATGCTGAAGCCATTGTTTTAGAAGCAGACATCACAGAAGTAATGGATGAAGCTGATGTAATTCAATCCAATTGGAGAGAGTACACACCTCGCGCATTAGATTGGGTTATACCAAGCAGATCTTCTGATAATATAACTTACACCAGCTACGGATCAGATGCAGGTCGGCCTCAGTTTATTGATTTGTATTTTAAACAAATCGCTGATAATTGTGAAAAAGTATTTTACCCATTAGAGCGCATAGAAGACCAAATGAAAATTGGAGTAAACTCCGAATACAAACCAGTCTCTAAAGGTCATAGAGAGATTCCTTCAGATGAAGAAATGAAAACAAAATATTTAGAGGGAGACATTAAAGCAATTCACGATTTCACAAAATTGTCTACTCTTAACTATACAAACCTTTACGAAGAGCTTATCTCTGATCGGAATAAAATAATGGCTGATGGTCTTGATACAATAATTAATAAACATAGAACATTCTGTGCCGTTGGTTCTGCACATTTAGATGGAAAACTGGGTATTATTCCTTTATTAGAAGAAAAAGGATACACATTAAGACCCGTTACTTCAGATTTTTCAAGTGAAAAATCAGTGCACGAAGAAAAGCTTGAAGAATGCCGCGGTTATCTGTATGAAGATACACGGTATGGCATTTCCTTACAATTTAGCGGAAAACCAAAAGTTAAAGATGAAGAACAAGGATCCAGATTAGTTCAATACCAAGAAATGGGACAAGGCAACACCTACTCTATCCGAATGACACATTATGAAACAATTGATGATTTAGACAAAGTTGCAGCTTCATTTTTTGAAGAAGGAGAAATGAAAATCTCAGATTATCGAAAAATAAAAATGAAAAATGGTGTCACAGTTCACCAAGGAAAAATAACTGAAGTAAATGGTCAAGAATATTGGATGCGTAGTTTTCATAGAAATGAAATACTTTATCTCGTATATTGTACTGGTGGTTATAGATTCGTCAACTCAAATAGACATCTAAAGTTCTTTGATTCTTTTAATTTCAAGAAAGTACACCAAGAAGTTGTAGAATTAAATGAGAAAGTGATATCGCCAACACAAACATTGGCTATAAATGTGCCTGCTCAATATATCGAAAATGAAGAAGTAAATGAGACAGATAAGTATTGGAGGGTAAAATGGTTTAACCCAAATAACGGTGAGAGTTTTTATGCATACGAAAGCGTTTTAACTGACAACTCTATTTATTTTACAGATGAGGCTTTTGGAGAGTTTCTAATTGGTGAATTTGATCGTGATAGTATTCATTTCTACGATTTTAAATCAAACTCGAAATATTCTGAAAAATCTTTTAAAGCTGCTAAAATGGGGCGAAAAGCTTATGGTAAGGTTCGTTTAATCGGTAATGTTTTACACTTTATTCAATACACAGGAACAGATTCAACCGTAGCGAATCAGTTTTTAAATGACATGCAGTTTCAAGATTTTAACCTAATAGATAAAGAAGTTGAACTCAAAAACAGCATTTTTAAAACAAATGTCACAAAGGCAGGATTTAGACCAATTAAAACTGAAGAAAGGTATGGTTTTAGAACCACTAAACATTATGTTCTAAATGATCCTATTAATGTAATCACCTACGAGGTTTATCTTAAATCATTTAAAAAGTGGGCATTTTCCCAAAAAGGAACAAAACAATTATTGAAAGACCAAGTTCTATGGCCGAGCAATGAAGTACCTGCAGAAGTCGACACAACTTTTGTGTTATCAGCTCCTCAGCCCTACATGGAGTTCGAAATAAAATATACAAGCTCGAAAAACTTATTAAAAGGAAAGAGCTATTTAAATGGAAAAGATATTATCACTTTTACTCAAACTCAACCTTTAGCTGCTGAAGACATTTATAGCTCACTGAGCTTTTTAGAAAACTCAACTTTTCTCGACACAAGTGATACACCAATTAATCATATTGATACTGCGACAATTGTTGAAGAATTATCAAGTAATGGAACTGATAATTTTGAACAGCTTATTACAAATCAACATATAAAGGAGGAAACAGCTTTAAATTTATTCTTTTTAAATGACACTCTATTTGAAACCATCGATAAAGATGGGAGTCTTCAAGCTAAATTAATAAGTCAGTTTTCAACTTCGAGCATAACTCAACAGTTAACTGAAACATGGAAACGAAGGGCCAATAAAGAAAATATATTACTGACGGAAAGAGTATTTGAACTTTACGCTGAATTACCAGCCAATATTGACGACTTATCAGTTATGATAAATCACGCAGAGTCAAAAAGCATCAATTGGCGAAATACAAATGAAGTATTTCAATTAGTAGTAAACAACACAGCTAGTTTTGAAAAACTTAAGCCTGTTTTTGAAGATCGTATGAAAGATAGTTTAAGCTGGAGAATGACGTTTTTAATTGAAGACTTGTTGGAACAAGAGTTTTATAGAGATTACTTTCTTTCCGATAATTTTCAGTCAATTGCACTTGATGAGTCTCAAAAAGAATGGGCTGCTTTTCGTTACTTTGAGTTATTCTACGAATACAGCGATTCATCCGAAAAGTTATTGCCCATAACTGAAAGTTGGAATACTAACGATGATCACTTTAAAAACGGCGTAAAAATAGCATGGAAAGAAATCCTCACCGGAAAATCGAAGAGAAAGGAACGAAAAAAAGTAAATAAAAACATTGAATCAGCTACGGCTTACGCCAAAGTAATGGCAGTCTCAGATCAAAAGAAATCAACAATATTTAGTTATGAAGAAATTGTAGGTCTAATAGCTTTCGATCATTACAAAGACGATTTCAATGATCCAAATAAAACCATTTCTTATCTTGAAAATAGAAGTATTGATTTAGGTACTGAAGTTATGGAGTTTGCTTTCTATCGTTGTGTAGAAAATAAAAAAGTATATTATTTGGCAAGACAGCTTCCTGAAGATAAAGCGATGCCGTCTTACAAAGACTTTGGCAGTGATACCTACTTTTTTCAGTTTGAACAAGAACCTACAATTCAGGAGGTTGTTGATGAACTCAAAAAGCGATTACGCTAAACACATGTTTTGGCTAAAGCTAGTGCGGTTTCACGCAAAATCCTAAAGAACCGAAATCGTCATCGTAAACTGCGTCTGTGTCTACAGAAGAGAAATGGCCGCATTAGCCATAAGCTTTAGGTTTTGTGTGTGCCCTGCATGAGCAGAGCAACACGCTAGTGAAAGCTCTAATAAAATTACTTATCGGTGCTACTTCGTGGTCGAAAAATGCAAATACTACAAAGAAGTTTAGTAAACGTTCGGTTTTCCGTTGTTTTTCATAATTTAACTATTTTCTCTGATACGACGCCTTCTTTGGTTCTTAAAAAACATGTGTACATTCCTTTAGCCAAATCAGATAAATCGATAGTGATTGAACCTGAACCTTCTATTTTATTTAGTTCCCGTCGCAACACAATCTCTCCTAAAGAATTCATTATTAAGATTTCTTCAATGATATCTTTTGTATTGATTGTCAAATCCGAAGTTACTGGATTAGGGAATAATAAAAAGTTCATTTTTTCATTAAGCTCATCTATTCCTAATGTTTCATCTACTCGAAAAGTGATTGTATCACTATCTTGTTTGTAATAATAACTCATATCATCGAAATCAGTATAATGAGTACTTACTTTTAAATCTGCAATAATTGTATATAAACCTTCTGACAGTTGACCTAACGGCATTGAATCAATGAAAAAAGTAGACATTTGCTGCCATCCTAAAGTATAATACAATTCCACATGTAAATTATTATTATCTATCCATGTTAATTGATGGGTTTTATAGGCTCCTACTTTAGGAAAAGAGACATGTGTAAACAACTTAATCTCATCATTTATTATAGGACTACTTGGCTGTATATCAATGTATAGATTTCCTTGAGAATATAAATTATTACTCATGATAAGCAATAAAAACGTGATATAAAAAAGTCTTAAATTCTTCATAGTATTTTATGTTTTATGTTATTTCCCGATTTTTAAGTAAACTCCATAGTAAAAACCAGAGAAGTCTAAATTTATCGGATATTTATCATTTATTAACCATTCTTGTCCAGCAGCATCACGAACTGTTCCTGTTTTTAGAAATTGATATCCTGCCTTGAGTCCTAAAGTTGTGAAAATGGGTTGTTGAGTAAAGTCATATTCTAGTTTGAGACCAATTTGACCTTGGAAAATCTCTTTAGAAAAATATTCTTCTGTTAAATCGAAAGTTGTAAAAGTATATACTAAATGAATTGGCGATATTTTTGTAAAGCTTATCCCACCATTTAGTTCTAATCCTAAACGTATTTCAGTAAATAGATCTTTTGCTTTGAAAAGTTCACTAAAATAAAAAGTGCTCCCTAGTCCTAAACTAATTGCTTCTGTCCTTAATTCAAAATAGCTTTTATTATAGACAGTTTCCCCTAGTTCAGGATCATTATAAGCTTTCCAAGGGCTAGATTTTAAGCTTGAAAATTGATAGTTTCCATAGATTCCTATATCTAACCAGCTTATAGGTGCATAATTCACCCCCAATCTGAATGATTTCCCTCTTTTTACATAATCTCTAAGTAAATCATTTTCTGGCAAAGCAGCAAAGGAGTCAATATAAAACAGATTTACTTCATTCATTTTATATTGATTTATCCCATAGCTAAAATCAAATGAAAAAGTTTTATGCTCTTGACCAAATAAGACTTTCGTTAGAACTAAAATTGATATAAAAAGTAGTGTTCGCATTATTTGCCTATTTTTAAATATATACCATAATATATGCCTGAAAAATCTAAGTTTATGGGCTCTTCAGCTGATGACCATTCATATTTTTGGTCACCCCACTTATATCCTAATTGATTCTCTAAGATAGAAGTATTATAAAATTGATAACCAATTCTAATTCCTATACTTGAAATTATTGGTGTTTTTATATAACTATATTCAAAATTAAATCCTAATTGACCTTGAAAACCATTTGCTTTTCTTGTTGCAGAACCTATTCCAATTGGTGAAAAGGTAGCATAATGAGTTTCTGAAAAATATTTAGAGAAACCAACTCCACCTTTAAGTTCTAAACCAAAATCTAATCTTTTGAAGAATTCATTATGATATTTTAATTTTAAGAGTTGATTAACATATATTGTTGCTGAAACTCCTATATTACAAGAATTAATTTGATTTTTATGATACCCTTCAACATAAGTGACAGTAAGGTCAGGATTTAATTTTTTTTGCATTGGATAACGATCTAGTGTTTGCGATTGCTTTTCCAAATATAAACCTAAATCAAAAATTGATTTAGGTTTATATTTTAATGCTAACGATAAACTATTAACACTTTCAAGATGTTCATCTAATTTGAAAACATCAGTTTCAATCAAGTTTAAATGGTTATTATACTGCTGCATTTTAGTTTGCTGATAATTATATCCTACTTCAAAATAAATTCGAGGGTAACTACTCTGACTTTGAGTAATGTTACTAAATAAGAGTAACATTACTCCGATGGAAAACTTATACATGATTCTAGTGTTTAATAAATTTCTTAGTAATTATCTTTTCTTTGTCTCTAAGACTCAATAAATAAACACCTTTAGAAAGCTTTGAAATATCAATTGTTAAACTTTGATTATTTGAATTTTCATCAATAGATTCAACCAATCTACCTTCTAAGTTAAATATCTCTGCTTTAGGATTATCAATTACACCATTAAAAGAAATAGTTAATGATTGCTGAGTAGGATTGGGGTATAACGTGATTTCAGGTTGCAACTCTTCTTCATGAACAGAAGATAAGCTCTCGTTATTTACGTGAATAGAATACATATACTTTAAATTATCAGGATTGTGGTTCTTTGCCTCACCTGCAATCCACTTATTAATAGGTATTTGCTGATCGTCTTTTTTAATAAACCAAGCATATGTTACTACATTTATATTAGAAGTGGTTCCTCCAATATTTACAGATGGGATTATATCCATAAATGAATTTCCTGTAATATTTGTACTTGCACTTACTCCTTTATATGTACCTGCAAGAACAGGCCACCAATCAATAATTTCTTCTCCTGAATTCATTACATCATTTTGATAATTCCATTCGTATTTGTATAAATCAGCAGTATAATTACCAGATTGCATACCATTTATTTCTTGCATCAGTTCAACATTCAAATCGCTTTGTATCAATGTTTCCGTTGGAGCGGTGTTGATATCAGAATGTTTTACGTAATACTTAGGGTAATCAATTTGGTTCACTGCTTCCCCTGCATCAAGTAATCCATGTCCGTTAAAATTATCAGGGCCTTGTGGGTAATTCTCTGTTCCTCCAGAAACATCTTTTGCTGTTTTCTGTATAATTTCTTCGATGTCTTCCGTTGTTAAATTATTTGGAGCAGAAGGTGTGGCTAACAGATTATGTCTGCTATACATCAATGCAGCAACACCTGATACGTGAGGAGCTGATGCAGAGCTTCCATTAAAACATTCGTATTTAGAGTTGTTATTTGAAGAAAATGCTGGACAATCTGGATAACCGATTGCCTGGGGTGCTGGATTATCAACATATACTGAAGTTTTAACTATATCTGTTACACCCGGAGCAATTAAATCAATCTTACCACCATAAGAAGAGGCCCATCGTGAACTGAAATCTGCCCCTGTCCATTCATCGCCATTATTAAGCCCTTTGTATCTGCCGTCAACTCCACTAGCACCAACATTGATCAGCATTTCATCTTGATAGCATGCAGGATATGCTATAGGATTGCCGTCATGACCTAAATTACCTCTTGATGCAACAAAAACACTATGGTTGCGCCATGCTTCGGTAACAGCATCCCTTAATACATTAATGGAATCTGACATCACTGAGTTTTGACTAAAGCCCCACGAATGATTTTGAAGGTGCAGCCCAAAACCCATTTTTGTATTTGGGTCTGTACTTTCAATTGAGCCTTCGGCAATGGCTTCTGAGGCATCTGCCATTGAACTCCAACCTGAACTATAAAATATTCCAGCTGAGTAAAAGGATACTCCATCATTTCCATCATCAACATCACCTCCAGCTATTCCAGCAACTCCTAATTGATTATTTCTCAACGCACCTAATATACCTGCTACCGCCGTACCGTGATTGTAAGGCATTGATGATGGCATTGATGTTAAAGAAGAGTTCTGTTTATAATTCCATCCCCCTTTAATCTTGCTCCCAGAATAAGTACCATCTCCAAAATCTAAATGCCTCCAGTTTATCGGGTCGTCATATACACCAACTTTCACATATTCTTGTCCTACTTCAATTTCCCAAGCTTCTTCCATATTAATATGGTTTTGTGCTCCTAATGAGAATAGACTTGATTGTAAGTAGTAAAAGTCGTCATTTGGCTCAGCGTTGTGTTGCTCAATAATTCGATTTGTGTGTGCATAATGAATAACAGAGTAGTTTAATGTTTCAAGGCTATCTATTATTTGAAACTCGTCAAAATCCTCTGGAAATATCACAGATAGCGTTGCCCAAAAATCATCCGCCTTAATTGTATCTCCCAAGCGTGTTGTTGATAGTGAATCTGCCGTTGTCATTTTTCTAAAAATCTTAAATGTTGGTAATCTTGCAACATTCATTTCCAACTTATCATTTATTTCCGCAATAACGTTTGGTTTAACAAATTCATCTAACTGTCCCGCAATAAATCCTTTCCTATCAATGGCATTGTAATTAATTGCACTTCTGTCAAAACGAATAATAATTTCGTTTGCGTTATGTGATGGCTTTCCATTCACCATTACAGGACTAAGAATTTTTTCGTAAAGACTATATTTAGTTGTAACATTTTTAAAATTTCCATTAGGAGCTTGTTTTTTACCTACTACAATTATGTTTCCTGTTACATCATTTGTTATCCCTGTTGGTATGGCATCAAGACCATTTGTAGCTTCATAAACTGCTTGGGTATAAAGATCACCATTCGGTTTATATCCTAATGTTTGAAATTCAGCATTCATATTATTTCTCGCTGTTCCAGTTACAAAAATATCTTGATTGTTATGAATCATCAGTTGAACCGCTTCGTCATCAAGGTTGGCTTGACCGTTAAATTCTCGTGACCATTGCAAAGTCCCTGCTGAATTGTATTTTAAAACAGAATAGTTTTTACCTTCATTGGGGTGAGAAACGAATCCAGCAACATAAACATTACCTTGATTGTCTACTTTGATTCCTTTTCCTCGGTCATCATCTCCATAGCCGTCTTTATGTACCTCCCAAAGAATATTTAATTGTGGATCTAATTTATAAATACTAATATCATATCCAGTACTTTGGTTTACAACCGCTCCAGTGATGTAAACATTGCCAGCATTATCCACTGTTAGGTCATAAACTTCATCTATACCCTGAGTAGCATTTCCTTGGCTTCTTCTTTCATTAAGTTGGTCACCATTTGAAGTACTGTATATTAAAGTTGCTAATTCCCACCTGTTAGTTGATATTTGGCTACCTCCAGAAACATATACTTGCGAACCATGTAATTCAATTTTGGCAGGAACATCGTTTAAGTCTGCGTAATCATACCGAGTTTCCCATAATTGATCTCCATTTACTGCGTTGAAGCGCAATGTAACGTAATCACTCGTGCTATTTGCTCCGAAACTACTTCCAGTAACAAATATATTTCCATTGTTATCGCCAGTTATTGATGTGCCATAGTCTTCTGGTGTCGGACTTCCCCCATTATCATAGTAAGAAGACCATTGAAAAATACCGTCACTATTATATTTCAATACAACAAGGTCATGATCATTAGATACATTTTCGATTGATGTTCCCGTAATAAAAACATTGTACCCTTCATCTACAAAAATATCAGCAGACATATCATCTAAATTTGCCGCACCGTTAAAAGTCTCTTGCCAGAGCAAACCACCATCTGGATCAAATTTTTGTATAAGAATATCATGATTATTACTTGAATTGATAGTTGAGCCAGTCATATAGACATTCCCCATATCATCGGTCACACTGGCGTTTTTATAAAACAAAGGAACCTCTCCACCATCTTGTGTCCAGTTTTCAGAAAAATAGATTTGATTTTGTCCATAAATAAGCATTGGAGTTATTGTGAATAAGAGAGTGACAGCCAAAACCCATTTTGTACTTGTTGTTAAATTTACTGTGAATTTCATATTGTAGATATGTTAGTTTATCGTAAACTTATAAAACTATTTACAAAGCTCCAAAAAAAGTAAAAAAAACAAACAGTAGGTTTAAGTCCCATCGCGCGAATTAACAATCCGAAGCGTAACAAGTCGCAATCTGGTTTGGGTGACCCATGCAGTGAAGCCTACCTGTCGGCAGAGGTATAGTACCTTGTAGTTAATGAGCCACCTGAAAAGTGAAGAAAAGGTTGGAGGTCTCACAAAAAAAGAGAAAGATTGAACGTTGGTTAGTTAAAAATTCGATAAGGATTTCTGTCGGTATAGCCTTATCTTAAACTACAACAAAGCCGAACAAGGTGAAAAGAACTTAGTCGGTATACCCAACGAACCGTCCCGACTTTTCGGGATGGTGTGAGAGGTGATCACTGAGTACAATCGAAGTGCGCACTCCGCTCAATTCTGGGGGGGGGCCTTCTACTCGATTGTAGCCAGTTTTTTTTTAATTTTTCGCTCCATATTTTAATATCTAGATTCATTTTTCAAATTGGATACAACTATTGGATACTTTCAGGAATTAATTTACCGTGCAAAACATGTTGCTTGTCTTTTAAATCCAAAATATTTTTTTGAAGAATATCACAGTCAATTAGATTTTTGGGAGAAGACTTGCGTCCAGAAAAAACATTGATTAATACTTCAAAGTTTTTTCTTGAAAGCTGCTCAAACTTCTCTTTTGCAATTTTGACATTTTCAAATTCAGCAACATAATTGTCATAAAGTGAAATTCGATGCGATCCTAAGTTCGCTCCTTCCTCGTCCTTTTTACTGTTTCCTTTATCTATAAACTCACCAGAAAAGTATGCCTGAACAACTATAGACTCATTTTTATCTTTAATGATTTTCTTAGCATTTTCAGTAAGTTTTATCTTGATTTCAAAAGAAGGAATCACTACTGAATCTCCTAAAACCAAAAAATCCTCCTTTAAATTACTTGATTTATCTGAAAGAGTATCTGTTTTTTCTTTATCGCTTTCAACGAACGAATTTGATGTTGTGTCATCTTCACAAGAAATGATCAGAGACAAAGTCAATAGAGTTATAAAAACTCTTTTAGCAATTGATGTTTTTTGTTTTATCACGATTTATTTATAAAAATTCATTTCGTCTACATATTTGTAAACGGGATCAGTAAGTAAATAACGAACATCTTTACCCTCTTTAATTGCCTGACGAATAAAACTCGAACTTACTTTCATAATCGGAGCATCATCACACAATACTATATTTTCATGTTCATTAAGCTTGTTATCTGGTAAATAACCAATTTGTTCAACCTCCTCCTCTTCTTGTATGGTAAGTACTCTCGGATAAACATATAATTTATGATTTTCTAATATATTCTCAAAATTCTTCCATTTATGAAACGTTCGCAGGTTATCTTCTCCCATGATTAAATTAAACTGGTGCTGGGGAAACTCTTCTTTAATGTAAGCTAAAGTATTTGAAGTATAAGAAGGGCGAGGTAACTTAAACTCAATATCACTTGCTCGCAATTTTATATTATCATCAATGGCTACTTTTACGATTGCTAGTCTATGATAATCTTCTAAAAGCGTTTTTTTCTTTTTCAATGGATTTTGTGGCGAAACTACCAACCAAACTTGATCCAAGTCTGTATAATCTGCCATATAGTTTGAGATTATCAGATGTCCTGTATGGATTGGATTAAAAGTTCCAAAAAATAAACCTATCTTCATTTGTTTAAATATTCCTTAACGTATTGTTCTACCTCATTGATCGTAAGGTCTAAATTATCATTAATTACTGTGCGATCAAAATGTTTACTTTTTTGTAATTCTTCCGAAGCTTTTTTAAGACGCGTTTGAATTTTATCTTCAGACTCTGTTTTTCTATTTCTCAATCGTTCTTCCAACGTTTTAATTGAAGGAGGTTGAATAAAAAAACTAAGTGATTGATCATCGAAATGTTTTTTTAAATTAATCCCACCATAAACATCAACATCAAATACGACCGTTTTGTTTTCTTTCCAAAGTCGTTCCACTTCGGATTTTAAAGTGCCATAAAAATGATCTTTATATACCTCTTCCCATTCAATAAAAGCATTTTCTTGGATTTTCTTTTTAAATGTTTCTACTGACAAAAAGTAGTAATCTTCGCCGTCAACTTCATTTCCTCGAGGGGTTCGTGAACATGCAGAAATAGAAAAAGCTAAATGATCCATTCGGTCAAGTAATTTATGTACAATAGTTGTTTTCCCCGCTCCTGATGGGGCAGAAAAAATAATACACTTACCTTCAACTTTTTCTTTCATTCTTTAAAACTATAACGTATTTAAAACCTGTTCCTTAATTTTCTCCAAATAGTCTTTCATTTGAACAACAATCTTTTGCAACTCCACATGATAAGATTTACTTCCTAATGTGTTTATTTCACGACCGAGTTCTTGCGTAATAAATCCTAACTTCTTCCCATTTGCATCATCGTCTTTCATCGTGTCACGAAAATAATTTAAATGGTGCTGAAGCCTTGTTTTCTCTTCAGAAACATCTAATTTTTCAATATAATAAATCAGCTCTTGTTCAAAACGATTTTCATCAACTTTTTCTTCCATTTTTTCAAGCGCTTTTCGCATACGCTCTTTAATGGTGTCTATTCGTAAACTTTCGTATTTTGGAACTTCACTAAGTAATTCCTCAATAGCATCAATACAAGAATTAAAATCATTAACCAATGAAACGCCTTCTTGTTCTCTAAAACGAACCATTTGATCCAACGCTTCTGAAACAGCATCACTTAACGCTAACCACTCGGTCTCTTCGAGTTTTCCCTCTTTGCTTTGAAACACATCTGGCATACGCATTACGGTGGCCATCAAATCAGAAGAAGACTGCCCTACTTCGTCGGCAACTTCTTTTAAATCATTGAAGTACCTCTTAACTAAGTCTTTGTTTATTTCGACAGAAGATTGATCTCCAGCATTTTCTTCTGATACAATGCATTCAATTTTTCCACGTTGTAGCTTATCTCCAATCATTTTTCTGATTGGCAGTTCTTTTTCTTTATAAAATGAAGGTAATTTTAAATAGACATCTAACCCTTTACTGTTTAAGGAACGAATTTCTACATTTACATTTTTATCATTTAAGGAAACTGTAGACTTCCCAAAACCTGTCATCGATTGCAACATACTTTATTCTTTTGACAAAAGTAGGAAATCGAGGAGATTTAGGAGGTAAAAGATGTAAAAATGATTTTTTAAATTTATTAGCCTCGAGTAAATTAGTGACAAGTGACATCATCTCGAAAGCTAGGTTTAGTTGCGAATTTACCTAATCCGTCGGCACTTTGTGTAGGGCGTGTATTGCGTGATTTTTATATCAAGTAGGGACGAATGGCCGTTCGTCCCTACTTCAACAATCAGCGTCATTTCGACTTATGCTGTTTTTTAAAA
>JBBEBO010000172.1:0-2298 GCA_040882265.1 Brumimicrobium sp. | reverse complement strand
CCACAAAACGATTTGTCGAGACTTTTATTATTAATACAAATAACTACAGCCTTAAACCCGAGTAAAAAAAACTCCTTTGTTAATTCTTTAGTATTTCTTTTCCATAACGGAAAATGACATTTAATACCTAAAGTGGAGAGCTGTTCTTCGCGATAAGCTTTTAAATCTTCTAAAAAAATATCACCAAACCCAGTGTGCTCATATCCTTCCTTTTTCAACTTTTGTACTGCTTGTTCCATTATTGCAGCATATTCTTCCATGGAAGGTTGAGCAGGTAATTCAACTAATTGGTGTTTTATTCCAGTGGCTTCTATTTGTGCAATCATTAATTCCCTTCTCAATCCATGCATAGAAACCCGGTCTACTTGCTTATTAATTGTAGTCAGTAATTTATCGACTTGAAATTGATTTTTTTGTTGAATATGATAAAGTCCAAGTGCCGCATCTTTACCAGTACTCCAATTAAAATACATTTTCTCTTTACTCATAAATCACCTTTAATCAATTGGTTTATTACTTTCTTCGAACTTCATAAATATCTTTTCTACGATCTTTTAAATTCTTTACACTGCCGTAACTATGCAACTCATTTAATTGATCAATTTCAACATCAGCAATTAGAATCATCTCGGTATTTGGAGTAGCTTCTGATTTTATACCTTCGGTTGGAAAAGCAAAATCACACGGGGTAAACACCATAGATTTAGCATACTGAATATCCATGTTGTCCACCTTAGGGAGGTTACCAACGCTACCGGCTATAGCGACATAACATTCGTTTTCAATTGCACGAGCTTGAGCACAATACCTAACACGAGAATAACCATTTTGAGTATCTGTCAAAAATGGAACGAATAAAATATTCATGCCTTCATCAGCCAACAGCCTAGGTAATTCGGGAAACTCAACATCATAACAAATAAGTACACCTATTTTCCCGCAATCTATCAATTGTTTTCAAAGTATTTCCACCTTGAATCCCCCAACATTTTTTCTCATCAGGAGTAACATGAAGTTTTTCAAATCTTTCAGTAGATCCATCTCTTTTACATACATACCCAACATTATAGAGTGAACCATCAACCATTTCAGGCATACTACCAGTTATAATATTGATATTGTAAGAGACAGATAGTTTAGAGAAGTCCTGTACGATAACTTCTGTATATTCCGCCAGTTTTCTAATTGCTTCTGGCTCTCCAAGATGATTAAATTTAGCCATTAATGGAGCGTTAAAAAATTCTGGGAAAAGAGCAAAATCAGCTTTATAGGCACTGAGTGCATCAACAAAAAATTCAACTTGTTGCATTAATGATTCTAAGTCATTGTATGGTCTCATTTGCCATTGCACCAATCCTAATCGTATAGATTTTTTTATATAAGCCGCTTTGTTAGTTGGTTTTTCATAATATATATTGTGCCATTTTAATAGAACTGCATACTCTTCAGAAGCCTCATCTCCTTCTAGATATCCTTTAATAACTTTTATGGGTTGAAAGTCGTTGGACAAATGAAAATTGAGTACCGGATCGATAATATTCTTTGTTTTAACCTCTTCAATATATGCTTTTGGAGTAAGTTCATTTGAATATTTATGATAGTTGGGAATCCTACCTCCGAATACGATTCCTTTTAAATTTTGCGTCTCACAAATCTGTTTACGGTATTCGTAAAGTCTTCTTCCTAATTTTAAACCACGATACTTAGGTCTCACAAAAACATCAATTCCATATAGTGTTTCACCTTTATCACTATGAGTAGAGAATGTATAGTCAGCTGTGATTTCTCTATAAGTATGACTATTACTAAAAGTATCTGCATCGACTAAAATGGATAAAGCACAACCAGCAATTTCACCATTAATCTTAACAACAACTTGGCCATCTGGAAACAGTTCAATAAGTTTTTTTAATTGACTTTTCTCCCAAAAAGGATCAATAACAGAAGGGTAAACTTCAATCATTACAGACTTTAACTCTTCATAGTCTGAAAGTTTTAACAGTTTTAACTCTACATTTTGAATATTGTTTTCCATTTACTTTAACAAGTTTAAAATCATTTTAAATGTCGTACATTTATTTTGCAAATTTACTGAATATAACTTACAAAGGTTAACCCAAATGTCTTAAGAAAAAATTCATAAAGTAAAAAAAGAGGATCCTTTCGGAACCTCTTTTTTAATCAAACAAAACAATAGTAATCGCTTAAACCTTAAGTAAACTATTACTATTTAAACAAAACCCTAAAAGGAAGGACACGAAACTGTTCTAAAACTAGGTTGTTTTGAAGTACAATTCA
>JBBEBO010000171.1:0-2298 GCA_040882265.1 Brumimicrobium sp. | reverse complement strand
TCAGCTGATGCAGCAAGCTTTCATGATTTACACGAATATCGAAGTAGCACCCCTGTTTTTTATGCAAATACTGTAAATGAAGTTGCATACTCTCAAGCTGGAGGTATTTATACAGCCGCAACTAAGACAAACATTATTAACGCTGTAGATTCTACAAGAGCTCAGTCTCCTATAGTCAATTCAGGATTTACCCAGTCAATTTCTGGAAACACTCTAACTGTCGATACTAAAGTTAAATATTTTCAGAATACTTCTGGAGAATATTATTTAGGCGTTTACTTAACGGAAGACAATGTAGAAGCTAATCAGAACGGTATTACTGGAACAGCAACACATAAAAGAATTATGCGTGCTTCAATTCACCCAAATATCGAGGGCACATTGATTTCAAATGGATCTGTGTCTGCTGGAGCTGAGTTTTCAGATTCTCATACTTTTACAATAGATCAAAGTTGGAACCCAGATTATCTTAAAGTTTTCACGGTGATTTGGAAAAAAGTCGGGAGTGAATTTGTATATGAAAATGCATATCAGAAACAAGGTTATGCTTCTGTACACAATATAGATGCAACTACAATGGACGCTACTATATTTCCTAATGTTGCTGCTGGAGACCAAGACATAACGCTTGAAATCAACAATGCTTCTAAACAAAATGTTTCTATTGAAGTTTACGATCAAGTTGGTAAAAAAGTTAGTACTATTTACAATGGAGATTTAACAGAAAATCATTATGAGTTTAATGTTAATCCTACCAGATCTCTTAACAAAGGATTATATTACGTAAATATAATTTCTGATCAAAAAAGTAAAAAGACAATTAAATTGGTAGTTGGAAAATAAGATTTTCTAGCTTAAACATTAAAATAGTACAATCGAAAGGTTGTACTATTTTTTTTGATCTAATTAATTTTTCAATCTACGAAGTCTCTTGATTCATCGATTTAAATTTAATATTTCATTGTTTGACTAAAAGACCGTTGCTCAATTATAGACGTTATTAAACATTATAGCTTTCAAAACTTAATGAATCATATGAATATTTAAATGTCTAACTTCTATCTTACTTCAACACAATAATGCGCTCATTATCGTCTTTAAATTTTAGTATACAAAAAAAATAAGCGATGATATAAACCTTTTTTAATTTCAGGTAATAGTTTACTATACATCTATTTTATAGGCGAAATCATAATATGCGCTTTATGCGTTCCTGGATCCATAATCCATGGGTGATTGGAGGCAGTTGGTGTTGTTGGCAAACCTGTAGATTCTGAAGTTGCAAATGGCATATAAACCACATATCTGTATTTAGCTCCTTCCACATTTCCAGTATTTGGATCATAAGTGGCTTTTGGACCATAATAAATATGCAAGGTAGAGCCAGCTTTTCCCATTTCAAGATCACCTGACTTTATCTCTTTTTCGCGAATTTCAAATATTTCTTTTCCATTTTTTCCTTCTGCTTTTAATTCTCTTCCACGCGCCATGAAAGGTTCTAGATCTTTGTGGTAACAAGCTACACTAAAACCGTCTTGATTTGGGTCGTCTGCTAGGCAAATAAATTCGTTATTACCTTCCTTCAACGTTGCAAACTCACCATCCGAATTATGTCCAATCACTTTTGCATTTTCTCTACTCTCTTTTGGTGCTGCCATTAGAGCAGTTGCAATTATGTCCTCTTCAGTATCTATGCTTTTAAATTCAGTATTTGACTCTTCTGTTTTAGTTTTAGCTTCAGTGCGGTCTTGGACTGTTTTGTTCGATTCATTTTGGTTGTTACATGCAACGAGTAATGTTGATATAAGTACAAGTATGCTTATTTTTTTCATATTGTTGGTTTTTGAATTTCTAATCACTATTGTCCGATATAAATTGAGACCTCTCATTTCATTCGAGAGGTCTTGTTTCGTTTATCCGGACACTAATGATTACTAATGTACTAAATATTTTAAGATGATTATGGGTGTATAATAAATCAATCATAATGAAATCGACATTTCGCAATACGTATTTCATCGTTTTTGACTTGATAGATGAGTCTGTGTTCACCATCAATTCTTCTAAACCAGAAACCAGCAAATTTATACTTTAATGGTTCAGGTTCTCCTACGCCGCCAAATGAATTTCGTTTAATTTCTTTAATGCGTATCGGATACTTTACCAGTAAGTTTTTAACCGCAATGGGCGCTAAGGAGGCGCAAGGTTCGCAAAGGGGATTTCATGGCGTGCTTTGCGAAAACATGGCGTTCTTTACCGAACGGTCGGCACTTTACCGAACAGTCGGTACTTTGCGTG
>JBBEBO010000170.1:0-2354 GCA_040882265.1 Brumimicrobium sp. | reverse complement strand
CTACTGACTGAACTGGGATTGTTTAAAGTTAGAAAGTTCAAAGTTCAAAGTTGACGCCCTTTGAACCTTGAATAAAAACGGACTAAAATTTCAACTACCGAAGAATGAATCAAAAAGTGAGTTATAATACGCAAAGTTTATTCATCCACGCTTGAAACTCAAGCTTTAGTTTTCAACAGTCAGAATTGCAATAACTTTTACTTGAAGTAAACCTATCCTTCACAATTCAATTAACTTTGCTTTTTTAACAAATTGAGTTATGAGCGGTCTGTTTATACTTTCTGTAATAATAGGATATTTTGTGGTATTATTGCTTATATCATATTTTACTTCAAAAGGGGCGGAAAATGATACCTTTTTTACGGGAAATCGTTCTTCAAAATGGTACTTAGTGAGTTTTGGGATGATTGGAGCTTCATTATCTGGAGTCACATTTATTTCATTGCCAGGATTGGTTGGTAAGTCAGGGTTTACTTACATGCAAATCGTTATTGGCTACATGATTGGTTATGCAATTATTGCTTTTGTCTTGTTGCCGCTTTACTATCGATTAAACTTAACTTCTATCTATTCATACTTAGGTCAGAGATATGGAGAAATCACGCACAAAGTTGGTGCTTCGTTTTTCTTGTTGTCGAGAATTTTAGGTGCTTCTGTAAGGTTGTTTTTAGTGGCAGATATTCTCGATTATTTTGTTTTGAGTCAATACGGAATTTCATTTGAATTTTCTGTATTGTTCACCCTTATTTTAATCTATATCTATACCTATCGCGGAGGGATAAAGACGATAGTTTGGACAGATACTTTACAAACGCTCTTCATGCTAGTGGCGTTAGTAATTAGTGTTATTTTTATCAGCAATTCAATTGGACCAAACGAAGCAACTGAAGGGTTGAAATCTCTGGGAATGACTGATTGGTTCTTAACAGACGATCAAAATTCGACCAACTATTGGATTAAAGGTATCTTGGGAGGATTGTTCATTACATTAGGAATGACTGGTCTTGATCAAGACATGATGCAGAAAAATCTTTCATGTAAAAACGAAAAAGAATCTCGAAAAAACATGATTTGGTTTTCAGTCATTTTGTTTGCGGTAAATTTTGTGTTCTTAATTCTAGGAGGGTTACTTTTCTTATACGCAAAAGAAAACCCTGAAATCCTAGAGGCTCTAAATGAAATGGATCCAGATAAGAGGTCAGATCGATTATTTCCAATTATAGCACTCGACGGTGGCTTAGGACCAATAATTGGAATAACTTTTTTACTTGGATTAGTTGCCGCTGCATATTCTTCAGCCGATTCTGCATTAACTTCATTAACGACATCGACCAGTGTTGATTTGTTTAAACTAGATAAATGGGAAAATAAGCGAAAAGCTGAAAAAACTAGAAAACTTATTCATATCGGAATGACTGCCGTCTTGTTTTTTGTTATTCTGCTGGCAAACGCTTTTAAAGAAACAGATGTGATCAATACACTCTTTATTCTAGCGGGATATACCTATGGGCCGTTGCTTGGTTTGTTCTTTTTTGGAATCATTTCAAAACGAAAAGTAGACGATTATTATGCATGGATTATCTGTTTGATTGTTCCAATTATCATTTTTGTTTTTAAAACGTATGAATCCATTTGGTTTAATGGTTATCATTCAGGACACGAAATTTTGGGGGTAAATGGTGTTCTTTGTTTTATTGGCTTATATATAATTTCTACAAAAGCAAAAACCCCGAGAACAAACGATCTAATAGATAAATGAAGTGACTTTATGTCACTATGAGTTAGTTGTTTATGACTAATTGACGCTTTTTTATAGTTGAAAAATCTTCTAAGCTGAAAAGAAGTCAGCTTTTTTTAGTTGGTACTTGATTTGATGAAAATTAAGTAAAAATTAAAAAATTATTAGTCATGGAAATTATAAGAAAAAACAACGGACTTTTACCATCATTCTTCGGTAATGTTGAAGATGATTTTTTCGGAATTGATCGCTTAGATCGCTTTTCGAAGGTAGCTGTAAACATTAAGGATCGCGACAACGATTTCTTAATCGAGATGGCAATACCAGGAATCAAAAAAGAAGATGTCGATATCGAAGTCGACGGTAGTAAGTTGAGGGTGAGTGCTGAAACAAAGCATGAAGTGGATGAAAGTACAGATAACTACACGAGAAGAGAGTTTAGTTATGGATCTTTCACACGATCTTTCACGCTTCCTAAAGAAGTTGATGGAGATAATATAAATGCTTCGTGTAAAGACGGCGTATTATCAATCGAAATTCCTAAACCTGAAGCTAAGAAGAAGGCAGTAAAGAAAATTGCATTGAAATAATCTAACCAATCACATTGGGCAATTAA
>JBBEBO010000169.1:0-15186 GCA_040882265.1 Brumimicrobium sp. | reverse complement strand
GGTTTTACTAAATCAACGAAAAAAGAAGTTCTAAATTTAAATGCGTTTGCCCTGCTTTAACAACACTCAAAGTTGCAATACCACCAAACATTTATTACCTTACCATAAATGAAAAACACTTTCTTCATGCAAACAAACCTCATTCAACCTTCCATAGAGATTTTTGATACAACGATAGCGGAACCTATGGTTACGCTGACAGATTTGATGATTACAGCGGTTTGTGTTTATGCTTTTGTTCAATTAACAAAACTCGGTAGAAAAGGCAAGGTGCATAAATACATTCGGTGGTATTTTGGAATTATGGCGATTGCAACACTTTTGGGAGGATTGCTGGGTCATGCGTTTCAGGAGCAAGTAGGTCTCGCTTGGAAGTTGCCTGGTTGGTTGATTAGTATGTTGGCCGTAATGGCAATCGAAAGGGCTTCAATTATGCATGCGAAACCAATACTAAATAAAAAACTCGGTAAATTTCTCGAGGTAGCGAACGTAGTTGAGTTGTTAATCTTTGCAGTATTGGCATTTAGCACATTGAACTTTTTCTTTATTCAAATTCACTCGGCTTATGGTTTAGGTTTAGTGGTTTTACCGATTCATTTTTACGTGTATTGGAAAACCCGAAACGAAGGAAGTAGAATCTTTTTCCTCACGGTCATTTTTGCAACACTAGCCGCATTTTTCTATACCAGCGAAATCGGAATTCATAAGTGGTTTAATCATTTGGATCTTGCGCATACGGTAATGGCAATTAGTCTTTATTTGTTTTATCGTGGTGCGAAGAAGCTTAAGGTGCTGGAGGAAGAAGATGTGAAGGACGAACCTGGGAAAGTTGGGGCTGCTTTTGGGGCTGCTGTGAGAGATGTAGGATGAAAAGGAACCGCAGAATATTGAATATGGATTAACGAATGTCGAACTCGCAACTTCTAAAATCTGCGGTTCCGTATTCAGTATTCTGCGGTTCAAACTACACACAAACCTAGAGTGGAACCGTAGAGTATCGAATATGGATTTGTGAATGTTGAACGCACCACTTCTCAAATCTAATCACGCTTCGGCAATCACAGGTGCGGTTCCGTACTCCGTATTCTGCGGTTGAAAATGTGCACAAGCCCAGAATGGAACCGCAGAATATCGAATATGGATTAACGAATGTCGAACTCGCAACTTCTAAAATCTGCGGTTCCGTATTCAGTATTCTGCGGTTCAAACTACACACAAACCTAGAGTGGAACCGTAGAGTATCGAATATGGATTTGTGAATGTTGAACGCACCACTTCTCAAATCTAATCACGCTTCGGCAATCACAGGTGCGGTTCCGTACTCCGTATTCTGCGGTTGAAAATGTGCACAAGCCCAGAATGGAACCGCAGAATATCGAATATGGATTTGTGAATGTTGAACGCGCCACTTCTTAAATCTGCGGTTCCGTACTCCGCATTCTGCGGTTCTAAAACGGATTAGTCGCATGAACAGTAACCTCTGGAATATACCCACGATTATCCATTTCTAGTGTACTTACAATCGTATGTGCAATTTCCTCTGGGGTAAGTTTATTTTGTTCCAATGGACGTTCTTCGCGATTGTCTTCATCTCCAAATGCTGTTGGCACCTCACTTGGGTTTACTTGAATCACTCTGATGTTGTCTTTTCGGAGTTCTCCTTGCCAACATTGTGTCAAACCACGAAGTGCAAATTTTGAAGACGCGTAAATACTTCCTGTTGGATATCCTTTCAGTGATGCTGTTGAAGCAATATTTACAATGTTTCCTGATTTTTGCTTGAGGAAAAATGGAAGTGCTCCTTTAGCTACCATTGTTGCACCGAGTACATTCACTTCGTACACTTCTCGCATTTTTTCTCTGGTGATTTCACCTAATTCCATGCGTTGACCTATTCCAGCGTTATTGATTAAGATATCTAATTGACCGAATTCTTTACTGATAAAAGCGTACATATCATTGATCTGTTGATCGTCTTTGACATCGCAATGGAAAGGCGTTGCGCCAATTGCACTGGCTACTTTCTCTGTTTTGACTTTGTCGCGTCCTGTAATAATTACTTTCGCTCCTTTTTGAATTAATAATTTTGCTGTTGCTTTTCCTAATCCTGAGTTTCCTCCTGTGACTAATGCTATACTGTTTTTTATATTCATCGTTATTTCATTTTTATATTAATTAGAACAAAGACATCTAAGTTTCGTTCAAAAATAATTTCTCATAATTGATATTACAAATTACGAACTGGGAAAAGTGCATTTAAATTAATTGGGATATTGTCTTCATGCAATTTTGAAGAGCTTTGTAAAATTCAGTGATTCCACTCACTTCTTCCATTTGTCAAAATCAGTACGCAACGTAAGTAAATTATTAAAACCAGCGCTGGAGAAGACTTTTAAACCGTAATCAACTGAAAATCTTTTAAAATTAAGTCCAACACCAAACGAAAAACCTCCCATACCAGGGCGATTTTCAACTAAAAATTGTCTGCGTTGGTTATAGTCAAAAGCACCTCGAATTCTTAAGACATCGCCACCTAAAACTTCCAATTGAAAAATAAAATGACGTCCTAATTTCTCACCAAAACCAGCTTCAGGAACAGGAATCTCTTCTCCAGTAAGTGGATCAACAGTTGGTTCTAGTGTAGGATCATTGTAAGTTAAATCCCATTGATTGAGGTTATGTGCAACTACTGAAAACCTAAATGGTGCGTGTTGCAACCTATGAGAAATCCCCAACATTGGTTGAATTGGTAAAGGAGCTCTATTATTTTCTTCCGTTTTTGTATAAGTTGACAGTTGAAAACCAGCATTTTTTACAATTGCTGTAACCGTTGTTCTTTCATTTTCACTTTCGTACATTCCTGCTAAGTCTAATGATAAACCAAAGGAACTATACGATTCCAGCTGAGACCAAATAAGGTTTAGTGAAGCGCCAATTGAAATTCTAGGGTTTAATTTTTTACCTAAACTAGCACCTAAGATAAAATCTCCAGCAGAAAATGTTCCTATTTTTTCACCATTGACATCCATTCGATCCATTTCGCCGTAAGCAACATAACGCAAATGTGCTGCTCCAGTACCAATTCCATCAAAGTGTCTTCCATAAGCCAACTGACCGTGATTAATGCCACCAGCATGCAAAGCATGGTTGAATCCAATGGAGTGATGCATTTCTTCATTCAGTGATGCAGGATTTAGAACGCCCATATTGATATCATCATCATAAGCCGTTATAAACTCACGGCCTAAAGCTACTGCGCGCGCATTATATCCTAAGTCTAGAAATGGAAATACATTAACACCTCCAGTTTGAGCAAGAAGCAGAAATGGAGAAAGTACAAATAGTGTTACTGCAATTATTTTCATGAATAATAGAAAAACGTGTGAATTTATAAAAAATTGTTTTTAATTATGATGTTTTTAGCGTACTTCCTCGTTCACCTATTTCAATTACTTCGAGATGCTCAATCTTTCCTTTATTAATTTCAAAACGCAGTAAGGTTTTTATTTTATGAAACCCATGATTACCACAAGCTCCAGGATTCATCCATAACATATTAAATCTTTTGTCCATTTTTACCAACAAAATATGTGAATGACCACATACAAATAGTTTTGGAGCTCCATTTTGTGATAATTCTTCGTAAATCGGTTTTGAATATTTCCCAGGTTTACCTGCAATATGTGTCATTAAAACCTCTACTCCTTCTCTTTTAAATCGTTCAAATTCATTTGTTTGCTGAATGATTTCTCCATGATCAATATTCCCAAAAACTGCAACACAAGGTTTGAATGATTTTAATTCATTTAAGACATTTATACTTCCAATATCTCCAGCGTGCCAGATTTCATCTACTGCAGAAAAATAATTTTTAACTGCAGGATCTAAATATCCGTGAGTATCAGACATAAGTCCTATTTTCATAAACCAAACTAAAAATTTAAATAATTAAAATGCTAAAATAGCATGATTCCGCAAATTATCACCCGTAAAATGTATCTGACTTAGAGTAACCTTATGCACAAAGCGGTAAAATTCAATTTCAATTATATTATTCGACCTATTTTCAACTTTTGTCTTAAAATGAGTTAAAACAAATCAAAGAATCATAGCTATTATAAGAAAAGCTACTATTTTTGCTAAATATGTCAACAATATTATTCGCCATAGTTTCTAGTTTTATTTTTGCGTTGATACTTTTTTTTATAGGTCAACTTAAATTTGAGCGTTTTACATGGTTTGCATCATTGTTGCCCCTTTCACTTTTTATCTATTTCGCACAATTTATTCCAGACATTTCAAACGGTGAAATAATTCGCTTTTCCACTGAATGGGTTCCTTCGCTTGGAGTCAATCTAGATTTCCAAATGGATGGATTGGCTTTATTATTTACATTATTAATAACTGGAATCGGGACGCTCGTATTTTTCTACAGTAAAGAATATCTAAAAGGGAACGACAAGCTCTTAAGGTTTTATATTTATTTAAGCGTATTTATGGGTTCCATGTTGGGGCTGGTCACATCTAACAACTTGCTAGGGCTTTTTATATTTTGGGAGCTAACAAGTATAAGCTCGTATTTTCTTATTAGCTTTAAAAACACGGACAAAAGTTCACGCAATTCGGCGATCATTGCGCTTTCAGTTACAGGGTTTGGTGGCTTGGCTCTTTTAGCCTTTGCTGTATTAGCGAGTCATTTGACTGGAACTTTAACCATTTCAGAAATGCTTTTAAGTCCCGAGGCTTTTAGTCAGGGGGAGATGAGCATGTATTTACTCGTTTTTTTACTCATTGCAGCTTTCACGAAATCTGCACAGTTCCCCTTCCATTTTTGGCTACCAGGAGCTATGAAAGCCCCCACTCCAGTATCAACTTATTTACATTCTGCAACAATGGTGAAAGCTGGAGTATATTTGCTACTTCGTTTTTCACCACATTTTGAGTTGAATGAATATTTCGGACCAATTTTAATCACGTTTGGAGCCGTTACGATGCTTTATGCTGGCTTTCATATACTTTTTAGAACTGATTTAAAAGGTATTCTTGCTTACTCAACAATTGGAGCTTTGGGAATAATGGTCTTTCTTATCGGTATTGGCACACCAAGCGCTATTTCCGCAGTTGTGATTTTTATTATTGTTCACGCACTTTATAAAGCTACTTTATTCTTAGTTACCGGTACAATTGACCACAGTGCTGGAACCAGAGATATAACAGAACTTGGGGGATTGAGAAAGTTTATGCTCCCATTGGCCATCGCAGGTTTATTAGCAGCGATTTCTAGTGCTGGTATCCCACCAAGTGTTGGGTTTATAGGTAAAGACTTGATTTATGAGTCAACCCTCCACGGCGGATGGAATGTTGCTTTACTGACTTCGGTTGCAGTAGTTACAAATATACTTATGGTTTGTGCTGGATTTCTTGTTGGACTAAAACCTTTTTCAGGCAAACTTCCCGAAAATTTATCGGAAACAACAAGACCACATTTTACTTTGTGGGCTCCACCGTTGTTATTAGCTGTATTAGGCATCATTTTCGGACTTTTCCCAGAATTGATTGGCGGGCTTTTCAGTAATCATGTCACACAGGACTTAACAAATGAAAGCGCAACACATTTAAAGTTATGGCATGGGTTTAACTTTATATTCTTGTTAAGTTTAATTACAATTGGAGCAGGACTCCTACTCTATTTTCTTTGGAAGTCAAACCATAAAAAAGAAAGCTTTATAAGCAAATTTGATGTTCTAGCACCAAAAGATGTTTTTATCAAATTAGCAACTATTTTTGAACGTTTATCATTGTTTCTTACACAACTATTTCAAAATGGATATCTTAGGCGTTATGTGATGATTCTACTTGTACTTTTAACTGTCGTTTTAGGACTTCATACATTTTTAACTCCACGTGTCTACCTTAATGTTGCAGATATAAAAAGCCTAGATTGGAATGAGATTTTTATTTGTATTATTATGTTTCTAGCTATCCTATTTACTGTATTTAGTAAATCACGTTTATCAGCAGTAGCAGGTCTTGGAATTGTGGGTTATGCAATGTGTTTTATTTTCGTTTTTTATGGAGCACCAGATTTGGCAATGACACAGTTTACCATTGATACACTTACGGTAATCTTATTTGTCTTAGTTATTTATCGTTTGCCAAAATATTTAAGACTATCCAATCCAACAAACCGAATTAGAGATGGAATTATAGCAACCGCTTTCGGGACATTTTTGACGTTTATAATCGTCGAAATCATGAATGAAACACCTATTAAAAATATTACTGATTACTACGCTGAAAATGCATATACATTGGCGAAAGGAAAAAACATTGTAAATGTAATTTTAGTTGATTTTAGAGGGTTTGATACAATGATTGAAATTATTGTTTTGTCTATTGCAGCTATTGGCGTATTTGCATTATTAAAATTATATTTAAAGAAACACGAAAAATAGAACTATGAAAAGTATTATTTTAAGTTCAGCTTCAAATTATTTACTGCCTTTACTGTTGCTTTTTTCAGTATTTGTACTTCTTCGTGGTCATTATTTACCAGGCGGAGGGTTTATTGGAGGATTGATTGCTTCTATTGCCTTTGTTCTATACGCTTTTGCTAACGGTTTAACAAAAACACGCTTTCTTTTGAGAATGCATCCAGGTTTTTTAATCCCTATAGGGTTAAGTTTAGCATTACTTAGTGCTATAGCACCAATGATTTTTGCCGATTTACCTTTATTAACTGGACTTTGGTATCCAAATGAGATTCCAGTTATAGGGAAAATTGGAAGCGCTTTATTTTTCGACACAGGGGTTTACCTCGTTGTAGTTGGCGTTTGTTTAACAATAATTTTTACAATTTCAGAGTCAGTTTAATATGGAAATATTACTAGCAATAATGACGGGAATACTTTACGCCGCAGGAATTTATTTAATCCTACGAAGAAGTCTTGTAAAGTTAATTATAGGAATTGTTTTACTTGGTAACGGTGTAAACTTATTGATCTTTTTAATGGGAGGCTTAGTAAAGGGGCGTCCTCCAATAATACCTGAAGAAGCCAAACATATTGAAGGTTTATTTGCTGACCCTGTTCCTCAAGCACTAATCCTTACAGCTATCGTAATTAGTTTTGGGCTTCAATCTTTTGCAATTGTACTTATAAAACGAGCATACAAAGTTCTTAAAACTGATGATATCGATGCTATGAACGAAACGGATAGAATTTAATGAACACACAACTGATCACATATCCAATTTTATTTCAAGCTTTATTAGCTGTATTGCTTCTTTTCCTTTGGAGAAAACCTGGTTCACAAAGATGGACAAGTATAATTGGTAGCGGTATTGGAGCAATAATAGCTGTCATATTATTTGTAAATGTTTGGAATAACGGGATTCAATCCATTCAACTTGGAAATTGGGAAGCTCCGTTTGGCATCTCACTTGTAGCAGACACTTTTGCTGTAACACTTGTTCTCTTGACTAATATTGTAGCGTTTGCTGTCTCAATATACTCCAACTCAAACATGGTTTCTTCACGTGTTAAGTTTGGCTATTATGCCATGTTTCACTTTTTAATCATGGGCTTAACAGGCGCTTTCCTAACAGGGGATATCTTTAATTTATACGTTTGGTTTGAGGTAATAATCATCTCATCTTTTGTTTTGTTGACGATTGGCGGAAGGAAAGCACAAGTGGAAGGTGCTGTCAAGTATTTCACATTAAACATGCTTGCTTCAATTGTTTTTTTAACAGCAATTGCAATGTTGTATGGAGTTACAGGCTCTTTAAATATGGCAGAATTATCTCAAATAATTCCAACAATTGAGAATAAAGGACTGATTGAAACAATATCTATTATATTCTTTATCGGTTTTGGAGTTAAAGCAGGGGTTTTCCCATTATATTTTTGGTTACCTGCTTCATACCACACTCCGCCAGCAGCTGTTTCCGCACTATTTGGAGGATTACTCACTAAAGTTGGTGTTTATGCTATGATCCGTGTTTTCACACTTATATTCCCAATTAGTGGGATAAACCAAACGGTGTTTATATCAATAGCTGGATTAACTATTTTATTTGGAGGAATTGGAGCACTCGTTCAAAAAAATATGATTCGTATCTTTTCATACCTCATTATTTGCCATATCGGATTTATGATTGGTGGACTAAGTTTATTTACAGAACTAGCCATTATTGGTACTGTTTTCTATATGTTTCACGATATTATCGTTAAAACTAATTTATTTTTAATCGGTGGAATTACCTTTAGAATTTTTGGTAATAACGACATTAAAAAAATGGGGGGATTAATGAATAATTACCCGAAATTATCGATGCTCTTTGCTATTTCCCTCTTTGCATTAGTTGGAATACCACCTTTGTCTGGTTTTTGGCCTAAAATATCTTTGTTTGGAGCAAGCTATCAAACAGGGCAAATTTCTTTGTTGATTGCATTTATTTTTGCCAGTTTTATTACACTTTTCATTATTGCTAAAATTTGGAATCAGGTATTTTCAAAATATGCGAGCGAAATTGACACTTTGAATAAGCTTAAATACTTCCATCAGTTCAATAAAAAAGAAAAAGTAGCGATGGTTATCCCTGTAATCATTTTGAGTTGCATAACTTTATACTATGGTTTTTTCGCAGAACATATCCAAATATTGTCAGAACGTATAAGCAATGAACTAATGCACCCAGAAAAATATTATGAAGCTGTTTTTAACATTAAAAATAAGCCCACACCATGAGAACGCAGTTTTTACTCAACATATTATTGACAATTATATGGGTTTTCCTTACTGGCAACCTTGATTTTCCTAATTTTATTTTTGGGTATGTTTTGAGTTTTTTGGTATTATGGCTTGTTAGTAGAAATGAAAAAAGTCGTAAATATTACCGCATCATTCCAAAGGTCATAGCTTTTATATTTTTCTTCTTTTATGAATTAATTAAAGCTAACATCCAAGTAGCTGCTGATGTTGTTACACCAAAATTCTATATGAAACCAGGAATTGTAAAGTTACCTCTTGATGCTAAGTCGAATTTAGAAATAACCCTTTTAGCAAATTTAATTTCGCTTACTCCTGGCACATTGAGTCTCGATGTTTCTAAAGACAGAAAAGTCTTGTATGTTCACGCAATGTATATTAATGATAGAGAAACATTTATTCAAGACATTAAGAAAGGATTTGAAAAACGAATTTTAGATATTTTAAGATGAATTTATACGACTTTCTTACATATATAATACTTCCAGTTCTCAGTTTATCTGGGTTCTTAGTTTTTATTCGTTTTCTTATTGGACCAACTCTTTCAGATAGAGTTGTAGCGCTAGATTTATTAATTACAATTGGTATAAGCGTTATTGCAGTTTATGCGATTATTTCAAATCGCCCCTCATTTTTAGACATAGCGATGATTTTTGCTTTGATCGCTTTTCTCGGAACTGTTGCTTTTTCATACTATCTCGAAAAACGAAAAAAAGATGAATGATTTAACTATAATGATTTTGATTTCTATTGGAACGCTTTTTATTCTCCTTGCTGCAATAGGGATTATACGCATGCCTGATTTATTTTTGAGAATTTCTGTCACTACCAAAGCTGCAACTTTGGGTGTAGGTTTAATCCTCTTGGGCATGACATTATATTTTTCTGATGTTTCAATTGGAACCAGAGCGATAGCCATAATTCTCTTTTTACTTCTCACAGCCCCAATTGGCGCACACTTGATCGGACGTTCATCATATTTTGTTGGCGTTCCCCTCTGGAAGAAATCACTAATGGATGATTTAAAAAATAAATACGATCACAAATCACATGAGTTAAGTAGTGAAGACTTGAATCAAGATAAAGAAGACGATACTGCAAATGATGATCCTATTTTATAGATATTTGTAATCAACCACAATCAAAAATCCATTTAATCTGGGGAACAAGTTGGAGAAATTAAGACCTCCCTCATTCTTCTTTAACAAAAAGGCGCGTGTGCCCTCAAACACAATGCCCCCCCCTACCAATTCGTCACTAAAAGCCAAACATGGCTTGACGTCACTCGTCACTATATAACTATTTTAAAACAGAAATTACTTCACCTCAATCACATCTTTAACCTTTTGATTCGTTAAAGCTATCTCAAGTACCTCTTTCATTTCCGAAACGTAATGAAACTTAAGTCCTTTTAAGTATTCTTGCTTTATCTCATCCACATCTTGTTGATTTTTATGACAAAGGATGATCTCTTTAACATCTGCACGTTTTGCTGCTAGAATTTTTTCTTTGATTCCACCAACTGGTAAAACTTCTCCTCTTAATGTTATTTCTCCAGTCATTGCTAAATACTTCTTTACTCTTCGTTGAGTAAAAAGTGAAGCTAAAGAAACCAACATCGTAATTCCTGCAGAAGGACCGTCTTTTGGAGTTGCTCCTTCAGGAACGTGGATATGAACATCATATTTTTCAAAAACCAATTGATCAAGGTTTAACCAATGTGAGTGTGCTTTTAGAAACTGAAGTGCAATTGTCGCTGATTCTTTCATCACATCTCCCAAGTTTCCAGTAAGCGTTAACTTACCTTTTCCTTTAGCTAATGAAGACTCTATAAATAAAATATCTCCTCCTCTAGAAGTCCATGCTAACCCTGTCACCAAACCAGCAACTTCATTGTTAGAGTACTTTGTTTTTGACCTTCCAGGACCTAAAATCTCTTTTAAATCTTCGCTTTTAACACGCACGACGTATTTTTGATCCATCGCAATTTGTCTTGCACGATTGCGAATTAATTTAGCTACCATTTTATTTAGTCCACGGACACCAGACTCGTGAGTATATTCTTCAATTACCTTTTCTAAAGTTGCTCGATTAATAGAGAAATCTTTTTTTGTTATTCCGTGTTCTTTTATTTGATCAGGAATTAAGTGTCTCTTAGCAATTTCAATCTTTTCTTCAACAGTATAACCGTTGACTTCAATGATTTCCATTCTATCTCTCAACGGACCTTGTATCGTAGACAAATCATTTGCTGTAGCAATAAACAATACTTTTGATAAATCATATTCGGTTTCAATATAATTGTCATAAAACTCATTGTTTTGAGCTGGATCTAAAACTTCTAGTAATGCACTTGAAGGATCTCCATGGTTTGAGCGCCCAACTTTATCGACCTCATCGAGTACAAAAACAGGGTTTGAAGAACCTGCTTTTTTTAAATTTTGCATTACTCGACCAGGCATTGCACCGATGTATGTTTTACGGTGACCACGTATTTCGCTTTCATCATGAAGTCCACCTAAAGACATTCGCACATACTTTCTACCGAGTGCTTCTGCAATTGATTTCCCTAATGATGTTTTACCAACTCCTGGAGGACCATAAAAACATAAAATTGGAGACTTCATATCTCCTTTGAGTTTTAACACGGCTAAATATTCTAAAATACGTTTTTTCACATCTTCAAGCCCATAATGATCACGTTCTAATACTTTTTCAGCACGTTTAAGGTCGAGGTTATCTTTTGTGAATTCGTCCCATGGTAGATCCAATAGAAGATCTAAATAATTTAACTGAACGGTATATTCAGCTCCTTGTGGATTCATTCGTTGAAGTCGATTTAATTCTTTATTAAAAATCTTATCTACTGCTTTATTCCATTTTTTCTTTTTCGCACGCTTTCGCATTTCAGATACATCCTGATCTTGTGGGCCACCCCCCAATTCTTCTTGAATTGTTTTCATTTGTTGGTGTAAGAAATATTCGCGCTGTTGTTTGTCTATGTCTGTTTTAACACGAGTTTGAATTTCATTTCGCATTTCAAGTTGCTGAACTTCCTTAGTTAAGTGTTCCAACACAGACATTGCACGTTTCTTCAAGTCAGTTTCCTCAAGCATTGCTTGCTTCTTCGCAACATCTGCATTCATGTTAGAAGAAATGAAATTGATTAAAAAAGAAGAACTTTCAATATTTTTTATTGCGAACTGTGCTTCAGAAGGAATATTTGGAGAGTCTTTGATTATTTTCAATGCCAATTCTTTCATCGACTGAATAATCGCCGTAAACTCTTTGCTTCGTTTTGGTGCTTTTTCCTCTTTAAAGTATTCAACATTCGCTCTTAAAAAGGGATCTTCTTGCACCAACTCTTTAAGCTGAAACCTTCTTTTACCTTGGATAATAACTGTTGTGCTACCATCGGGCATTTTAAGCATTCTCACAATTTGTGCAATTGTTCCAACACGATGTAAATCCTTAAATTCAGGTTCTTCAACATCTTGATTTTTTTGGGAAACTACACCAACAATTTTATCATTCTCATTTGCGTGTTGAACCAATTTAATCGATTTATCTCTCCCAACGGTAATTGGAATAACAACACCTGGAAACAAAACATTATTCCGCAAGGCTAATATTGGTAAATCGGAAGGATAATCAGCGTTATGCATATCATCCTCTTCTTCTTGAGTAATCAATGGAATAAACTCTGCATCGGCTTCCATTGGTCCATCATTTAACTCAAATATACTATCATCAAAAATTTCACTCATATCTTTATCGCTTTTAGCGTCAATCTGTCAGTTTATAATTAAAATAATCTGTAGCAGCTTCTATATTCAACTATAAATAATACTACATGGAAATGTTTCAATAGCCATGCCATTTCATGAGTTCGGAAAATATGTCTTAATTTATAAGTCAAGAAAACTAAAGTGTCAGGGGGAAGTTATGCGACAAATAAAAGTTAGGTAGCATTCCTACTAATTTAGTTTGATGGTATTTTTTTATTTTTCGGTAATTATACGCTCAATAAGGTCAAATTTATCTTCTATACTTATAGGTTCAATTTCTATTAAAGTATCGATCTTACTTTCTTTTAAAGAAATAAAAGTGGATTTTTCGACTATGCCGTAATTTATAAATAGATCGTCAAAATCAAATACTATATTTTCTTTGAATTCATTTTCTTTGAAAGTAGAAATATCTATTTTATTTCCATAAGAGTTAACAACAATTAATACCTTTTCATCAAAGTATTTCATAGATAATTTGGAGAAAAGATAGTTACACTTTGGACAATCTACTTCTGTTATTACGAATATATCATTATAAACTGTGTTTACTTTTAAGCTATCTTTTAATATAATGTTTAGTTTTTCGTACTTACCAAGTTTATCAAAGTCATCATTAAGTTCTTGTTCTGATGAGCAGCTAATCATCAAAAACAAGTAAATCAAAATCAAATACTTTTTTTTCATTTCTTTTATTATTATGTTTAGGGTTATCTCTTTTTCTAATCAATATTCCATCTTTGGTAATAAAGCAAAAACCAACTAAATATCTCTCACCATCAAGTATAGTTTCATCTACTTTATTAAAATCATCATCATAAGCAATAATTGAAAAAGGACGTGGCTTCAAATCTCTCTTATCATACTCCTTACTTTCTCTTTTATGTGTTACTAAAAAAAAAGTATAGCCATTTTTTTTGTCATATAAAATCCTATAAATATAGCCATTGAAAAGTGTCTGCTCTCTGTTCAAAATAGAGGCATTATTCATATTCTCTTTATTTATAAAATATGGTTCCCCTCCTATTGGAGTATATTTTGACTTTACTTTTACAGTATCTGTAATTTTCATTTTTTTATGGTTATAAATAAAAACAGAATCTGAAAGAATACTGGTTAAAAGCAGTTTGTCTGAAATCACTTTTCCGAAACTCATGTGTAACTCACCCATATAATTTTTAGAATACCTCCCTTTTAAAAACCCTTTAAGGTGTTTTTTTACCTCAAGTTCTTCATCGTTAAAAAGATCTTTGAACTGAATAAATAATGGTTCAATTCTATGTTGGTTGAGTCTTTCTCGCTCTCCTATAACTGCGTCATGAGAGAAGTTTCTGGGACTAAGTCTACACGATAGAAAAATTCCATCTTTATAAAAGTTATTAGAAAATTCTTCTATAAAATAACTAGATAATTCATAATCTAAGTTGTTACTGTAAAATTGACTTAAATCGATATCTTTCAATAGATTACCTTTACCATCCAACAAGACTAATTTATTCTGTTGATTTTTAAGTAATAGTATTGAGTCTTTACTTAGGACATGAATATCTCGAACAACGTACGGATTAGTTTCATTTTCAATTATTTTATTAAGAGATGTAATTTGGATCAATTCACTTTTATCATTAAAAAAAGCGATTTTTTTCGCAGTATTTGGATCACAGAAAAAATAAAATATTTTATCTGATTTCAGAAAGGTTCCACTGAACTTTATTGAAGGAAAAAAGTCTAGAATAAATCTTTTTTCATTTGTAATGATTCTAAAGCTTGACTCATGCTTACAGCCTATTACGAAAATAGAAATTAAAATAAAACAAAACGTATTCTTCATAATTTAAAACAAATAAAAAAATTAGAACTGCTTAAGTAAGGACATACCCTAACAGTTCTAATTGTTTAAACATTATAAGTCAGTAAAAGAACAATACTATAGATTAATAGAGTATACTCTTACAATCTGACTTCTACTATCTTCAAAGATCATTGCTATCTTTGCATCATCTATGGTTCCATTCATTCGAACAGTATAAATTCCTTCAATGACATTTTCGTACTCCTCTGATGAGATTATTTTTAACAAGTCTTCTTCTCCTTGTGTAAATATTTCAATAATAGCCTCTTCGTCTTGAGCTCCTGTTAAATCATCAAGAATATCTCCCATCGCTCCCGTTGTTGATGAAGCTGGAGTTAAACAAAGACCTTTTCCAGAGACACAATCCCAATCACCGTCAGGAAACTCCTTATAAACATATGCAGCATCATTAGACTTAGTAGTTACAACATCACCATCATCTTTTGATTCTTTCTTTGTTACATTTGCTGGTTCATTAGTTTCAATTTCTTCTTTTTCACAAGAGTAAATAAACATACTTACTGATAGTGCCATTGCACTAAAATAAAATAACTTTTTCATAATATAAAATTTAAGTTTATTAATTTAGAATAGCATTCTCTATGCTACTAGTTAATTGTTAGCTAAAGTTTGTTGAGGCCTCGTAAATTTCAACTAATCAGAACAAATTACTAAAAAAAAAAACGAAACAACCAAGTTTTTAATAAGCTTTTTTTATTTGGAAGATTCAACTTGCAAATGCGACATTACCGTTTACTAAATTATAAAATATAT
>JBBEBO010000168.1:10003-15291 GCA_040882265.1 Brumimicrobium sp. | reverse complement strand
TAATATTTATACTAACAGGACTGTATTTCATACTGTTAGAAGCATTAGGGATGGCTGATAATGCACTTCTTAAGTTTGTGAATTTTATATTCGTTTTAATAGGAGTGAACAATACATTGAAGTATGCGTCAAAAAATGGGGTTGATTATTTAAGAAAATTTATCTCTGGAGTAATGACTGTATTTATTGGTGTACTATTAAGTGCTGTGGCTTTATTTATTTATTTATTTGAATGCATTTGAAACCGCTGAAATGTCGGCTTATGCAAAAACATTGATTCCTGCAGAGACGAACTTTCAATATGCAGCAGTTGTTTTTGTAGAAGGTTTTGTTTCTTCGGTTGTAATTGTGTTTATCATGCTTCAATATTGGAAAAATGAAAACACACCTCACGATTCATCACATTAAACTACATTAATAGTTCTAAGTTAGGATGTATTACGATCTATTATTAGGCTTTAGGGATACTTTGTGAAAAAAGTTAGAGTTTAGACGAAGAAAAATGTTTGTTATCAATTATCAGGAATAATAAACTTTAAATTTTCTCTCCTTCAACATACCTCTCAGTAAGTATCTCTTCGCCTTTACGGTCGTAAATGATCATATTGCCGTGAATGACTCCATCCCTATAAGGAATTTCTAAATACACTTTATTTGTATCTGGTTTTGGAAAAAAGCGCTGGCATGTCCCTGTAAAAGGAATTTCATAATGATACATTAATGTTCTTCCGTTTGGTTGTTCTTTCTCAATTAACGAATCACATGGTTCAATCACGTTTTCTGCAACTGATCTGCTGATTAATTTACCTAAATTGTAAATGTTTTGTATGACTGTATCTCCTTTTTTTGATAGTACGATCTTGTTTCCGTGTAATTTTCCATCGTAAATTTGAAGTACTTCATGTTTTGCTTTACTGTTAGGATAATTTATAAAACATTCTCCTGTGTAAAGAGAATCATTATTGTAATATGTATTTAAAGAGTCAAGTTGAAGGCTATCACAACTTATAGAAGAGTAATGTTCATACATTTCAAATTCACCTTGAAGTAATCGTTCATTAATAGCTTCAGCACTTGGTTTTTTATTATTCGTACAAGCTGTAACCATCAAAAGAGTAATTGCAATATATAATATCTTCATGTAAATTAATTTGGACTACAAATTTAATCAAGTCTATAGGTTATTGTAGTTTTAAGTGTTTATTTTTGATAAAACTAAATTTTTTGCCGTGCCTCATATAAAAAATGCACTTATTAGATACCGCGTAATTGATAAATGTCTTACTAGTAAGTATCAACCATATCCCACTAAGTTGGATTTGAGACAAGCGTGTGAAGAAGCTTTATATGGTGATGTAACAGGGCAACATATTTCTGATTCAACTATTGAAAAAGACATGTTTGCAATGCGTATTGAGCATGATGCGCCTATTAAATATAATAAAAAAAACAAAGGATATTATTATGACGATCCTGACTTTAGTATTAATGAAATTCCTTTATCTGAAAATGATATTGAATCCATACAATTTGCTGTAAGTACACTCGCTCAATTTAGAGATACTGACATATTTAAACAGTTTGGATTTGCTTTAAGTAAAATAATTGATCGAGTAAATGTTAACAAAGAAAGTAAAACGGAAGAAGTTGATCAGTACGTACAGTTTGAAACAGCAAATACTTCTTCAGGAAATGATTACTTAGCACCTTTACTTTTAGCGATAAAAAACTCAAATATTGTTTATTTTGACTACGAGAGCTTTATTACAGGAAATAGAAAACGCAGAAAAGTAACGCCACTTTTACTTAAAGAATATCGAAATAGATGGTATGTTATAGTAAATGATATGGTTAAAGGTAAAATCATTACTTATGGACTAGATCGAATTTTTGATTTTCAGGTGACTGAACAAAAAGTGGAGAAACCGCATACATTTAATCCAGATATGTTTTTTAAATATTCAATAGGCATTACGGCAAAGGAAAATTCACTACCACAAGAAATAGAATTCAAAGCAACCACTATCGCGGCAAAATATATTGATTCACAGCCTTTTCATGAAAGTCAGAAAATCACTAAAGCAGAGGAAACAACAACTACTTTCGGCTTATATGTCCAAGTTACCGAAGAATTAATACGTGAAATATTGAGTTATGGTGGTGAAGTTGAAGTTTTAAAACCAGAATCTTTAAGGTTAGAAATACAAAAGCGTATCAAATCGATGTTTGATCTTTACAGTAGTTAATTGTGTTTTCTGAGAAAGTAATTTAAAAGCATTTATTTAAATAATAAACTTTTCTCCATCTTTTGGAGTGAAAGTATTTTCAAATATTGTCTTTGCTTCGGTCACATGATTTTTTGCAGTTTTATATCTTGCTGAAAAGTGGCCTAAAATTAATCGTTCAACATTAGCTTTAAGTGCAATAGTTGCTGCTTGTTTTGCTGTTGAATGATATGTTGATGTAGCTCTATCAGCTTCTTTGTCTAGAAATGTTGCTTCGTGATATAATACATCAACACCATTAATTTCATTTACAATCGGTAGATGAAATGCTGTGTCGGAGCAAAAAGCGTAAGATTTTGCTGGTTTAGGCGGGATTGTCACTTCTTCTGATTTTAAAGCCCTTCCTTCATTGTCAATTACATCTTCACCACTCAATAGTTTACTGATGTACGCAACGCTGATTCCAGTTCTATCAAACTCCTCTTTTAACAACCTTCTTTTACCCGGTTTTTCTTGAATTTTATAACCTTGAGTTTGTATTCTGTGTTTAAGCGGAAAAGTATAAATCTCAATACATTTATCTTCAAACAAAAGGGTTGAGGTGTTTTCTTCTAGTTCTTCAATTTCAATAGGAAATAACTGCTTCAAACCAGCAACAGCAAACTGTGTTTCCAACATTTTTTTAATTCCTGTTGGTCCAAAAATTTTTAACGGCTGATCTCTACCAAGAAGACTCATTGTGCTCAACAAGCCAGCTAATCCAAAAACGTGATCTCCGTGTAAATGAGAAATTAAAATGATATCAATTTGTTGAAATTTTACTTTGAACCGACGCATTTGAAGTTGAGTTCCTTCACCGCAATCAATAAGGATATGCCTTTGTTGGCAGTTTATAAATTGAGATGTTGTACCACGCCTAAGTGTAGGTACTGCGGAACCAGTTCCAAGAATGGTAACATCAAAGCTCATATTCGCAATGCTTTAAATTGATTTAACTGCGCTGTCTAAGTCGTCTTCAATGTTTAAAACACGATTTAGTTGAGATATTTCAATCATTTTATTTACGTTTGGCTGTAAGCCACAAAGGATGAATTTTCCTCCTGAATCTTTACAAAGTCTATTTGCAGTGAGTATAGCACTTAATCCAGAAGAATCACAATAACTAGTTTCAGAAAGATCAATAATAATATTATTTACGCTGTTTTTATTTAAATTAACTAAAGCGGATTTTAATTCAGGTGCATTTCCAGCATTTAATTTATCTACGTGCGAGCTAACAACACTGTATTTATTTTGATCTGTAACTTGAAAGTTCATTCGATTTAATGTTTGTTCAAAAATAAGAAAAATTTATTGACGATCGATTTTTGACGCTAATAAGTAGATAATAGCCATTCTTATAGCGACACCATTTTCAACTTGGTTTAAAATTATCGACTGCTTACTGTCAGCAACGTCGCTCGTGATTTCAACTCCTCTATTAATTGGACCAGGATGCATCACGACAATTTCTTTCTTTAAATCGTTTAATATTTTTTTATTCAACCCGTAAAGCATAGTGTACTCTCGAAGGGAAGGGAAAAATTGAATATCTTGGCGCTCTAATTGAATTCTCAACATATTTGCAACATCACACCATTCTAGAGCTTTAATTAAGTTGTTTTCAACTTTTACTCCTAGTTCATGAATGTATTTTGGAATTAGTGTAGTTGGTCCACAAACCATAACTTCAGCACCCTGTTTTTGCAAAGCATAAATATTTGAAAGTGCTACCCGAGAGTGTAGAATATCTCCGACGATCACGACTTTTTTACCCTCTACAGCACCTAGCTTTTCACGTATCGAGTAAGTGTCCAAAAGCGCTTGGGTAGGATGCTCATGCGTGCCATCTCCAGCATTAATAATTTTAGCATTAACACGCTCAGATAAAAACTTTGCTGCTCCAGGATTAGGGTGACGCATAACAACCATGTCAACTTTCATTGAAAGAATGTTATTGACTGTATCGACCAGTGTTTCTCCTTTTGTTACGGAACTACTTGAAGCACTGAAATTGACCACATCAGCGCTTAAACGTTTTTCAGCTAATTCAAAAGAAAGTCTTGTTCTAGTCGAGTTTTCGAAAAATAAGTTGGCTATTGTGATGTCTCTAAGTGATGGAACTTTTTTAATTGGGCGATTGATTACTTCTTTAAAACTATCTGCAGTTTTAAAAATGATTTCTATATCTCTTGGTGTGAGATGCTCTATGCCAATTAGATGTTCAACACTTAAATTATCCATTTTCATTGGGTGTAAAAAGTAATACCTTGTCTTCTCCTTCTATTTCTTTCCATTCAACAGAAACTCTTTCTGAAATCAGTGTGTCTACAGTTTTCCCTATATAGTCTGCTTGAATGGGTAAATGCCTTTTAAATCTTCTGTCGATAAAGGTAAGTAACTCAACTTTTTCTGGTCTACCAAATGCCAGTAATGCATCTAAACCTGAACGAATAGTTCGACCTGTGTATAAAACATCATCGATAAGTACGACCTGTTTGTTTTCTAATGCAAAGTCAATGTTTGTAACACTAGGGATTGGAGGTTTTTCACGTCTTCGAAAATCATCCCGGTAAAAAGTGATATCAAGTGTTCCACACTGGATAGGGTTTCCTAAAATATCTTCGAGCATTTGCTTTAATCGATCTAAAACACGCACTCCACGTGGTTGTAAACCTATTAAAACAGTGTTGGAAAAATCATTGTGATTTTCAATTAATTGCCGACAGAGCCTGTGTAAGGTTAAATCAAAATGCCTCTTATTGAGAATGACTTGCGTTTCCATCGAGGTCAAAGATAAAATTTAACTGTTATTTATCTTACATATAATTAAATTTATTTTTTTGAGTTAATAATTTAGATTGTTAATAAGTTGTTTTTAATACAAATTAGCTTCTTTAAGAAGAAACCGTTAGGACGCACGTTATTGTTGGGACGCACGGCCGTGCGTCCCAACAGTGATTTCACCTTCCCAACAGTGATTTCACCTTCCCAACAGTGATTTCACCTTCCCAACAGTGATTT
>JBBEBO010000168.1:0-9903 GCA_040882265.1 Brumimicrobium sp. | reverse complement strand
TCCCAACAGTGATTTCACCTTCCCAACAGTGATTTCACCTTCCCAACAGTGATTTCACCTTCCCAACAGTAATTTCACTACCCCAACAGTAAGTTAACAGTAGTATACGAGCTCTGCTCAGATAATAGTTCATTTTTTAATCAAAATTGCTAAGTGAAAAGCGTTAGGCGTGTAAAAAACAAACATACTTCAAGATTTTAACAACTTTTTTTGAATTCACCCCTAAATTAATGTAGGGTTGTTAATAAAAATATGTACTTTTTATAAAAATACCCCCTCACTTTATTTATTTTTGTCGTAAATATTAAATTTTTATTATGTCATCAGTTAGAAAGCAAGCGTATCAGGATGTTTTACATCGTACTCCTAGACAAGTAGAACAAGTAGGTAAGGTTTCTCAAATTTTTGGAGAAAAAGTTTTTCACCTTGAAGTAATGAGGGAGTATTTACCAGATGAAGCCTATGAATCAATAAAATTAGCAAGTTCTAAAGGGATTCGAATAGAAAGAAGAATTGCTGATCAAGTTGCTTCTGCTATGAAAGATTGGGCACTTAGTAAGGGAGCAACACATTATACACATTGGTTTCAACCCTTAACTGGTGCAACTGCTGAAAAACACGATGCATTTTTTAAACCCGTTGGTCCTGGGAGAGCAATTGAGCAGTTTAGCGGAGAATTACTTGTTCAACAAGAACCTGATGCTTCTTCTTTTCCTAATGGAGGAATAAGAAATACGTTTGAAGCGAGAGGTTACACAGCGTGGGATCCATCATCTCCTGCTTTTGTAATTGCAAACACTCTTTGTATCCCAACAATTTTTATCGCTTATACTGGTGAAGCATTAGATTATAAAATGCCTTTATTGAAAGCATTAAATGCTGTTGATAACGCAGCAGTTGAAGTATGCAAATATTTTGATAAGAATGTGAGTAAGGTCAATGCAACATTAGGTTGGGAACAAGAATACTTTTTGATAGATAAAGCTTTCTATAACGCAAGACCAGACTTGATGATGACGGGGCGAGTTTTGTTTGGTCATCCACCTGCAAAAGGACAACAGCTAGATGACCACTATTTTGGTTCAATACCTGAGCGAGTTACTTCTTTCATGCGAGATTTTGAAAAAGAGGCTATTCGTTTAGGAATACCCGTTACAACAAGACATAACGAGGTGGCTCCAAATCAGTTTGAATGTGCGCCAATATTTGAAGAATGTAATTTAGCAAATGACCACAACTTATTGTTGATGGATTTGCTAGAGAAGATAGCTAGAAAACACGACTTTAGAGTTGTACTTCACGAAAAACCATTTCCAGGATTAAATGGGTCAGGTAAACACAATAACTGGTCATTAGCGACAGACAGTGGAGTGAATTTGTTAGCTCCTGGAAAAAATCCAAAGAGTAATCTACAGTTTTTAACCTTTTTCATAAACACCATTAAAGCTATTTATGATCATGCAGATCTACTTCGCGCTTCTATAGCAAGTGCATCCAACGATCATCGTTTAGGCGGACATGAAGCTCCTCCAGCGATAATCTCTGCTTTTATTGGATCTCAACTCACAAAAGTTTTAGATGATTTAGAAGTGAATATCAAGGCGGGAAAAATGACGCCAAAAGATAAAACTGAGTTGAAGCTGAATATTGGAAAAATACCACAAATCCTTTTAGATAATACAGATCGTAACAGGACTTCTCCTTTTGCTTTTACAGGAAATAAATTTGAATTCCGTGCGGTTGGATCTCTAGCAAACTGCTCACAATCGATGATTGTTTTGAATACTATTGTGGCTAACCAGTTGGAAATTTTTAAAAAAGAGGTAGATGTTAGAATCAAGAAAGGGGATGGGAAAGATGAAGCGATTTTAAAAGAATTGCAAAAATTAATTAAAGAGTCTAAAAAAATCCGTTTTGAAGGAAATGGTTACGGTGAAGAATGGGTGAAGGAAGCTAAAAAACGTGGATTGAATAATTTTAAAGACACACCAAGTGCACTTAAAGTTTGGGAAGAGAAAAAATCGATAGAGCTTTTTGAAAAAATGAATGTCTTTTCTAAAAGAGAACTTTTAGCCCGTCAGGAAATTGAATATGAAAAATACATTATGCGTGTTCAAATTGAAGCGAGACTAATTGGTGATTTAACTCAAAACCATGTGATTCCAGCTGTTATTCAATATCAGAACATACTTATTCAAAATATTCAAGGTTTAAGTGCTATTCTAGGTAAAGATGCAGATAAAAGCACAATTGAACAGCGAAGTTTGTTACAAGACCTTTCAATGCATATGAATAAAATGCAGAGCATTGCTAAAAAAATGCTAGAAAACAGAAAAGAGGCAAATAAAATTGATGATAATTGCAAAAAATCTGAAGCTTACAGAGATAATGTGAAAGTTCATTTTAATGAAATAGCATATCATTGCGATAAACTAGAAATATTAGTTGACGATGAGCTTTGGCCTTTCCCAAAATTGAGAGAAATGCTATTTACAAGCTAATTTAAAAAAAGTAAGATTCCCTGATGACTTACTAAGTATAAATAGTTAATAAAAAGTTTTTATGTATTCTATTTTTAGTTAGGAAAACTTAAATTTGTAGCAATGGAAGATAGCTACAGGCATAAAGGAATGCGTCGAAAATTAGTCGACGAGTTAAAAGAGAGGGGAATTGCAGATCAAACAGTTTTAGATGCTTTTGATAAAGTACCGAGACATTTCTTTTTAGATCTTGCTTTTACGAATCAAGCGTATTCTAATATGGCATTTCAAATTGGAGCTGGACAAACGATTTCTCATCCTTACACTGTTGCTTTTCAATCAGAATTGCTTAAAGTAGAAAGAGGACAAAAAATTCTAGAAATTGGTACAGGTAGCGGTTTTCAAACATCTATTCTTTGTGCTCTTGGAGCGCGAGTTATTTCAATAGAGAGACAAAAAGAACTTTATTTAAAGTCAAAACGTATTATTCACAAGTTGGGATATACGCCAAAACTGTTCTATGGTGATGGTTATAAAGGTCAACCTTCTTATTCTCCATACGACAGGATTCTTGTCACTTGCGGAGCTCCATTTTTACCTGAAGAATTAATGAATCAGTTAAAAGTTGGAGGGATATTAGTTATTCCTATTGGTGAAGGAGACTCTCAAATAATGACACGGTACATTAAAATAAAGGAAGGAGAAGTTAAAAAAGATACTTTTGGAGACTTCAGTTTTGTGCCAATGTTAGAGAAAACGACAAAATAATGGAGGAACTGGTTCCAGTAACTATATCTAACAGTATTTTAGGTGCCCCTACAGTTTTGTTGACAAATAAAGGAGAGACTTATTTATTACACCGACCAATAAATGATCATATTAGAGTTACGAATGAAGTTCTTAGTTTCACATTTAATCATTTTAAAATTAACAGATTAAAAGTGGGTGTTTTCACGTTGAAAGGGAAGAAGTATTTTTGCAATCAAGAAATTAACGGTGTTGAAGAACTAAATTATTGGCACGAGTTTTTATGGGATTCAAAAAGGAAATTCAACCAATTTCTATCGCCAAAAACATTGTTTTATTCTTATTTAATAGACTTGTTTTTTCCTTTGTTTAATAATACTAAAAAACTCATAGTTCCAGGAAGAAAAAACTATTTTGCTGTACACGCAGTTCCTGAAAATAATTTTGAACTATTGAAGTTTAATCCAAGTTCACCTGCCAAACTTGGTTTGACAAAAGGGGGAATAAAATCATTTTTTAAGCATGTCGGTACTGATTTGTTGGAGTATCTAGATGAGTTTGAATCCCTTTATCATGAAAAATTTAAATCTGATTTAAAATATCGAATAAGTTTGTACCCAGCGTTGCGCAACCAGTATTGGGATGAATTGCAGCTGTGTTTTGATACTGAATTTATACAATATACTAGAGCAGAAGTAAAAAATTATATCTTGAAACTATAAATGGAGGCTTATTATTCAATTATTTATTACAAACTGAATTCATTGACAGATGAACATCTAGCTGTAGGTTTTTTTGCAGGTGGAGGAGAGGGACCGTTTTTATACCTTTCAAACAAAAGGGTTCGGCTTATGAAGGAAACACTCCATCGCAATACTTTTTTGGCAGTACAAAGACACCTTAAAGCACTGAAGCAAAAAGTAGATCATTATAGGAGCAATAACAAAGAGTTAATGCTTTTTGATCCTCATTATTCGAAAGAAGAATTTGATCGATTGAATAAGGATACTAATGGAGCAATTCGTTACTCAGCACCTATAACAATTAATGAATGGTTGAGTGGTGATGTCTTTGATAAATTGGTAAATCAATTTTTAGGTGATAATATCAATAAAAAATCATCAAAAAAGCCTTTGTTTTATCTAAAATGGAAAGCGTATTATCACTCAAAGCAGTTTGAAAATTGGGAAAAAGATGTGCTTTTGAACGAGTTAGATCCAACTATTTCAATGAACGTTCGAATCGATTTACTCAATAGAGATAAAAAGCAAATTGTAAAGACAATAGATTTTGATTTATCTCAAAATAATATAGCTAAAAAAAGATACGAAATAGAGCTAATTGCTAATGCCTTAAAAAACTTTGAAGTAATTTGCATTTACCCAACTCCTTTAAAAAGAGAAGGAAGGGAGTGCTGTCAATCAATAATAAATACACTTCATCATATAAGCTTCGTTAATTTTAAGGAATTCAAACAAATTCACTAAATTGCAGTTGGTTAATGAGAGAAAGCTTTAAAAAATATTACCCTTATTTTGTTGATATTTGGCAATACCTAATTATTATCCTAATTTTTATAATAGCGGCACTTTTTTTCTTATAGATTATAAATCGATTTAAACACAACTGAAATGAAATTATTCTTAACTACAATTTTTACAACCTTTTGCATATTAATTAATGCACAAGGAATCAATATTGATTCTTTAAGCCATGTTGATTATCAATCCCTTCACAATACTGAAATAAATGATATTTGGGGGTATGTTGACGAGTTTGGTAATGAATATGCTGTTGTTGGAGCAGAAAAGGGAGTTTCTATTGTAGATGTTACAGATCCACAAAACCCAAATGAAGTTTATTGGCATTCGGGCTCTGAAAGTGTTTGGAGAGACTTAAAAGTGAATGGAGATTATGCATATATCACTACGGAAGCTCAAGATGGATTGTTGATTATTGACTTGTCTCCATTGCCTGGTGGTGCAATTACTTCCACAACGAATTATTTTGGTGATGGAGGTTCTACTTTTTGGTCTACAGCCCACAACTTGTACATTGATGAAAATGGTTATGGATATATTTTTGGTGCCAACCGGGATGCTGGAGGAGTTCAAATACTTGATTTATTCACAGACCCAATGAACCCTGTTGAAGTAGGTAGTTTTCAGGATTGGTACGTACATGATGGGTATGTAAGAGGGGACACAATGTATCTTGCTCATGTTTATGCAGGAATTATATCTCTTGTAGATATCAGTGATAAATCCAATCCAGTTTTGTTGGGTACTAAAGAAACACCTTCTAGTTTCGCACATAATATATGGCCTAGCGATGACGGTAATTATGTTTTTACCACAGACGAAGTTACAGATGCCTATATAACAGCTTATGACATCACAGACCCAACAAATATAACTGAGGTTGACCGAATTCAATCAAGCCCAGGAATGGGGATTGTTCCACATAATGCACATGTTTTAGGTGATTTCTTAGTCACTTCTTATTATGCTGATGGTGTTGTTGTACACGATATTAGTGATCCCTACAATATGGTTGAAATTGCGAGTTATGATACTTATCCAGGAACTTCAACTTCAACGACAGGGTGTTGGGGAGCTTATCCTTTTTTGCCTTCAGGTACACTTCTAGCAACAGATATTGAGAATGGATTATTTATATTAGGACCTGATTACCCTTATGCTGCAAAGCTTGAAGGAAATATCACAAATTCGTCAACAGGAGATCCAGTACAAGGTGTAGATGTTTCTATTGTAGGTGAAACTCAGGTTTCTCAAAGTGATCTTAATGGAGATTATAAAACGGGTGTTGCGAATACTGGTGTGTATGATGTTGTTTATGAAAGATATGCCTATGAAGTTGAAACAATTTCAACAACTTTAACCGAAGGAGATACAGTGATTCAAGACGTTCAATTGATTCCAATTCCAGACTTTGATTTTGTAGTTAATGTTGAAGATGAAAATGGAGACCCAATTTTAGATGCTAATGTTCGCATTGACCATTCTGATAATACTTTTGATCAAACAACTAATGGTTTAGGGGTAGCGGATTTTAATCTTTATTATGATGATAACTATGAAGTTGTTGTTGGTAAATGGGGGTATATTACTCATTGTCAAAATTTAGATATTGATGATAACACTGGTAATATAACTGTGGTATTGGCAGAAGGAATATATGATGATTTCACATTTGATTATGGATGGTCTGAAACCTCAAATGCATATTCTGGAGACTGGGAAAGAGGCGTTCCAAATGGAGAAGATGTGCTTGGGAATTACCCGAACCCCAATATTGACTCACCAAATGATTGTGGAAATTATGCTTTTGTTACAGATAATCAGCCAACAACGGCTGGCAATGTTCAAGGAGGAACTGTAACACTGATCTCTCCAGTTTTTGATGTGACTAACCATTCCGACCCTCATATTTATTATGAAAGATGGTTTTTTAGTTATCATGGTTATGATCCTGTAAATGATACTTTAAAAATTATGCTTTCAAACGGAACGGATATAGTTGAGATTGATAAACAAGGTAGTGTACCGAGTGATTTTGATAAATGGATTCCAGTTTCAACGAGGGTTGAAGATTATATTACCCCTACGGCAAATATGCAGCTGTTTATAAGCACTTCTGATTCATTTGCGACTCCAAATACTACAGATGCTGGTTTTGATCACTTTATTGTATCTGATGGAAGTATTTTAAATACCGCCGATTCGCCAATTAAAAAAGAAGATGAACTTAGAGTGTATCCTAACCCATTTAGCGATGAATTCACTGTAGAAGGTGCAGGTGTTGCTGAAGATTTAATTCTTTTTGACTTAAATGGAAAACAAATGAATATAGATGTTACGAATTTAGGTGATGATGCTGTTTTAAGTACAGTTAATTTATCACCTGGGATTTATATTTTAAAAGTAGGAGATAAAACTAGAAAGCTTGTTAAGCAATAGCTCTCTAACTTATTAGTTTCCGTTTTTTTGCTTTGATTTTAGCTCTGGTTATTATTTTTTGAGAGAAATAATTTCCACTCTAGAAAAGCCCAAATTAATATAAAAACGAGTTGAACTAGTTGAGAGGGAAGATTTAGTCCATAGATAAAAATAAAGTAAAATAAAAGGTATAAGCTGATTGGATACAGTATACGTAAAACGAATCGAGAAACATTATTCATATTTCTTATACGTTTTTTAATTATATCAAACATAAATTAAAGGATAAAAAAAACACCGTCATAAAATTAAAATGACAGTGTTTTTGATTGTTTTTTAAAAGCTTTATTGTTTCTTCTTGTAATAATTAATTTGATCTTTTTGATCAGACTTAAGTTGAAGTTCTTTCTTATCAAGTTTTTGTATTGTCATTTCTTCAATAATAACAGTATCCGATTCCGTATATCTTAAAATTAATTTGTCCTTATCAATTTCCCATTGTCCTGATTGCCTCTGCTCAATTCTTCTGATCCCCTGATCCTTTTTCATATTAACTAAAGAATCATATATCCTAAAGTATCCATTGTCCTCAAAAAAGGTAATTACAGATGAATTCTGTTCATCGTAATCCATTGTTTTGTCTTTTTTAGTATTTGTTCTTTTGACGAGTACCCAACGTTGTGAAATGTTTTCAGACGGTGTTAATTCAGTTTCTTTAACTGTAGATTTGTTTTCGTTTTCTTCAGAATTATTATCATTACTGTTTTCACAAGCAATTAGAATAAATATCGAGAAAATTGATAACAATATTTTATAAAGTAATTTCATTTGATTCATTTTCTTGTTGTAACACTATAGACAAATATATAAAACTTTATTAGGAGTTTTATATATATTTAAACAAAACTATGATTTATCAGTATTGTTCGATCTAAATTAAGACCTCTAATTTTATGTGTTGAGAGAGTTCTGGGTTACTTTTTCTGGAGACTATTGATGATTTATAAATCATTTTTTGCTCAATTTATTAATGTAAATTTTTTGTGTAAAATTAAATCTTCAGTAGTTTTTATCCTCAATGTATAGATACCGTTAGTAATATCTTCAAGAGAAATTTTAGTTGAGTAGTTGTTAGATGTTAAAACTTTTCCATTTGCATCTAGCACCTCAATACTTTTGATTTTCGCATCAACCTTAACATTTATGCTACTTGAAGTGGGATTGGGGTAGACTATTAATTCTTCATTTATTATATTGTTGTTATCTACTAAAGAAGTACACCCGTTAAATTGTACGTTTTGAGAAGTTAAATTTCCTTGGTCAACAGACCATTCTTCCCATGTGCCACCAATAATGTCAAGCCATTGATTCAAGTCAAATTTATTACTTCCATCTATTGTTCCTTTTATATTACAAACTATCACAGCTCCATCATTTACTTCCCATGTCAACGGTGTGTCAGCTTGTATAACAGCGGGTGTAGCTCTTTGACAGTTAGTGCGTAAAAAATAGGCGTTATCATCGTATTCAGGATGCTCGCCAAAAACTTGAGCAATACCGTTAGAATCAATGCAAATGGCTACAAATTCATCAGAAGCAATTCCAAAATAATCTTCATTTGAATTATTGTTTAGCATTCGTGCAATGAAAGTCAAATGTCTTCCCTTTCTGTCTGGATTGTCGTAATGTGTGTCAGTTATCGTATTCTCTAAGAATGGTGTTTGAATAAATGCTGAACCGATAGTAAGGTTTAGGTCAAAAGGATTGTTTAGGGCTTCATTAGAAGTAATTGTTCCGTTTTCTGCACTGAAGTAATAATCTCCTAAAATTGCCATTCCGGCACTAGTTCCTCCGATTGGAGCTTGTTTGACGTTGATATGATTATTTATTAAAGTTTCAACAGCATTTCCTTTCCATAATGTTTCGTAAGCATATTGATCACCTCCAGCTATCCATATCGCTTCAGCTTTTTCAATTCTATCTAATACAAATGGATCATTTGAAGCACTAATATCATTGAAAACAATTGTTTCTACGGATTGTACAGAAACTCCTAAATCACTGTAAAAGTAGTTCTGATAACCATCCCCACCACTTGCACGAAGTACAACGATATTTCCACCGCCTGAATTGTTTAAAAACCAAGTTGCTCCATCTTCATTTTCAGTAGCTCCTCCCATTAGACAAATCCCGAAATTATGGTTTACATTTACATTTGTAGTGTCTCCAATTTTATAATAATCAAATGATTGAGAATAAAGAGGACTGCCTACTATTATTGTAAATATTAGTGTTATAAGCTTATTCATTAAAGTTTATTTAGATAAATGTAATAAAAAACGAAAGAGGGAACTGGACGAGCGTCCTTGTTCCCTCTTTCTAATCAACCTAACCTAACCACCTAAATCAGTGCTAAGGTATGAATAATTTATTGATAAACAAGTAATAATTAATTAATTTTTAAGTGAAGAAATACAATTAGTAGTGATTTTATTGTTCATAATATCAGTGGTTTACTTGCTGTTGCTGGTGTGTAGGAGTTCAATTGATTTTAATTTTTATTAGGGAAAAGAAGTGTTAAAAAAAATTAAATTAAATTTTAACTTTTTAAGTGAAATTATATGGATTCACTATTGTCCGAAGTTGTCAATAATCCAACGTCACCTCGAGATTTAACTTTTTTAAAAAACAGCATAAGTTGAAATGACGCTGATTGT